>JAGAOO010000041.1 GCA_017623675.1 Lachnospiraceae bacterium
AAATGTTCATGCTCCCATAAAGAGTATTGGCAATAGTACCACAACCCCACGTGATTTAACAACTTACGAAGACGTAGCCATAATTGCCTATGTACTTTCGGAAAGTGTTTCTGCTAGACTAAGGGACAATAATTTTGTCTGTAATGTAGTTGAGATTAGTGTCCGGGATAATGAATTGCACAGCTTTACAAGGCAGAAGAAATTACAGAATCCTACAGATATAACAAATGAGATTGCAACGGCAGCACTGGAGCTGTTCTGTGCAAATTATAAATGGGACAAGCCTATAAGAAGCATTGGTGTCCGGGCATCTGATTTAACAAATCCCTATTGTGCTACACAGCTTAGTTTATTTGTGGATGAGAATTACCGGGATAAAATGCGTAAGGCTGACAGAGCAGTTGATGATATAAGAAGGCGTTTTGGATTTGCAAGTATCCAACGTGGACTTATGTATTGTGACAGAGCTTTATCCAACGTAAATGCAAAAGAAGACCATACCGTGCATCCACATGGGTACATGGAGGGTGGAAACAGAACTGGAGTTGAGCTTTTGGACATATAGAGGTATTAAGATGGAAGATAAGGTATATGTAGAGGTAGATGCAAAATTTACCCCGGATGGTCAGCTAAGACCATTGCAGGTTATATGGGAAGATGGCAGAAAGTTTGAGATACAGAGAGTAAAGCAGTGTGTTAGGGCCGCAAGCCGTAAAGCAGGTGGTGTGGGATTACGTTTCACTTGTATTATAGCCGGAGGGGAACATTACTTGTTTTACGAGGAAAATTACAGATGGTTTGTAGAAAGAAAATAAAAGGTATTGCAAAAACAAAGTGAATGGTGTATATTATGAGTGTGAACAATGTTCACACCAAGAAAAAATATTATTCACGGAGGTAGTAACTATGTTGTCCGCAGATAGAATTATGGGTGTAAAAGAGGCGGCAGAGCTTCTTGGAGTATCTTCACAAGCATTTGCTAATCTTAGAAACAGGTATAAAGAAGATTTTCCTGTACCGTGTGTAGAACTTACAGCAACACCGATTTTTGACAGATTGGATATTGAAAGATGGGCAGAAGCACATAATAGAACTTATAAATCAGAAAACACCATTGCAAATTTAGGTGCATATAAAACGATTGCATTTTGTGGCCGCCCTAGAGTGGGAAAGAGTTTCTTGGTATCGTTGTTCTTTGATGAGCCATTTGCATATAGGGCAGGTTGTAGTCAACATGGAGATGATTTTACCCAGTGTGCAGTACAACACTATGTAAGTTCAGAAATAAAAGAACCGTGTGCTATATTTCATAATAAGAGAAAAGATGACCACGGAGCGGATGTGGATGGTATGGATGGTATTCAGTGTCCTATTAGGGATGAGAAATTTCCGCAGTTTATGAGGGAGATTACTGATTACCTGAAATCGAAAAGGGAAGCTGGAGAAGAAATCAGCAGTGATGTATATATTGAAGTATATATGTGTCCTAGCCCTATGGCACGTGAGATTATGGCAAAGTGTAATGTGAAGACGTTGATAATTACTGATACACCGGGAGTTTCAAGCAATTATAGTTTAGTACCGATTGAAAAGGCTGATTTAGTGGTATTGGTTGCGGCAGATAGTAACAGAACAGAAGCGAAGGAATCTTACGGAGAATTGGTAGAGAAACTTGCTCCATTGATTGCGTCTAGTAAAATGTGCTTCATGTATCGTATCAGTAGTCCTTGTGATGATGAGGAAGAATATCAGGAAATTCAAGATGAGGCAAAAGACGCAATGCAAAGTTTTGAAGATTTCTTTTCGGGTTTGCGAACTAGCATTATTGAATCATCAATGGAAGTACTTCAACCAGCTAAAACGGTTATAGGTATTCCGCCTATGAAAGCAAAGAAAAAATCTGTGGCAGAGAGTTTATTTGTAAATCATATTACAGAAAAAGTAATAGAGTTGCTGACGAAAGAGAATGTTGCTTTTACAGAAGTTGCAGATGAAATAACAAATGCCGGTGTAAGCAAAGACGAATTATTAAGTTTTGTAAAGAGTTTGTTGGAGGCATGGTCATTTGAAACATTAGAAAAGGATGTAAAGCAGGAATATACACTTGATACTTTTAAGGACGAAAGACATGATAGAGTAATGTCAGCGGATAATTATAGACTGCTATACGCAGTAAATATGGCTTGCAGAAAGCAACTGCAAAGTTTGTATAACGAATTTAAGAAATATAATGAGCAGAATTGTCCTGAAATGTGGAAGCAGATGCTTGTGAAATATGTGTATAGCCGTTTGAGTTCAGCAGTAAAGGTTGACATGGGTGTATCTGAAGGAACGCATCATTTTGAGGCATATCCACCGGTTACTATGTATGCAATGGAATCAATTCTTGCAAGGGATGTATGGGAAACAGTAATTACCTCTGATGCGGAAGCGTATCAGAAAGTGCAGAAGTACATATCTGTATTGAAGAACTATGAAGTAACTAGCAATTCATGGGGATATGTTAATCTTGATTTACAAAATGTGCCAGCAAGAACAAAATTGTATCTGATAGATAAGTGTAAGCTGAATGAGATTAAGGTCGAAAACACAACAGATATGGTATGGAGCAGATATACATTAGGCTTACAGAAAGTAGCAGAGTTTTTTATCTGGAGAGATATGCTAAATGTCATGGGGGTATCTAAGGATGATATTACAAAAGAAATTGAAGTTTTAATGTTTGAACGCTAGAGTGAATAACACTCAATAGTTATGGTTTCCGCTATATCTATTGAGTGTTTTCAAAAGTAATTTAGTAAGTTACAGTTTTTGAAATCGAGTATGATACGCTATCCATATCGTAAAGAAAAGGAGATGGATATTATGTATGAAATCAAAAAATTTGTAGACCGAAGTGATGTTTTGTTAAATACGGAAGTGGCTGATGAGGATGTTTTCCAGTATTACTTACTACCATATCTTTCAAGTATGGATTTTGATGCATTGGTTACTATGTATGCACTGTATTTAAACAAAGAGATTGCTTCAAAAATGCATGATTATGGTACAGAGATTGCTGTAAATGAATTGCCTATGATGCTGAACAGTAAAGAAGGCGTAGAAATGGGTGATAAGGTTAAAGCATGGCAGAAGGCTACTCGCACAGAGTTAGAAGAAAAGCATGGAAATATGCTCTCCAAAATCAAGAGTTATTATGAAGAAAAAACATTGAAAATGCCGGATGGTATGGAAGACTGTATTCTTCGTGTGGGAAATGCGTTAATTCATTCCGCTATGGTTTATGATGAGGCTTTTGAACGTGATTGGTATGTAATCTCAATTATGTTTGCACTGGCTTATGAGGGACATATAAAAACGCAGATGATTAAAGAGCCTTATGTCGAAAGTTATAGGGCCGCAAACAACTTTATAAAAACCTATAAGGTTTCATTGCCTTATTATTATGTGGCGTGTTGGGATTTAATGAAGCTGGGAATTGATTACAAAGATAAAGGATTTGAACATAATCGTACACGTTTAATGGAAATACTTTCAAATCTTCCAGCTTTTTATAAGGACTTGATGGCAGGCATTTATTATTATCCTACGAAAGAAAGAGTTAGGGTATTAGCAACTGGTATGGAGAATGGTCAGAGAGTACCGATTATAACACAGATAGCAGAAGTGCCATATTATTTATATCTGCCTACATTTGTGTCTGAAAAGACCAAAACAGAGCAGTGTAAAAATGGATTTCATGAGAAATTTTATCATCCTTACCCATTGATGCAAATACCTTGTACAAGAATCTACAATAGATTAGATGTAGAGCTGTATTTGAATAATGTCTGCAAAGATATTGAAATGCAGAAATTACGAAATCGTATTGAGAGCTATGAGCCTCAAACTTATTCGTATGATGAGAAATCAAAAGGGAGAAATAGCAGAATTGCAAAGAAAGTCTCTGGAATCGAGATGTCTGAAAGTGATATTAACAAGCTGATTGCAAGATTGGATAATAACATTCCTAAGACTGCTGATTATATATGCCAGTTTGAGGAGAATGTCAAAGTGGCTGACATAATCCGCACATTGAATGATGTAGGCTATGCAAGAAATACATATTACAGCATAAAAAACTTAGCTGGCAATAATACAAAAAAATCTATTCCGTCAAAAGACACGTTGTTATCAATAGCGTGTGCAATGAATCTTTCAATGGCACAGATAAAAGATTTGCTGTTTAGCAGTGGTTATATATTTTCTCCGGCAGTCGAAAGGGACGTAGTAATTGAGTTCCTTTTGGAAAAGGGAGAACGTAGTATTGCTAGAATAAATCTCTATTTAGAAGATTTAGGTATGAAGCACATTGGAGGAAAAAAGCGTACCGATAAGTACAGATAATTATAATGGGTTCCGGATAATCCCACCGTCAGGTAAAAATCCGGGTAGTGGCAGCGCAGTAATGCGTGTCGGAACTTGCCGCTATCAGGTGCAACCTGTTTACTTTCCCTTTATGGGTTGCACCAGAACGGAAAACTATAATTTATTTTCAAGGGAGAGGCGATAAAGATGAGTAGGAGAAATACGCAAGCAATCAATAGCATACAAAGAATTTGTCATATTCAGAGATTGGCAATGGATGATGTCTATGCAAGGGCAAAACTGTTGTTATCTATCTACCGGGATGTGTGCTGGTCAACGGCAGTCAGGGCAGAGGATCTGGAAGACAATCTTATCTGTTATTGTAGCGGAGAGTTATCTGATGCGTTGGTGTATCTGGAAACATTT
>JAGAOO010000042.1 GCA_017623675.1 Lachnospiraceae bacterium
AATTTGTTATAAGTTGTTACTTGATTTTCTTTCCCTTGTTTTTTCCCTTATCAGAGGTCATAACCAAGGGTAAAACGATATAACACGATACAAAATGTGACGGAGAGGACACCCATGAAAACTTTAGTATTTTCAAGGGTTAACGCGATTTTTATAACAAGATATAACAGTTATTAAATCCCTAAAAATACCTCAAGTGAGAATTCAAAATTTCTCGTGTATTTCTCCGACTTTCCAGTATTTACAGGCATCCCTGTACACTGTCATCCATGTATTCTTCTCTTTTCCCTTATTTTTTTGTGAGGGAGTTATAGGGGAAATGCTATTTTCTCTTTTCGGCAAATTTCTTACATTCGGTTTCCATTCTTTTAAAATCTAAGCATTGCTCTCTTGCTGAAAATTTCTCACCTGATACATACTTTGCATATAAGACATTGGCTGTATTTGTCAAATCTCTGGCATGCTCATTGCACCATTCCAAATAACAAGCACTCCAAGAAAAGGACGCTCGTCCTTACCAATCTGGGGAGGTACCGATAAAACTCTATCATCTATATTATGTAAATTTCTGATGTATTTCATATCAATACGATATACTTCTAATGGTACTTGAATCATCCATTTCTCCTCTAAAATATTTCAAGGACTATGTTTCCATAGTCCTTGAATGTAGTGTCACCATAGCGACCCTAACGCTTTTTGAACGTCCACTTGTCGGCAGGACTTTCCTTTAATATTATTGTACCAAATGCAATTCTTTTGTCAATGAATTTCTATGATTTCATAATCCTTTTATGTTTGGGCACAAATCCTTTTCAGCCTCGAAGAGCGAAATACACCCTTCGCACAAAACAACGAAAACAGCATTGCCTTATTGTGCATTCCTCTTTCCAACGGTTCTTTCTTTTCGAAACACTTTTTGATATACGCTACGAGCAATTCCTCGCCCAGTGCAATAGCAAACTCTTCATCAAAAATAATAAGCTCTTTTTTCCCTTTACTTTCATTCTTCCATTCCAAAAGTTTTTTATATATTCTTCATATCATTGCTTTTCTTGTTATTTCTTTTCATCCAGCAAAATCACGCCTTGCTCCGGATTTTTATCGATTGCTCCAACAATCTTATGGGGAATATATGGTTCTTCCAGATATGCAATATCCTCGACAGTTAATTTCACTGCAAAGGCTCCTGCTGCGTCATCTAAATAACTTGTTTTTGTAGCTCCAATAATCGGCGATACAATCCCCTTTCTCCACTGCCATGCAATAGCGATCTGTGACATTTTACAGCTATACTTTTCGGCAAGCTCGGCTACACGTTTCACTATCTGCATATCCTCCGCTTCTGTCTTATCATATTTTCCCATGGCAACCTTATCCGTGGCTCCACGGAGAGAATCTGACTTCCACTGCGGTCTTGCCAGATGTCCGGCTGCAAGAGGACTATACGGCATTATCGAAACATTCATTTGCTTACAAATTGGTATCAATTCTCGCTCATCCTCTCTATAAAGCAAATTATAATGATTCTCCATTGCCGAAAATGGTGTCCATCCATTTTCTTTTGCAATTACCTGCATATTGTGGAACTGATACCCATACATCGCTGATGCGCCAAGTGCCCGAACCTTTCCTGATTTTACAAGTTCATGCAATGCTTCCATGGTTTCTTCTATCGGCGTATCATAGTCAAATCTATGGATGATATATAAATCAAGATAATCGGTTCCAAGACGTGACAAAGTTCCGTCTATTTCCCTCATGATTGCCTGTCTTGATAAACGACCTTCATTAAAATATACCTTGGATGCAATCACAACCTGATTCCTTACTATGTTTTTCTTCAGCGCTCTTCCCAAGTATTCCTCACTTGTTCCTGCTGAATATCCATTTGCAGTATCAAAAAAGTTATATCCCAAATCAAGTGCATGTTTGATAACCTTCTCGCTCTCCGCTTCATCCAAAGTCCAGTCGTGCATGGTCCCTGCTTTTCCAAAACTCATACAGCCCACACATAATTTTGACACTTCTATGTCTGTATTCCCAAGTTTACCGTATTCCATAGCCCTCTCCTTATCTTAACCCGGCGTACTCTTTCTCTGATACTGCCTCACACCACTCATTGGAACAATCCACTCCCGGCACCTCAATTGCCAAGTGGGAAAACCATTCATCCGGAGCTGCCCCATGCCAATGCTTCACTTCAGAAGGGATATTAATACAGTCACCCGGTTTCATTTCTATCGCTTCCTTGCCTTCTTCCTGATAGTAACCCCGCCCGGCTACGCATACTAAGATTTGTCCGCCACCACTTTTCCCATGATGAATATGCCAGTTATTCCTGCATCCGGGCTCAAATGTCACGTTGAAAATACCAACCTGCTCTGTGGATACCGGTGCGAGATAGCTTTGTCCTACAAAATATTTTGCAAATGCATCATTTGGCTCTCCAATCGGAAATACCATCGATTTTGCATGTGCTCTCATACCCTCATCTTCATATGGCAAATCCCCTTCCTTTGGCTGCCAAACTTCCTTTGCAAGATTAAAAACTGCCCACCCTTTTGGCCAGCCTACATAGAATGCCACATGAGTAATAATTGCAGCAATTTCTTTTTGTGTCACACCATGTTCTTTGGCATTTTGTAAATGATATATTAAAGAAGAATCCGTTATCCCGGAAGACATTAATGCCACCACAGTTATGATACTTCTGGTCTTAAGATCAATATCCTGATTGTTCCAGTTCTCGCCAAAAAGAACATCATCATTAAAATGTGCAAATTCCGGCGAAAACTCTTTCAGAGCATTTCTTCCTGCCGTTTGTACAATTTTTTCCATTTTATCCACCTTCTTCACTAAACTAATTTAAGTCGTTACTTATGAAATACTTTTTACCCACTCTGCAATTTCCTGCTTTGTAGCCTTATTAAATACTTTACCTTCCACTATCTCTGCATTAGGTGCAGAAATCTGCAACTCTCTTACGGTATTTCCAAATCCACTTCCTCCGGAAGTTGCAAACAATACAATTTTTTTGCCCGAAAAATTATAGCTTTCCAGAAATGTATTAATGATTGTAGGTGCTACATACCACCAGATTGGGAAACCTAAAATAATCTCATCATACCCGTCTATTGGAGCATCTGTATCTGCTATTTCCGGTCTGGATTTTTTATCATTCATCTCCACACTGCTTCTGGATTTTTTATCCATCCAATTTAAATCTGCCTTTGAATACAGTTGTTTCGGCATGATTTCATACAAATCAGCTTCTGCTGCTGATGCTATCATCTCTGCAATTTTTCTTGTTGTTCCACTGGCACTAAAGTATGCAACTAATTTTTTTCCCATAGATAATCCTCCTTATCGGTTGTCAAATATCCATTCATGCAAGCACGATAAATACTTTTCCTGACGACATAACAAAAAATGTGTAAAGTATTTATCACTCATTCATCATTTCATATACGGAATCTGCCGTTGCTGTGTGTAAAGCAATCTGCACCATTGGATATTTTTCTTTATATACCTTACATATTTCAGCTAATGTTTCAACAGCCGCAAACTCTCCACAGCCGATTGTGATAGTACCTTCTATCAATTCTTCTTTAACCTTAAGCTCATCCAGCATTTTTTCTTCCAGATCAATGATTTCCAATGCTCTTCGTTTTAATAATATTCCAGCCTCCGTAAGTGTAAGACTGCGACTTCCCCTTACAAAAAGAGGGGTTCCAAGTTCCTCCTCCAAGGCAGCAAGCTGTCTTGAAAGTGTAGGCTGTGTAATATTCAATTGTTCTGCAGCCTTTGTAAAGTTCTGCTCTTTCGCCACTGTCAAAAAATATCGGAGTATTCTAATATCCATCTATATACACCTCTCATAACACAAGAATACTATAACCGCAATTCAGTTGTCTGCAAACAAGTTCTTTGATTTTGCTATCATAACCTCAACTACAATTTTTATGATAAACGAGTAAATCAAAGATGAAAATATAACTTGTATATAAGGTCCAAGAATGCTTGGAGCTTCAATTTTCGTCAGCATAATAATTGCCGATGCTAACGAAATCACTACTCCAATCGGAATAATTATTTTACTTAATAATGCCAATACACTCTGTTTTCCTCTTATACCTGATGCCAACAATATTCCTGCCGACAAAAGAACTATTAAAATAAAGCTAGGTATGTCAATGAAACTATACAGATATAATTCTAACCCTTTATCCCCATATGAAGTGTTCAAAAAAATGAAAAATATAGATATGACTAAAAGAATTATACCTATGATTCTAGCTACTTTATTACCTCTTTTACTACTTTCATTTTCTTTCATCAATGTCATAATCGTTTTCTCTGCTTTCACAGAATAGTCTTCGGAAAACCTCCTTTTATGTATTTATGGTACTATAAACCATCAATTTTTTCAATTTAAGGGGGTATTTTTTAAATTCAATTAAAAAAATACCCCCTTAACTCATTATTCAATCTTTTTTTATAAAGTACTACTAATATATTAACTCATATTACCCGTTTTTATTACTCTTGCGCTTTTCTCAAATATTCTGCTGTGATGGTATGTGCCTGTTCGACCATTTCCTCCGGTGTCCCGGTAAAGACAATCTCACCGCCGGCAGTACCGCCATCCGGTCCGACATCAATCAGCCAGTCAGCACGCTTCATCACATCCAGATTATGTTCAATTACAATTACAGTATTTCCCCGGTCTACCAAACCATCCAATAGTTCCATTACCGTCCTTACATCAGAGGCATGAAGTCCGGTGGTAGGTTCATCTAACACATAGATATTCCCCTTGCTGTACAAATCTTTTGCAAGCTTCACGCGCTGACGCTCGCCTCCGGACAGAGTACTAAGCGGCTGACCCAGGGACAGATATGGCAGTCCCACCTCCAGCATAGCCCCCAAAGCTTTTTTTAGTTTTCTGTTATCCTTGAAAAACTCGTAGGCCTCCCCGGCAGACATATCAAGAATCTCCACAATGTTTTTGCCCTTATATTGATAAGACATAGCTTCCTGACTGTACCTTTTCCCTTCGCAGGCTTCACAGACCGTAGTAACCGGATCCATAAATACCAGCTCTGTGACAATCTGTCCCCGCCCACTGCAGGCAGGACATGCGCCCTTACTGTTAAAAGAAAACAGCCCGGCATCCACCCCATTTTCTTTTGCTATCACTTTTCGTATCTCATCAAAGAAGCCCAAAAATGTAGCCGGCGTAGAACGTCCTGTGGCAGTCACCGGTGACTGATCCACCAAAACCACCCGATCGGCATACTGTTTTGCAAATACATCCCGGATGAGAGAACTTTTTCCGGAACCGGCTACACCGGTAACCACAGTCAGTACATTCAGTGGGATATCTACTGATACATTTTTTAGATTATGGACACCGGCATTTTGTACCGGAAGGAATTCTTTTGGAACTCGGGGCATGTCCTTCAGCGGTTCGATATGCTTCATGGCATTTCCTGTTCTGGTTCCCGACATAAGCAGTGCTTCATAGCTTCCCTGAAACAAAATCTGTCCACCATTTTTTCCCGCTAAAGGTCCAACATCAATGATTTCATCAGCAATAGAAATCACATCCTTGTCATGTTCCACCACAAGAACAGTATTTCCTCTGTCACGCAGACTCTGCAAAAGTCTTGTCATACGATACACATCTCTGGGATGCATTCCGGTGCTGGGTTCATCAAAAATATAAGTCATGCCGGTAAGGGCACTGCCCATATAACGTACCAGTTTTAAGCGCTGAGCTTCTCCGCCGGACAAGGTTGAGGATTCCCGGTCCATGGAAAGATAGGGTAAACCAATATCTATCATACGCTCAAGTGACGCAGTCAGAGTGTCTACAATAGTTTTGGCTCTTGGATCGGTGATTGTGCGCAGTACCTTGACCAGCTCGGTAAATTCCATGGCACACATTTCATCAATGCTGTATCCTTCCACCTTACAGGCAAGAGATTTGTCATTCAGACGCCGTCCGTGGCACAGTGGACAGGTTTTCTCCTCCACCAGATACATCAGCCGTTTCACCGAAGCATCCTTCAAAGTGGAAGTATCCCGATGAATCAATGTCCTGTGAAGATATTGAGATATGCCCTCCACCTTTTTGCTCAACCGCTTACCATCCGGGGTATCCGCACCGTAGAGCAGATGGTTTCTCTCTTGTTCCGTAAAATCCTTCCACTTTTTGTCCAGCGGAAACAGCCCGGACTCGGCGTACTGCTTCCAGTACCAGTTGTCCACATGGAATGCCGGAAGGTCTGCCATACCTTCATTCCATGTCTTTTCCGGGGCTATACGACTTTCAATATCCACGGTCATCACCTTACCAATGCCGGAGCATTCGGGACACATACCATTCGGATCGTTAAAGGAAAAATATGACGCTGTTCCTACATAAGGCTGACCGATACGAGAATATAAAAGTCTCAATGCAGCATACATATCACTGATGGTACCCACAGTAGAACGAGCGTTGCCTCCCAGACGGGACTGATCCACAATGACCGAAGCGGAAAGATTGTCGATTCTCTCCACCTTTGGCTTTTCATATTTGGGTAATCTTCCACGCATAAAAGCAGTATAAGTTTCATTCATCTGCCGCTGACTCTCAGCAGCAATTGTGTCAAATACAATACTGGATTTCCCGGAACCTGATACTCCGGTGAAAACCACAATTTTCCCTTTGGGTATATCCAGCGATACATTTTTCAGATTGTTCTGTCGTAGACCGCGGATGATAATATGATCTTGAGAAATCATAGTAAACTCCTTCCACCAATTTCACTCATTACGGTAAAATAAACGTGACTGTAACTGCACCCGAATTACTTCACCGGAATCTGAATTTCCGTAAGCCATTCATCTTCTGTTTCCTTATTCCATACCCCATCTATATAAGACTCTCTGATATTTCCACAAATCTCATATCCGTTTTCTTCAATATATTGAAGCAGCATAGCATAGGATTGATGCAGGGTGTTATAAGAACCTTTATGAAAAATACATGCGGCTTTAGGCACTTTGGGAAACACCTTAAATGCTATATCCTCTGAATCCGGTTTCTTCTCTGTGACTGCCTCACAAATTTCGACCAGTATATCCTCCTCTTTATATCCTGCCTCCAAATAGTGAGTAAAGCAGTATGCCGGCTGAGCACACTGACAGTTCAGCATCTCCATCTGTGCCCCCATTTGTGGCATCAGTTCGAACAGCGCGTCGTAGGATTTAATTCTCCGTTCCATGGTGCAGACAATTACTTCCGGTATTTCTTTGATTAGAACCGGAGCGGACAGATTCATGCTATCCCTTGCAAGATAGCTTTCGACTTGTGAAAGTTTAGTGGTTAAAACTGCAATCTCTTTTAAAATCTCCTGCTTTTTCTCAAGTAAAAAGGATTTCTCTTCTGCCCCATCCATGATTCTTCGAATATCCTCGATGGAAAATCCCATATTCTTTAAGGCAATAATTCTGTGTAACTGTGCCATCTGACCTGCCTCATAATACCGGTAACCGTTCTCCTCATCCACGTATATCGGAACCAGTAATTTCTGCTCATCATAATAGCGAAGTGTCTTGATGGTTACACGATTCATATTGGCAAACATACCAATCTTATATAGATGCTCTTTTGCTTTTTCCTTAAAACACGGATGTTGCTGATTCATTTTCATTTCTATCATATTTGTCTTCTCTCCCACTATTCCCATCGAAATGTTTTCACTGATATTATTATACAAATCAGTGTAATCCCCAAAAGAAGTACAATAATTTTCCATACACCTTCTAAATTCATACCCATTGATACCGCTTTCATAAGCTTAATTCCCTGTGTCAGTGGCAACACATTTGCAACCTTCTGTAATCCACTTGGGAACAGTTCATAGGGAATGGTTGCGCCGGATAAAAACAACATAGGAAAATACACAAGAGTAGTAACGGCATTTACTGATTTAATTGTTCTGCATAAGCTTGCCATCAGTAGTCCGATGCTAAACATAGACACCAGCGTCAACAACCAGGAGCCCATAAATGCCAGAACATTGCCCTGCATTCTGTATCCCAGAAATACAACAGAAACAAATGCCATGAATACAGCAGACAAAAGTGCTGTTCCCCCGGCACACAACATGTCACTGCCCAGAATCCACAAGGGACTACATGGTGTAGCAAAGAAATGCTTCAATATTCTCTTATCGCGATAGTCAGCAATTGTAAGAGGAATGTTCATAAATGCTGATGCACAAATGCCTACCGCTATCAATGCAGCAAAAGAACTTTCCAAATAAGTAAAGCCCTCTCCGGCCTGTTTCTGTCCTGCAATCATGCTAATTAATATCATAACTCCTACCGGCATTGCCACGCCAAAAATGAGCATATCACCGGAACGCAGTGCTAATTTCTGTTCAATCATGTATAATCTCAAAAATCGTTTCATTGTGTAACCTCCTCTCCCATATACCAAAGATATGCTTCCTCTAGGTTTCCATAAGGACTGCTTTCAATAACACTTTTTACCGTCCCTTCCGTAACCTTCTTGCCATCTTTGATTAAAAAAATGCGGTCACACAAGCTTTCTGCTTCTTCCATATAATGTGTAGTCAGAAAAATAGTAGTTCCCTTCGATTTTAGTTCCCTTATATGTCCCCATACCTCTCTTCTTGCCGCTGTATCCAGTCCTGTTGTCAGCTCATCCAAGAACACGATTTCCGGCTTGTTGATAAGCGCCAATGCAACCGATAACCTTTGTCTTTCTCCACCGGACAGTTTGTTTACCTGAGACTTTTCCAATTTTTCCAGTGAGAAAAACTGCAACAATGTATGGTAATCCTCCGGTTCCTTATATAACGCTGACATTTCTTTACACAGTTCATCCACTCGAATGTTATTTTGATAGTTTGAGGATTGTAACTGCACACCAACCCGTTCAAATACTGCCTTACGATTCGTAACCGGATTCAATCCAAATATTGTCCCCGTCCCGCAATCCGGTTTCTTCAATCCAAGAAGCAAATCAATGGCTGTACTTTTCCCTGCTCCATTATGACCTAAAAGTCCAAAAACCTCTCCTTTCTCCACATGGAAGGTAATTCCATCTACAACTGTTCTTCCGTTAAATGACTTTGTTAAGTCTTTTACTTCAATACACGTATTCATAATCAGCCTCCTTCTCGTTATGCGGCTATTCTATAGCCTCCCCTAAGGGACGAGTCAAGAAGCATTTTAAATTGTATTACCTGTACTTTTCAAACGTGTATATACACGCATAATACTAGTTTTAATCAAGCATCCGGATAATCCTCCATAACTTTAAGAAATTCATCAAAATGCTCATCAAATAGTTTTGTTATCTCCGGATCAAACTGATGTCCGGCCTGACTTAGTATTTCCTCCCGCGCCTGTTCCGGTGTCCAGGATTTCTTATAGCAACGTTTACTTACCAGTGCATCAAACACATCCGCAACAGCTACACATCGTGCATATTTATTAATTTGTTCCCCCTCAAGCTTATTCTGATAGCCCTTACCATCATAACGCTCGTGGTGCTGCTTCGCTATGCCGGCAGCAAGCTGCATAATCTCTCCGGGTGCATTTTCCAAAAGCTGATATCCGTAATCAACATGCTTTTTTATCTCTGAAAATTCATCTTCTGTCAGCTTACCGGGTTTATGTAGTATTTCCCGTGGTACACATATTTTACCCACATCATGCATCATGCTTGCCACACTTATTTTCCAGGTTTCCTCCTCAGATAATCCCATGGCACGACATAGTATTTCTGTATAGGCGGCAACACGTTTTACATGCTGACCTGTCTCGTGACTTTGAGTCTCAACAAGCTCCGAAAGAGAGCCAACCATAACCTGCTGCTCTTCGTACAACTCATTATTCTTTTTGACAAGAGCCGTAATTAAGCGTTGAAGCTTGCCTGTTATACCAATACAGATTACAGATATCGCAATAAGCTCAATGACACGAGGTATGATTCCGTATAACAATACACCTCGCAACGTAACAAGTGGCTCGTCAGGTACAATCTTAAGATTGTACGCAATCAGATGACTAACTACCATTACAGGGACACTCAATACCGTTGTGTATATAACATTTGAGCGATCGCAATACAAACAGGAAACCACAACCGGAAAAATCAGCATAATTATTACGTGATATGACAAAATGGAATACATAAGTCCAGACATTAAAACCAGAAGTGTCAGAACAACATATCTAACGGATTTTGAACGCAAATGTAAAATATCATAGAACAACGTCGGCATTAACAATATGACAGCTGACACCATAAGAGTCGGATATAACGCGGTCGAAATCTTAAATATGTGTAATATGTTAAGCAGTATTACAACAATAATCAGCACAGTTATCGCCCTGCAGATAGCAGAAATACGACGGTCTGAATCCTTTTCAAAGTCCAAAATCAGGTTATTTGCAAAATTAATCATCTGTTTCTCCCCCTTAATAATACTGGTAATCTTTCACATGTCAAAGTCTGTATGTATCTGTAATATATTATTACTTTCTTCCAATATCATACATAGTCGCTTATCTAAATCCGGATGATTATCCTTATAATCTATCTCACCAAATTCCGGACGCACTATAAATGCTAATCTTTCTTGGTCAATACTAAATTCCGCCTGCACATTTTCTTTATTTCCTCTTGCATCCAAGCGAATCCATTTATTTAGTTCACTGATGTAAACTGTATTTAATGCATGAATGATATACCCTTCGCTATCGTCCTCATCAGCCCTTGTCAAATTCTGATAGCTTATCCCTGCAGGAATACCATTTGCACGAAGGAGTGCTGCCAGAAGACAGGATTTTGTCCAACAGATACCTGTTTTATTTCTTAATACATCACTCGCCTTTTTTGATACAATTGTCTCCTTTGCATCCCATGTATGAGTAATTTCATCTCTGACAAATAAATACGTCTGATTGATATAATCCAGAGAATTATTTGATTTACCTCTTAACTCCTTTACTTTTTCCGCAATGAGCGGATGTGTAAAATCGATATACTCTGTTTCACATAAATAAGAATTCATTTACCAATGCTCTCCACTTCAATACTAATTCTACGATTATTGTAAAAGTTTTGTTAAATCTAATATAAATCTTTCACAAAACAAATTGCGCCCTCCACAAAATCTTACCCGTCAAAAAGTCACAATAATTCTTTTTTCAAATATCCGCATGTGAATGGAAAATAATCATATTTCTTTGTTCCGATATGTATTGCTCCATTCAGCTCATACCATTTTCGGAGAACTTTGTTTTCCTCAACTATACCTATATTTATAACCTTACAACCTGCTTCGTTTGCTTTATTGAAAGCATGTTCTAACAATTGCTTTCCAATCCCCTTATGTCTATATTCTGGCAATACTGCGAGATTATTGAGTTCACATTCATCGTTTTCTTGTAATAAGAGCGAATAATATCCACATAAAACACCATCTTCTTCAAATACATACATCAGTCTATGCTCTCCATCCATATGCCAATATAATTTGTCTGTTGTAGTCGCAAAAGCTGTAAATCCAGGAGCATTTTTCTCTGTGAAGCCATATTCATCAGCAACCGTAATAAAACTCTTTTTTATAACTTCCACACACATTGGTATTTCATCGTGTCTTACTTCTCTTATCATTATCTCACCTCATAAACAAAGATTTGTCATTTACTTCATTCGCAATTTGTCTACTTTCGGAATCATTCTTATCACATTGCCCATATAGTAATCCTAAAACCATCAATGCACCTGTACACGCTCCACACACTTCTCCTTTTCTCATGCCTGAGCCAAAACATGCACCCAGTTTCAATGCTTGTTTTTCAGATATTCCACACTCTTCTGCATATGCTGCAAGAACTGCCTAAGAACAGTGAAATTTATCATTAAAATATGCTAATGCCTTTTCTTTATGTGTCATATGCTATCCTCCACAAATTAAAATGTTTATCTTTTTGAATTCTTTAGTAACAAAATAATAAGTTTTATCTACAAACAAATCCATTGATCCATTCCTGCACCAAAGATATCATTTGGTCTGACAACAAAGCCAAATTTTTCATAGAATTCTTCTTTCCCCTTTGCTGACATCAGATTCAGTTTAACTTTATATCCAGGTTTCATGCTTGCTTTGAGATGATTGATACAACGTTCAACAATCTCTCGACCGATTCCTCTTCCCTGATATGCGGGATCAACAATAACATCTGCAAGATATGCAATATATCCCTGATCCCAAAGCAGTCTTGCACATCCAACTGCTTTTCCTTGGTCTCTGACACAAACGATATAATATGTATTTTGAATTCCTGCCGCAGCCTCTTCGATTGGAAAGACTCCCCAACCTACCATTTGTCTTAACCTCATGTATTCTTCGGGATCTATTTTTTCATCATATTTAATCATCATCCATTTATCCTTTCCCAAATGAATTAATTATCAATTCGAAAAATTTTTCATCATATGCTTCCTCATAAAAGCCATATTCTTCAAAGCCTCCCGGTACTGCCAAAGCATCATACTCATCAACTGTAATTTCATCTATTGTTTTATCAGTTTTCCCCTCCTTTTCTTTGTGCCGCTAATTCTGTTCTTATCAAATGCCCTTCCTGTACGGCAGCCAATAAAGCAATTGTGCAGATGAAACCTCCGCTATATTTCAAATCGACAATAGATAGCGTCAATGGAAGAATAAATAATACAGCCCCTGTAATCTTATTCATAATGGTATGTTTTGCTACAAATTTCTTTTGAATGATATATCCTGAAATAATATTGAAAACTTTTATGATTGCAATCACACCTATCCATATATAAAGCCATGTAGGAATTGTCAAAACAGGCAGCACTTTTATCATACAAACCACAACAAATACAATGTCTGCAATGGTATCCAGTCTGGAACCAAATTCATTGGCGGTATTTGTTTTTCTTGCGATAGTGCCATCAATCATATCAGTAAATCCAGCTACTAAATATAAAATATAAAATGTAGGAGAAAAGGCAGGAACGAATAGCAAAAGTATGCTACATAGTATTCTACAACCTGTTACGATGTTTGCCATATCCGTCTCCTCCTATGTATCAATTCTCTCAAGATCCACAAGAGAAATATTTCTATAATACAAATCATTTCGTTTGACAAATCCAATTGTTTCATAAAATGCATTTGCCGTATCATTGTAGGCAAATACTACCAGGGCTACTTTACTGATTCCCTCCTCTCTCATTCCATCAAGCATGGCATCTACAAGCTTTTTACCAATACCCTGTTTTCTATATTCTTCATTCACGCAAAGATGATAGACATAACCGCGCCGCCCATCATTTCCTGCAAGAACCGTCCCTACTATTTTTCCTTCCACTTCTGCTACAAAACATGTTTTAGGATTCTTTTTCACAAGTTTTGTTATACCTGCAAGGGAATCATCCACATTGTTAAATCCCATATTTTTGCAACTCATCCAGAGCTTATATATTTCCTCATATTTTTCAATTTCAAATGATGTTATTTTAATCATATTATTTATCCTCTTCAGACCAGTCAAGCTGTTCCATCGGCATTCCCAATTCGATACAATTTTTAATTACCCTTTCTTTTTCAATACAATTGCCAATTTCATATTTCAGAACAAGGTCTTTTAAAACAATGTATTTTGTGTTATCCATTTTTAAGTCAACATACCATTGCATCTGCGAGTCTTCCCTTAATGCTTTTGAGAGTTTTTCAGGAAATTCCATGCAATTACTTACAAAGGATATTGCTGTCCAGTATCTTGGTTTATTATTGGTGACCCATATATCAACATTCTTTATCTCTACAAAATCAAGTATTCTTTCATCCGAAAGACTTTCTTTTATCAACAATCCTGCGTACATTCCAATTACCTCTTTTCCACTTCATGATAGTCTCCGCCAAATATTCCATCTGTTCAAAGAAGACCATCACGCATCGGACATTCTCTTCTGCATTTATTACAATCAACAGTATGAAATCCACATACATCAGCACCCAGACCTAATATTTTTTCTCTTATTGCATCATTTCTAACCATTCAAGTCTCCTCAAACTATAATTCTTTCGCCATAAATATCACATGCTCGCAATTTCCAAATCCATTCTTTTCGTAAAATCTTGGAGCCGGAGCATATTTATTAGTAGATAATGTGATACCCGCCAAGCCTTTCTCTTTAACATATGCCTCTACTTCAAGAAGAAGCTCTGCTCCAATACCTTTTCTCTGATATTCCGGATACACAAACATTTCTTCAATATAAACCTCTGAATTATTCCACCACACCTTTTCATGTGCAAATAATCCGGCAATCACCTCATTATCTTCTTCTGCAACAAAACCCACAAACTTTTTGTTACTAAAGAAATCATTTAAATATTCTATGGCAGTTTCCTTATCCCATCGGCACATCCAAAGCTCATTATTATATACCGTGCATAAGATATCTGCACATGTGCTTATATCATTTTTTACCAGTTTTCTTATAATCATTTTTCTATTATCTCCTTTTAATCCAAAGTCAGTGCCTATACGCCATCTATTCATTATCTCCAACCTTACCCCATCATCAAAAGATATTCTGGCATCAAAAATGTCTTCCCTGCTCATATCTGCAACGTCTAATGAATTGCCCACGCTTGAGAGAATAATAGGGAGTTGACCAGACCCAAAGAGTACAACAAGCCAGAATCTGTCGGATTCATAAAGCGGAATTCGTCTCACCATTATTTACCTATCATTCTTCACCCTTATATACATTTAGTGGGTAATTTCCCTGTTTTTCTTTCTTTATCGATATACATTTACCTACCAGGTAACTTCATAATGTATATCTAGTAGGTAAATCACAAGGAAATTCTTCTCTTAATAAGCTTTTTTACCCACTAAACATGCTTACTAAACTGATTTAGTGGGTGTTTCACTTACTTTCAGATTAAACTGCAAGTCATTTTACCTACCAAACCAAATCAAACGAATCTTCTGGTAGGTAAGCGTGAGAAAGTATGAACAAATTATAGAAGCTTCCGACTGTATATCATCAGAAGGCGATAAGGCGACTAAACCAGCACTCCTCAAGCATGACAATATCATTGGAATATACTGTGGCTTCGCCAAGCCTATCTGGGCAAGTGCCTTAATGCATTGTCTGGCAGTAATCAGTTTTTCATCATCATTTCTTCTCCAGCATAGAGATGCCTGCACAGGCAAGCCCGATTCCAAGCATGGTGACCGCAGACTGCGCTTCCAACTTACCCAGACAAGACAGAACTACAACTGCAACCCCCATTGCTAAGGTCAAAGCCTTAAAAACTGTTGAAATAATTTCCTTAATTGATTTCTTTTCCATGTATTTTCTCCTCCTTTTTCTATTTTCAATGATTTTAAAAATTAATTATCACTATATTTGTACTGTTTCAATTTCATTCCCATAATAAGACAAAAAACACTTCCTATGATTCCAAGAATGAATAAGGTCATCGCTGCTCCAGAGCCTTTTCCCTGTCCAAAAAGAAATGATAAAATTTCATTATTGCTTTGAAACAGCATAAATGGTTCACATATTTCATCAACCATAAAACCACCCAGAAAAAGTCCTATAGGAATCGTGAAAAACTGTAATGCATTTCTACAGGCATATACTCTTCCCTGTAATTCAACCGGTACTGAATTTCTGAAAATCACATCATAGTTTGCACTCATGATTGGCACTACCACCCAACCGATGATTTGTCCCAAACACCAGACCCATGGCTCTCTGCTGAGTGCAAGCATAAAGTTTTCCGTTCCCATGGAAATGAGCATTGTATTGTAGATTACTTTCATTCGATTCTTTGGCTTTGGCAAAACAGATACGATAAAACTTCCGATGACCATGGCTATTCCTGAAAAAGCACTAACGAGTCCAAGTACTGACGTGCCGCCCTTTGGATTTGGTATGACATATGCAGGCAAAACTGCATCAAACGCAGATGCGACAAGATTAATCCCTGACATAAACAAAATCATTGTTAAAACCATAGGTGTATCTTTCAAAAAAGTGATTCCTTCTTTTATAAGGACTAATACACGTTCCTTCTTTTCAGAATTCACCTCTGGAACCTTAATAAATATCAGCAATGTGAGAAATGCCACTGCAAAACTTCCAAGGTCAAATGCGATTACAAGCTCTAAGCCCGCCAATGAATATAATGCTGTAGCCAATAATGGACTAAGGATGGAGATAAGAGATCTTGAAAGTGACTGAAGTCCGCTGGCCTTCTGATAATGTTCCTTCGGAATCAAAAGTGTAATTGCCACTTCCGATGCAGGTTGTTGCACTGTGTTCATCAGACCTGAAATCGCGTTAACCGCATATAAATGCCATACTTCAAGCTTATTTGCAAGGAAAAGTGCAAACACAATCATCGTACAGACTGCCGCAAGAAAATCACAAGCAAGCATCGTTTTCTTCTTATCGAATCTATCTGTTAAAGCACCTGCAAAAATACTCATAATCACATATGGCAGGTATGAACAAATCGTAAGTGCCGCCGTACTAAGTGCAGAACCAGTCTCCTCGTAAAGCCACAATGTCAACGCAAATGTCGTCAAAGAACTACCAAGCTGTGATAAGCTTTGGGTACTCCATAAAATCAAAAAACTATTTAGTTCTTTTATATGTTTTTTCTTTATTCTATTATTCATTTCTTTGCTCCTTATCAAAATAGTTAATACCGTATTTTATGAAGCAAAGCCTGAGGATGTCGTTAATCCTCCATACAGTTCCTCAGTCTCTGCATGGAGCTGTTACAATACACATTTTCATATCGTTTTACCCTTCTATAAATCTTTATTATTTCTCAGCATACACCTTCGCAAAGTGTTCAAAATGCTTTCTGATTGTATCCAGTACTTCTTCTTCTCTCTCCGGTTGTCTGTCATACATATGAATGAGTAAAGAAACCGGTGAAACAAACTCCAATGCAAGTAATTCCGGATCATCCTTCTTTAATATTCCCTTTTCCATCAATTCTGCAAAGATACCTGCATACATTCGTTGCAAATTTTCCAGATGATAGCGAGTTGTAAGCTCTGCCATCCGCTTACTGCGAAACTGCTCCATTGCCAGAATTCGTCTGGTTTTTCGAACGACATCATCGTGCATCGTGAACTTAATTTTTTCCATGGCATTCTCAATTAACTCATCCATGCTTTTAGGGAAATCTTCCGGTTTCTTCTTTAAACCAAAGCCCTCTTCATAATGGGAAATTACCAAATCAATCAGAGAATTAAAAATGTCTTCTTTCCCTTTATAATGTCTATAAAGAGAAGGTCCTTTCAGTCCGGCATTCTCTGCTATCAAATCTACACCAACTCCGTCATAACCCTTCTCTGCAAAGAGATCAAGTGCGGCATACAGTATTCTTTCTTTTGTTGACACATCCTTCATCAGCTATCCTCCAAATGCGAACGACCGTTTTCTACATTATAGTTAACGACCGTTTTCGTTGTCAACATAAACATTGCATTAAACAACATAAAGCGACGCATTACCATTCCTGATAATACGTCGCTTCGCTATTAATCCCATTCTTCCACGAAAATACCGGTCAGTTTCGGAACTCCAAACCTACTTGTAAACAATTCACATTTACACAAGAACGAAAAAAATATGTGCCTGCCTTGTTTGCTGAGTGACTCATAATTTCCCTGCCCCTTTGCAAGGATTACATCCGCCTGATTTACTACTTCTTTTGCACTATCAGGAAGCATATCATAAACAGTTCCGGCAATTGGAAGACCATTTGAAATGATTCTTGCCAACTCATTTATTCCCACATACTCCGCATCTTCTTCCGTAGCATCATTCAGCACTTCGCCACCTCGAACTAATACATCTATCACAAGTTCCGGAAACCTCTTATGTAGCTGTTCAAGGAAAAGCTTGTCCAAAACAATCTCTCCACAATTATCTGCTATCAGCAAGAAATTGCGTGCACGTTTGCATTGATCTACAAAAGATTGTATCACATCTAAGTCCTTATCATTCCATTCTACCCTATCCAAAAGAGAAAGAAATGTCTCTTCATCCACATGATTCATTGCACCAAAATCTATGTAATTTCCAACACGCGCATATAGCAAAGCCTTTGCAAGCGGATCCTCAGACGCTTCTATTCGATTCCTGACAGAATCCTCCATCGACAGCACCAAATCATTATACTTTTTCTTAATTTCCTTATAAGAAGTCTGCCGCCCAAAATATTTTTGATAGACCTTATTAAACCGGTAAACAAGATATGGCGAGGTATCATCTTCACCTCTGTTGTCTATGATATCTTTTATTTCTTTCAGATATCTCTCATCTTCGGTTAAATGCTTCTGCTTATCGTATAAACACTCCGCACAGCTTTCTATAATTCTCATCTGTTAATCCCATATAATCCAATTGCTCCTCTTTTAGAAGATTGAATTATGCTCCTTCTTAATTACTATTTTTATTCAATATCCCAGCTTCCAAATTGTACCTTGGGTGGTTGTTCATCATGTACGCCAATCATTTTTTCCATCCAAATCATATCGAACCAACGATGAAACTTATATCCGCTATTATGAAATCGTCCTACTACTGAAAAACCCATTGCACTATGAAAATGAAAACTATCATCATTCAGAAATTCATCCGCTTTCGTTGGACTGGCAATACAAGCATTCATATTCAGTATTCCCATTGCTTTCAATGACTTTTCCAATTGCTTATACAATGCGCTTCCAATTCCCATTCTCTTACAATCATTCCTGACATATACTGTTGTTTCAACAGACCAGTCATAAGCTTTTCTTCCCTTAAAACTGTTCGCATATGCATATCCAACAATTTCGCCAGCTTCAACGGCTTTTATATATGGATACTTATTTGAAATCTGTACAATTCTATTCTCAAATTCTTCTATCGTAGGAACAGTATATTCAAATGATATTGCAGTTTCTTTTACATATGGAGCATATATTTTTAGCAATTCCTCTGCGTCTTCAATTGTTACTTTTTCAATCGTCATTTTATCAACCCAAACATTTCCCTACAAATCTTCTTTCCACACTCTGTTCTGAAAATACTATTATATGCCTGCAGAGCCGCCTCTTTTGACAGACTATCCTCCAAAATGTTCACAAGGAAATCAGCCTCAACCAGTATCTGATAGTCTATTCCATCAATGTTGTCGTATGTATGATGATGTGCAATCAGATACAGAACCCTTTCCATTATATCCTCTTCAAAGCCTAACTCCCTAAGTAGCCTTTCGGCTATCACAGGGCCCTCTTTTTCCTGTAATTTTCCATTACACTTCCCATATTTTTCTTCGCATACATGAATTCCAATGTCGTGGGTCAGGGCTGCCGCCTCAAGAATAAACAAACATTTCTTATCAACCTGTTCCGTTTCAGCAATAAGCTTTGCATAGCTATGAACCTTACAAAAGTGCTGAATTCTCTTTGCATCTCCACAGTATAACTCTATCATTGCTAAATGTAGTTTATTTAACATTTTTGACACTCCTTTTCTCCTTCAGACATACCTCTCCACCAGTATCGCCTGCTTCCCCTTCTTCGTATCATACTGGATATTCCGAAAAATGAACTTTCCATATCCCCGTACTGCTACAACATCTCCGTCCTTGGGATTGCCACTGTTATTCTCATAAATTCTTCCATTCACCAGTACCAGCTTCTTGCGGAACAAATCCAATGCCTGATTTCGGGACAAATGATATAGCTTTGCAACAATGGTATCCAACCGTGTAGAAGCTACAATTAATTCTACCGGCTCTAATTGTGGCTTTACTTCCTCCGGCATTTCCTCTAAGACCTGACATTTTACATGGGTATGCTTTACTTGTCCCAAATTCTCCCGGATATAGTCTGCAATTCGTTCTACCACAAAGACATATGCTACCTTATCCTTTACCACAATATCCCCAATGGTATCCCGTTCAATTCCAAGGTTCATCAATGCACCTAAGAAATCCCGATGACTCAGTTCGTCTGCAAATTTTTTAATCAACGGTTCGATTTTCAGGATTTGAATCGGATATGGTATCTCATAGCCGAATTCCTCCGGATTACCAAATCGCAACAGCACACGTTCACAGCCATCGGCCCCTCCCCATTGGGAGAATTCCGAAGCCTCTACTACGGTATACGCCAGTGCCGCATCCGTTGCTGACAAGAAATCCGTAAAATAATAGGTATTATTCTGATAACTCTGTTCTGCCAGCTCCATAAACCGTTTCTGGAGCTGTTGTTCTTCCACTCCTGCCATAATCTACTCCTAGTGTATATATGTGAAGAACTGATTGCCCTGCTCTGCAAACTTTTCCTCAATAATGTATCGTTCCAAACGATGTTCTTCTCCCGATACCGGATCGTAGTAACGAATGGTTGCTGTGTTATAACTGATAATCAATACATAGGTTTCTGAATCCAGCTTTGCGATTACAGGTGCCCCCTGACACAGATAGAATAAAGCATTATCTACATCACAGCCCACCAGATTCACTCCGGTCTTGCCCAGATACCGCTTTAGTATATCGTCTGGATTGCCGCTCATATCCATGGTTTCCGGAATTGGAGTTCCCTCATAAAGAAGAATCATTTCTACACATTCCTGTAAGGACTGTGCCGGTGTCTCACAGATAGTCTCCTGCAAGCCTTCCGTCACTTCTGCATATTCTAACAAACCACTGATTTTCCAGATACAATTACCGTTACTGTCAATGGCCTGACCGCTTTCCTCATTTGCTGCCAGAATGGCACTTCTCGGAGAAGAATAGGAACCCTGCATTTCTCCCTGGGCATACACGTAATATCGTCCTGACTTTTCACCACTGTCTACCGCGATGGTCTTATTATCATCATTGATTACTTCTTTTGTAATAACCAACTGTGGTATGGAGGTTACATACATATAATTCGGGAATATCATATACAACTGATTGTAGCCATCATAAGTGTATTGATAGCTTACCTGTATTCCATTTCCATCCTCTTCCTTAAATGTTATAAAATCGTCTGTTGCCTCCAGATAGTTTCCTCCCGACTTTGTTGCTCTGTTCAGATAAATCACCCGATTAGCTGTCCGGGCCTCCATAACATAAATGCCGGATTTGGCATATTCCTTTACCACCTCATTTTCCAAAGTGGTTATCTTTAAGGTATGCATTGGGAAAATAGTACTGCCATCTGTATTCAAAACAACATCTGTCTCATCTGCCAAGCCATAGACCAAATCATTTTCGATAAATCCAAGTGCCTTTATCCGTTGTCCTGCCCCGGCATCAATGGTATGCTCCTCATAGGTTTCCAGATTCAGAATTGTAAGCTGGGTACTGTCTCTATCCACCTCTGCATTCGGATACGCTAACAGGAATTCGCTGTCCGATACCGCCAGATATTCCTTTGGAATGGCATGAATCACGTAGCTGGATTCATGGGTTTCCAAGTCAATCTTCATCACATTATTACCAAGCAAATAGAAGAACTCTCCCTGTTCGTTTAGATAGGTCAGGCGGGAAGCATCCTCTTTCAGTATTTCATAAGGTTCATCACAGGTAATGAATAACACTTCCTCCAGCTTACTGGTTTCTGCAGCAAAGCGATAAACGGCGATTCCGTTCTCTCCCTCATGTTGCCCCCGATTCATGTAGCCATATACAGTAAAAATGATATTTCCATCATCATCTAATTTCACAATATTAATTCCATGCTGGTCATAAGCGGTCCGGATGTCTGTTGGTGTATCCTGCCAGAATGCAAATACCTTTGTAATCCTTGTGCCGGAATAATCGTAGTACCAAAGCTGTCCCTCTTTTACAAAAGCCACCTTTTCATTTTCATCACTGACACGATACTGGAAGTCCTCGATATCTGCAATTCCGAAGAAGAACCAGTTCTTTACCGTATTTACATTGAAGCGGTCAAAGATGCTTTCTACATTACGGTCATAATCCATCAGATAAATGGTACTGCTGTCCACATAGCGAACCCGATACACCTCAGACACGTTGTAATACTGGGCATTTTCCACATCACCGGAAATGGCAACGTATTTTAATTCAATCACCGCATTTTTACTATCCATTTCCTTAATGGTAGGTATCATCTGGGAAATACGCATCATAGACAGATTCGCCCAGGTCGTCGTTTCATAATTGGAATGAATATCCGTATGGGATAAATTCTCATTTTCACCACTGTCATTAGGCTCAATATAAGTGGTAATTGCCGCCTTATTCTCTTTCGTGAAGGTTGCTTCATGAAACTCCTGCACAAATTGCAGAAATTCCTGTGTGTATAACTCATCGGAAGGAATCAGACGAGTATAATATTTTACTTCTCGTCCATCTTTTAGCTTAAGAATAGCAATAAATGTATATTCCTGTAACTCCGTCAGGTTCATTCGAAGAGTTGTGGTAGCATAAAAAGAGCCACTGTTTTTCTCTAAATCATCAACGGAGCCATTTTCAATCAAAGAAGCACCGTCCACGGAACGCACCTCATAGGCAACAGTGTCAATATCCACACCCACATCTTCAATTCGAAACCGTACAGTCTGATTCAAGCCAATTGGCGTAATAGAATCATGAAATAAGGCAACGTCAATGGAAGAGGTGTAGCCATGCAGACAATTGATTTCTTCTTCTCCCGTCAGCATATAAACCAACGGCAAGGTAGGCTGATCCATCTCTGCGGTCACCTCATCCATTCCTGCGTTATTCCATTTATTTACCAAAAAGATTGTTGCGAAGAACACTACCGTCAATACAACAATTCTTGTAATTATATTTTTTATCATTCAGTTGCTCCTATCATTTTGCATCATCCACAAAACCCATTTATGGATTCCTATCCTGCCTCTACCAGAATCTCCGTTTTCTCTGATGATACCGGCATCTTCTTACATGAAATTCATTACATATCAATATCATACACAATTGCATCAAAGGGGCATCCGGCTTTGGCGGTTTACCCTCTTTCCCTTTCATACGGGTATATACCTCTTCTGCCATCCGATAGATGGTTACAGAATCCGGTTGTTCATCGAACATCGGACTTCCCTCGTATTCCAATTGGTCACACATATCCTCTACAATTGCTGCTACAAATCTTGCTTCTCTTGGATACAGCCGTTTCATTCTTTCATAATCCCGGGCTATATCCTCCTCTGACATCTCCATTGCTTCCAGATTCCATTCCTTTGGATACGGATTCCGGGATGCCTGTTCCAAATAATCACTGAAGCTGCTCATTTTCAACCTCCCTGACTTCAAGCCAAACCACTACAATATATACCTATTGTATGCATCCCATATGGTTTGTTGCCTGTCTGCCTGATAAGAGGTTCCTGTGCTTCATGGGAAGAATTTAGAAGAAGCACCCTTAAAACGGTGCTTCCCCTAAATCCTTCCGCTAATTACTCATCACCAAAAGAGATACCTAACATTCTTGCATTTTTTACAATGCTGTCTTCCGGTGAAACATATTTTAATTTTCCTGCTGACTCTGATAACGGAATGGAAGTAACTTCATTATTCTTCAATACTACCAATTCTCCGAATTTCTCTTCTTTAATTAACTCAGCTGCCTTTGCTCCAAACCGGCTGGAAAGGACACGGTCATACGGGCAAGGACTTCCACCACGCTGCGTGTGTCCCGGAACAGTTACCCGAACCTCCTGTCCGCCATACTGCTTAATCTGGTCTGCAATCTCATATGCAACAGATGGATACTTCGGATTTGCAAGATATTCCTTCCGTTCCTTCTTAGGAAGTGCAGCCACCTCTTTAGAGATAGCACCCTCTGCCACTGCCAAAATGGAGAATCGTTTCCCCTGCTGTGCCCGCTTATCCAATGCTTTGCAAACGCTCTTAATATCATATGGGATTTCCGGAATCAGAATGATATCTGCACCACCGGCAATTCCGGCATGCAGAGTAATCCAGCCTACCTTATGTCCCATAATTTCTACAATAAATACCCGTCCATGAGAAGCTGCTGTGGTATGAATACAATCAATAGCATCTGTGGCAATATTAACCGCACTCTGGAAACCAAAGGTCATATCCGTTCCCCACAAATCATTATCAATGGTCTTTGGCAGACCAATCACATTTAACCCTTCTTCACTTAACAGATTTGCAGTCTTCTGAGAACCATTTCCACCTAATACAACCAGACAATCCAGTTTTAACTTCTTATAGGTATCCTTCATTGCCTTTACTTTATCCAAGCCATTGGCATCCGGCTCACGCATCAGCTTAAATGGCTGTCTGGAACTGCCAAGAATGGTGCCACCCTTTGTTAAAATACCGGAAAAATCATCTGCTTTCAATTTCTTATAATTGCCATACATTAAACCCTTATAGCCTTCCAAGAAACCGTAAATTTCAACTTCCTTAAATGAGCCATACAATCCTTTTACTACACCACGCATGGTTGCATTTAACGCCTGGCAATCTCCACCACTAGTCAACATTCCTATTCTCTTCATTGTACCACCTTCTCTTTCTTGCGTTATAATATAGTTTTAAGACCCGCTGGCAAGTCTTGTGTTAAATCACAAGTAAACTCTACCCTCTAAAGCCCTAAGCAGCGTCACTTCATCAATACATTCCAGTTCTCCACCAATTGGAACTCCACTTGCAATCCGGCTGACTTTGATACCGGAAGGTTTTACCAGCTTGCTGATGTACATTGCAGTTGCTTCGCCCGGAACATCTGAATTGGTTGCAATAATCAATTCCTCCACCGGTTCCGTCTGCAAACGAACCAACAGTTCTTTCAGCTTAATATCCTCTGGTCCTTTCCCCATTGCCGGATCCAACGCTCCATGAAGAACATGATATACACCATTGAATCGTCCCGTCCGTTCATAGGCTGCCAAATCTCTGGTATCCTCAACCACCATAATGGTGCTGTGGTCCCGACCGGCAGATGCACAAATCGGACAAACCTCTTTATCGGTCAGCGTATAACATTGGGTACAGTATTTC
The DNA here is from genome assembly GCA_017623675.1 of Lachnospiraceae bacterium. Taxonomy (GTDB): domain Bacteria; phylum Bacillota; class Clostridia; order Lachnospirales; family Lachnospiraceae; genus CAG-632. The sequence goes on from JAGAOO010000042.1 coordinate 25,119, forward strand.
ACATTCTTTCTGGTATTCTGAATGGTTTCTGCCAGCTTTTCAACCTGCTCTACCGGCATATCAATGATGTGAAATGCCAGTCGCTGCGCCGACTTTCCTCCAATCCCCGGAAGTCTGGATAACTGTTCAATTAGATTGCTGATTTCTGTGCTATAATAATTCATGATTAGAAGGGAAAGCCTCCCATTCCACCCATGTTACCGGTAATCTTGGACATTTCCTTATTGGAATCCTCTTCCTGTGCCCGAAGTGCTTCATTGGTAGCTGCCATGATTAAATCCTGAAGCATTTCAATATCATCTTTGTCTACTACTTCTTCCTCTAATTCGATGGAAACTACTTCCTTCTTACCACTTACCACTACCTTTACAACTCCACCACCGGCAGTTGCTTCATATGTCTTTTCCTCCAGTGCCTTGGTTGCTTCCTCCATCTGTTTCTGCATCTTCTGTGCCTGCTTCATCAGATTGTTCATATTTCCCGGCATCATTCCTCCAGGATATCCACCACGTTTTGCCATTTTTACATCCTCCTAATTATCATCATATTCCACTGGAATATTCATTTCTTCAAATATATCCATCCGAACCAGTTCCTGCTGCATGGAATTGCTCGATGTTTTCTTACGAAATTCTACAGAAACCTGCTTACTCAGGACTTCCATAAATGCTGCTTCAATTGCCTGTCTGTCTGCTTCATTATTCATCAACAGTCCTTGATTAAAATCATCCAATAACACCACAATGGTCTTATGTTCTTTGTTAATCCGCATATCTGACATTCGAAGCAGATTTGCCAGTGCCGGCTCCAGTCGGTCAAATACCTCACTCCGTCTGCCTGCAATCTCCTGTAACTCCTGCACTGTCGCTTCCGGCAATGTCTTTTTCAGTTCCTCTAAGGTAACCTCCGGCGTCTTCTCCTGCACCGGCTGTTCCACATACTGCGTCACCACCTGAGGAGCCGGATGCTCCAGACAGCTATCTACCCGTTTGGACAAATCATCTAACCGTTGCAGTATGGAATCATAATTTTGTTCCATTTCCGGCACACACAGCTTAATAACTGCCAACTCTAATACTACCCGCTTCTGACTGGCATACTTAATCGAGTTGGATAACTCGGAAAAAATACGGATATACCGCATCAGGGATTCCAAAGATAACTGGTCTGCCATCTGTTTCATTGCTTCCAGATTCTCTTTGGAAAAATCCAGCTTGGAAGCGCTTTCCTTTGAACTTTTTATTAACAACAGATTCCGCATAAACCAGGTAAAATCTGTTATAAACTGCCCTAATTCTCTTCCCTGCCAGATAATCTCATCAATAATATCAACCGCCTGCGTTACTTCTTTTTTGTCCACTGCATTCAGCAACCGGATAAATACTTCCGTGTCTACAGCTCCCAGCACATCCAAACACTTTTCATAGGTTAAGGTTTCTCCTAAATAAAAGGCAATACACTGATCCAGTAAACTAAGAGCATCACGCATAGAACCATCTGCCACCTTTGCAATATAATCAATGGCTTTTTTCTCTACCTGTTGCCCTTCCCGTTCCATCAAATCAGCTAAACGGTCAGATATGGTTTCAATAGAAATTCTTCGAAAATCATATCGCTGACAACGGGACAGGATAGTGATTGGAATCTTATGAGCCTCTGTGGTTGCCAAAATGAAAATCACATAAGAAGGCGGTTCCTCCAAGGTCTTTAACAAGGCATTAAATGCACCGATGGACAACATATGCACCTCATCAATAATATATACCTTATACTTTCCCTCCGTTGGCGAATACTGTACTTCGTCCCGAATCTCACGAATATTATCCACACCATTATTGGACGCTGCATCAATTTCTATCACATTCATGGAGCTTCCTTCTGCAATGGACTTACAGCTTGGACATTCTCCACATGGACTTCCATCTACAGGGTGTTCACAGTTCACTGCCTTTGCAAACAGCTTCGCTACCGTTGTCTTACCGGTTCCTCTGGTACCACAAAACAAATATGCATGTCCGATTCGGTCATGAGTCAACTGATTACGCAAAGTCGTTACTATATGTTCTTGTCCTTTGACCTCTTCGAAGGTGTCCGGCCTCCATTTACGGTATAATGCCATATATGACATGTTCTTCACATCCTAATCTATTCTTTCCGTCAGGCATCGGCATTTTCTGTCCTTCGCCCGGGGCATATACTTATCAATCACTCATTTTTCATTGGTTCTGCATTAGTAACAGAACCTAGTAACGGAAGCGGAATATCTGGTCCAGTGTACGTAAGGTCTTAAAATTCCCTTTAGCAGTAATTTCCCCAGCCATAAATGCTCTTTGAAATGTATTCTTGCCACTAATAATCGCTTTTAATACCTTGGTTTCTGCCTTCATTACCACATCTGCCTCTGTATCATCGCTGTACCAGCATTTCACACTGGTTGGGGTTACCTCAATGGATAAGGTAGATTCCCGATCCGGTATGATGATGATGTACTTGGCACTGAAATCTTCCATCGGATAATAATTCGTCCGAAGCTCCCGGATAAATTCCCCTTCTTTTTCCTGTGGCTCTGAATCTCCTAACATACTCTTGAACATGGCAGATAATTCTTCAATATCCTTCTTCTGCTTCTTCACATAGGTATCATCAGAAACGAACCGGGATAACTGTTCACTTTCCTGTGGGGTCAAATCAATGGTTTTCGTCTTGGATATGTTCTCCTTGACTGCCACATTACTATTCGGCAGAATCGGTATAGTCTGATTGATTGCCCGATACAAATCCTCTGCCTTTTTCTCAATAATTCCCCGATACACAGAGGAAGTCTCAAAATCCGTATGATTCTCTACATAAGCTGCCAGTCCGTTCAATGGGATACCGCCCAAGGTTTCCCAACCTTTAATCAAGGTAAGCTCTGCATCCCGTTCTCCATAAGTTGTCGCCATAACCACCGGAAGCATATAAATACTTTTCAACTTCTCCTTATCTGCATACAACCAGCACATGTCTAAAAATTGCTGCATATAACCGCCGATTCCAAACCACTCCAGAGAAACAGCAAGAATGACACCATCTGCCTCCTTCAGCGTTGCCGGTAACGTGGCAATGGCATTCTTCTCCTCGTACAGATTGTATCGTCGCACATCCACACGGAGTTCCTCTAACACTTCTGTTAATTTTCCGATTACATATAAGGTGGGGTCTTCAATCAATCCCCGTCCGCCATAATATATATTGATTTTCATGGTGTTTTCTCCTCGTTTTGTTTTTCAACCGACTCTTATGGCTCCCCTCTTTTTTCAGACAGGTACCCACATTAAAAATACTGCATATTATTATAGCGGAAATAGAAAATAAAAGCAACGGGTAGGCTGATTTTACACCAACATACCTGTTAGAGCGCGCCCATGGCGCGCAAACAAAAATACAGCCAATCAAGTTGATTGACTGTATCTTATATTTTACTGAATTATACTCTAGTTGATTCATTCTTAGAAATTTTAAATACCTTTGGTGCATCACTTGTTCTTTCATTCCAATTTCTTTCTGCTTCTATCAAATACAACAAGTTTTTAAAAAATTTAATCATAAGAACACACCTCCAATTCATAAGTGTTTCCTTGAATTGATATTAACTTATAATGATATCCTTTGTCAATCAGAACCTCAAATTGACCTTTATAAACACTGATATCATCAATATATGCTGCGCAAATTCCAACAGGTATATGTATCTTTATCATATATTTGCACCTAAAAGCATGCTTTTCGAATAAAGATGTACTTATAAAACGTTTGTATTCAAAAATTTCTCCAGTTTCAACATTTTCAACCGGAACTGTATCAACACCTCGATAGCAGGTAATTTCTTGCTTAATTCTATGTCTCTGCAATGCACTTGATATTGTATCTGAATACTCTCTAAGCATTTGATAATTTTTTGTTGCTGAAGGATTAGTGGCTTCAAGCATTTGATTAAGTTTCATATAAAACTTATTTTTTCGACTTTCTTTCAGAGAGTTCTTTGTATATTTCCTAATAGCATGAATTTCTTTAGACGATAAGCTTTTTATCCATGAAGAATACTCCTTTGTAAGAGATATAACAAGCATTCTTTCGTCTTTTGTTAGTGCAACTTCTCGCTTGGCACTCTCTATTAACCATTTAAAATCCATATTTGTCAACCTGCTTTTTTCTTCACTCGATACTCGCAAGGTCCAATTGCCAGCAAATCTCCATCCTCAACAATCATAGGTTCTCCTGCTCGCAAGCGAACCCCATTCACATATGTACCATTGGTAGATGCCAAATCCTCTGCATATAAATTCTCTCCACTTAAGAACAGCAATACATGTCTGCGGCTTACTCCCTCTCCCGTAATCATATAGTCTACTTCACTTATTTTTCTGCCTAGGATTCCCGGCAAACGATTGAGTTGAATATGTGCCTTTGTTCCCTGTTGTTCCTCCAGTTCCCACAAGGCAGTATCTATGTGTACAGGCGTTTCCAGCACAACCGTTTCTCCGGCATCTTCCGGTGCCTGCCTAGTATCCAACTTCTGCATTGAATCCATCTTCTGCATTGCTACTGAATTCCACATAATCTCTGGTTGGTTTGTTGACTCTTTTCTTTCATTCACACATCCTGTCTCGACCTCACTGGTTATCTTGCTTTCTTCTTTTAAATTCCTTTTCCTTTGCAACACATATTCTTTATACAATTGATAGTCTCTCCTGCTCCGTATGGCACTGTATACCAGTAATCCAACAACAATACTCAAAATAATACATAGTTTCAAGTCCGACTCCCGATGAGAAAACAACAGAAAACGACCCACAAATATGACATCTATAAAAGCTGCAATTACTGTCAGTCCACCATAAAAATAGTACTGGATTTGGCTTCGCTCTTTCTTTTCCCCTTGCATCAACACTTGTGATTCTAATGATGGGCTCTTATCTATTACAGGTACCGGTTCATCGTCTCTATTTACCTCCTTTAAGAAGTTCTTTTCTTTCTTTTTTTCTTGAAACTCCGAAATATACTGTTTAATTTCCTTCTCTTCAAGAGAATTCTTTTGAAGCATATGGTACATGTCATAAATGAAAGAAACTGCCTCTTCATCCTGATGACAGGTATGCTTCATACAGAACTCTGTTAACAATATCAACTCCTCTCGAAAAGAATGATTGTATTCAGGAAAATAACAAAATGCATACTTCTGCTTTGCAGGTAAGTAATAAATGGTATCCGGTGATAATAACATTCCTTCCGGTTCCAGCAAATATTCTCCCAGCTCTTCATAGCATTTCCACATAGAAGTATACAGAAGTAATAACTGCTTCTTATCCAGTTCTTGGTTGGAATAATTCTGTTGCAAAGATATTCCGCCACTTGTTTCATAACAAATACTTGCCAAACCATTCTGATGACGTATATTACATGGCAATAACCATTCCCCTTCATAATGCATTAGCATCTTCATATTGAAGCTGTCAAAATCAAGCTTTTGATTTTTCAACATCAGATATTGTCGAAACCCTTCATTGCAAGTCCGCGCTTCCAAACAACTGCCACCTCCGCAAACATTTCTCCGTTTCAGTAATACGAATCTTCTGCTGTTCTGTTGAAGTAATTTCATATCCATTTACCATTTCCAATGTTACCTCCTCGGAAAAAACTCTAACATCCTGCTGAAGAATTCCCGGCTGCTCCAAAGGATTCGTTGCGGACCTTCTTTCATCCGTGGAATTCATCTCACCCACATATGCTTCTTCCGTCCATGTAATCATCAAGCCTGCATGTGTCTTTGCCTGCTGTAATGCACTTAGAAGCATTGTAATAAACAATACCATTATCATAAGAATCATAGGCATAATTAATGTCACTTCTATAATTGTACTACCACGATTTTTACCTTTCTTTTTCTCCTGCATAATTCCTGCCTTTCCTACTTAAACGTCCCTTTTCATTCTCCGCATCTGGAGCATGGTTGATAACCGGATACCTGGCTAAAGGGAACTCGTCTTACTGTCCGTTTTAAGCCACTACATTGCAAAGATATATGATAACAATCTCCGGTACGTGTCACATAATAATGACCGGTATTATTATTACCACAGTATTCACAACTGCTTAAGTGTGCATATGTTGTCTGCAGTGCGGATTGAGTAACCGGAATCACTGTCAGATCCAAATGGGTACAGCTTCTGCTTGTATGATATACCACACTGTTTTCTGTCAGATATACGTATCGTATCGTTTCATCTGATTTGTCAGAATCCTGATATCCGGTATATGCCTTTTGTCTGACTTGCACCTGAATCGGCATAGATAACTCTCCCAACATTGGAACCGGTATCTTTATCCAATACTTTACATGCAATTTGACAAATCCATCTTCATCCAAAAGTACCGGCTCTGTAATGATAATTCCATATGTTCCACCTACTACATATTGTTCCACCCGTTCCGGTTTCGGTAAATATTGGCGAAGCTTTATCTGTGCAGCTCCATATCCCAGAAGTTCCAACTCCGTGTCTTCTGCCAAGTATGCATATTCTGCCAAATAGTCGGCTGTATTCATAGCCGCCTGATACACTTGATTCTCCAGCATGTAAATCTGACACATGGAATAAAATGCCCAAAACACAAATAGCAATATTGGGATAACACAAACCGCTTCAATGGTTGCTGAACCCCGGTTACTATCGGAGATGCTTTGAACTGCATACTTACTGTAACGTGGGGGCTTCAGATAATTCCAGAAAAGAGAAAGAATACTATTAATGAACTTTTGAATACTGAACGTTGTACTTTTTATTGGAGTCTTTTGTTGGTGAGCGACATTATTTTTTCCGTTATTCGTTTCGGTATCTTTTTCATGAATAAATACCATTCTTATGAGATGAGTTTTAATTGGAATTTCTGAATCGTTAAGCAGATAAGTATGCATTTCAAAGCACCTCCTTTCTCTCACTAGTAATAGCTTCCTTCTGTTTCTATGTGCCACACATATTCGCTCTCTACAATTTCAACTTGCAATTGGAATCCACAAATACAATGTTCGATTCCAAACTCCGGAATGTCCTCCTGTATATTCCATTGCATGATATCCAACATTCGGTAATACTTCATATCTGTATCCGGCGTCATAGCCAAAAGCAATATCAGATAACTTTCATAATTCAAATCACCCAGTTCTGTCTCAGTGCCGGATACTTCTTCTGTTGCTATATCCATAAGTCCATTCAGAGATAACTGCCATGTGTCCTTGTCTTTTATAATGGGAACAGATTCCCCTTGCAACAAAGCTTTTACATCTAATAAGCTCTCTCCATATGCCCAACAGGCAAGCAATACATAGGATACCGGTTCTGCTGCCTCTGCCAAACCAACCGGAGTTAAAAGTACCGCGGCTAATAGCAAGGCCTCCTCCTGCATGGTTTCATTCGAGAATGCGTAAGCACCATTGGTCACAAAGCGCATTAGGCATATTCGTTCTGCTACCTCTGTCATATTTGCATAATCAGAATTCTTACCGGCAATCAGATATTCCACCTCATATTCCAGGGCATGATATTCTTCATCTTCAAAAGCATTTCCCGCATATTGAAAAGAATCCAATGCATATGCAATCCCATATAAATCCTGCGTACCGACAGAAGAACACATATCACTGTCAAATTGCTTATCCACTTCCCATGGTTCTAATTGGTTCCATTGTTCCATCTGATTCCATTCCTGTATAGAAAATGGATTTTCCCAATTTTCCATGTACATTCCTGCTTCTGACGATGGTGCCTTACTGAAATCCTGAGCTTCTCTTGATATTTCTTCTACCTGTTCCGGCATAACTACATATAGAATTCCGCTTTGCAAAGCATCTTCCATGGCTTTCCGTGGGTCAATCAAATTCTCCAATGTCTCAATATCCCCCTGGCTTATACCTAAATCAAAAGCTAACGGATTTTTTCTTTTCTTTGTGCCATTTGAAAGAAAATTCCATTGTGTTGTTAAAAACTCCTCTTGATTCTCTAAAGACTCCACATCCGACAGATTCAGAATTTCTTCTAATAAATTGATAGGAAGCTTCAACTCCATATATTCCTGTATCTGCTTTTTGAACAAAGACAGATTGTTTTCCGTCAGGGACACCGTATTGGTCAATGCCACCTCCTGCACCTGATAATCATATATAGATTGGGATGGATTCAGATTGTAATTCAAGTATTCAATTGCCCGTTCCTCCAGATAACCTTCTCCTTTTCCATAATATGTTTTATCTAATGCAAAGAGGTGATACCGCCGGAACAAATCCGGCTGGTAATCCCCTTTAATACTATCCACGACTCCCGATACTGCCTGAGCACATTTTGCCTTTCCTTCCCAGATACGAATTCCCTGCAAAATTGTCACAAGCAGAATCAGGAATACACCCAACATGGCACATACATAAACTGATATTTGTCCTCTATTTCTTTTTTTCATATGCTTTTCCCTACTTATAAACAGTGGCAGCATCCTTATTAATTGCCTTCCAAATTTTATCTACCAACTGAGTAATCTGTTTTTGGAAAATAATAACCATCCCAATCAGCACCACAATAATTAATAAAACTTCTACAACACCCATACCATCTTCTGAATGCTCTCCGATTAAAAAACTCTTCATTCCTTCCATTGCTACTCCTCCTTCCGCTTCGTCCTGTTTAAAATCATCAGCCTGCCCTTTCATCTGCCTGTCATCATTACAGTCCTTTACATGACAAAGTTCATCAATGCCGGGCACACAACAATTATCATTGAAATAATCATTAACATAATCATTGGAAACAAAAGCTTCGTTCCGGCTTCTTCCCCTAATTTCTTTGCCAGCTCCTTTCGCTGTTCAAAGGCTGATTGTTCTTCTTGTTCCAGTTGTTCAGCAAAGCCACTGGTTCCTTTCCGAATCTGCTGTGCCAGAAGAGCGGTCAATTTCATATAAGAAAGCAGACCGGTTCGTTTACCAAGGTTGATATATGCCTGTTCCTGTCCAATTCCTCCATGCATTTCATTCCACATAATACACAAATCCAGATACAGTTGCTTCTGCTTAGCACTTCCTTTCTTATCCTTTCGTTTACAGCTTCTTTGTTCATACTGACGTATTATACGCTCCATAGCTCCTTGAATTGTTGAGCCGACTTCCGTATATAACAGAAGCTGATTTACAAGAAATGGATACTCCAGCATTAATTCTTTCTTTTGACACTTGATTTTTTTATGAATCGTTTCTCTTTGGCGAAACCATAAAAGAATACAAACACCCACACCTAATCCAAATATCAGCCAGCCATGGGATACTTGCGTTTTCGTATTATAAAGAGTTACATCTTGAACGTTATCAGATAAATATACATCTCTCTCATAAGGAGTTTCCTGAAGCCTCTGCTCCACTTCCTCCTGTATCTGTTGTAGTCTTATCTCCTCCTCCGTCCAAAGCTTGGGTTGAATTGTCAATTCATATTCTCTGCTTTCTGTGATATCCTCATAAGATAATTCCAATTGCAACCGAACACACTTTGATTCCGTCAGATTCTCATTTCCCACAACGCCTTTATCATTCAATAATTCCGGGTTATCACTACTCCAAGCCACTGACAAACCACTATCGGGTATGTCACCTTCCAGATGCATATCCTCTCGTATGTCGTACAGACTTGTGTTCTCTCCCAGCATGTTTTCTTCTAAGTAAGCAAATCCTTGCTGAAATTGCAGTTTTAATTCCTCGGAATCATACCGGACAGGCTCCACAACTACGGAAAACTCTTTCCATGTTTCGTCTTTCTCCTGGTATTTTAACGTATAGACTTCTTCCTCTTCTCCATAATCTGCTCTGATTAAATGAATACCCTCTCTTGCATCCATATACTCCTGTACCCATAGCATTCCACTGAATAGCAGAGTCAAAAGCAGGACGACTACACATTTCTGTATGATTTCAATATAGTACGCCTCAACTACTTCCTCTGTCTTTCTTTGAGTGCCTCGATACAACTGTGATAATTGTCTGCAAATTCCTTCTGTCTGTATCCATTTCTTTCGTTTTAGCCATTGATAAATTCTTTTCATTTGCTTTTTCAACTTACACCTCAATACTAATCAAATGATTTCCCCAATATGCAGCAATTCCGGTTCCTATCAAACATAATGTCATAATAAGAATCCCAATTCCATTATGATACATGCAATCCAGGTACACCGAATTAGTAAGCCGCAGATACAGTAACATTAAAACAGGCATACCACACATAATACGTTGTTCCAGTTTTTTCCCTGTCAGCATGGTTTGAATTTCCTGTTCCACTTCTATCCGCTCAGCAATAATCGTTACAGTCTTATCCATCATATGTACCAGATTACCACCGCTTCTTTTAGCAGTAAAAAGTACCTCAGCAAAGCTTTCTATTTCTTCCAGCTGACTACGCTCTGCCAGTTCCCGGACTGCCTGCTCAATGGGAATCCTTAAGTGAAGTTGCTTCGAAACTTTCTTCATTTCCATCAAAATCTGACTATTCTCCGGATAGATATTCTGCAAGTCCTCTTCTGCTGCAATCCACGCATTCTCAACGGAATATCCTGCTTTCAGATTACCGGACAGTGCATATAGTAATTCTTTGAATTCCAACAGTAACTGTTGTTTTCTCCGGTGTCTTTTCCAACTGCGAAACCGCCATACCAGCAATCCTGCTAAGGGCATTAAACACACACCGCCAAGCCAGGAATCATAAAAGAGAAATCCCATTGCCATTACAACACCTATGCCGGCAATCAACACAACCACCGTTTCAATGGAAATCCATGCTTTGATAGCGTTCCCAATTTCCAGTCTCTTTAAGTTTTTCTTCATGTCTTAATCGCTCCATTCGTTTCCATATTCCTACTGTTTGTTCCTTTTCTTCCTCTCTTACAATTTCCCGGACAGCATACACATACAACGGTTGCAATTCAATCTCTCCATCTTTCATGCCTATTACTTCTGCAATTTCCAGCACTTTACGAGTGCCATCTTTCAATCTGCCTGTATGAATGATTATATCAATCGCTGATGCAATCTGTTGACGAATCGCCAGTAACGGCATATCCATTCCCATTAGTACCATGGTTTCTAATCGATACAACATATCCTTTGCTGAGTTAGCATGACCGGTTGACAGGGAACCACTATGCCCGGTATTCATAGCCTGTAGCATATCCACGGCTTCTTCACCTCTTACCTCGCCTACAATAATTCGATCCGGACGCATTCGTAATGCACTTCTTATCAGGTCCTTGATTGTAATTTCATTTTTGCCTTCCACATTAGCGTTCCGTACCTCCAATCGCACCAGGTTCGGAATTCCCCGAATCTGCAGTTCTGCCGAATCCTCAATTGTAATAATTCTTTCCTCGGAGGGTATGTAATTGGATAATGCATTTAGGAACGTGGTTTTTCCTGAGCTTGTCCCACCTGAAATCAGAATGTTGTATCTGCTTTGAACGAATAGCTGAAGTACCTCCGCCATTTCCTCAGACAACATATTCAAGTCCATCAACTCTCTCATACCATATGTTTCTTTGGGAAATCGGCGAATTGTCATCACTGCTCCATTTAAGGCAATCGGAGGCAGGACAACATTCACCCGAGAGCCATCCTTTAATCTGGCATCTACAATGGGATTACTTTCATTTACAATCCGATTACAGCCTGCAACTATCTGTTGAATGACATTCCTATACTTTTCTTCAGAGGAGAATCCGTGATTCCACATTTCCAGATTTCCCTTCCGTTCAATAAATATAGAATCATATCCATTAATCATGACTTCCGTAATATCTTCCTGCTGTAATATTTCATCTAAACAATCATATCCTCTGATAGAATAAAATACTTGTTCCCGAATTCGAAGTTTATCCTTTAAAGGTATATAATCCTGCTTTGCCTTTTCCATTATTGCAGAGTCAATCATATCCATAATCTGCTGGTCTGACATCCACTCAATACCCTTTGATACTTCATGTATCCTATCCTCAATTTCTTTACAAACTCTTTCTATCAAATTCCTCCACCACCTGCTGAATGGTTTGCAAATTACCACCTTTTCTTTCCTGCTCTAATAACTGACACTGCTCCATATTCATTATCTGTCCTGTCATAAGCACCGGAAAGCATTTCTCTGAAAAACCTTCCCATTCCGGCAATAACTGCATCATTTTGACAAACTGACTTATCTTCTGCTCTACATGAAGTTCCTGCAAATAGGGCAAATAAACCACATTAAATTCCGTCAAAAACTCCAGCTTTGATAAGCTCCCTGAACCAACATCAACCACAAGAAAATCATAGTATCCTTCCGCCTCAATGCGTTCCAGTAACCATCGTATATCATCCAGCTCCAGCTCTCGCAATTCCGAGTAAATTCCTCCACTCGGCAGTTGGTCATATCCTTGTTTCTCCATTGAAAGTGCTTTTAGCTTCATAGATATATTGTCTGTCCGCTGCTTGATATAATAAAGGCATTGTTCCATTCTTCTCTCGTCATCCCACTGAGAAGGGAACTCTTCCCAGCCAATATACAGAACAGCTTTTCCGCCTCCTTGTGCACTATATGTTCTACACAATTCTTTTGCCAGACCGGTAGTTCCACATCGCCCAACCGGCGAATAAACAGCAACTGCATTCATTTGTTTACCATAAGCAAAATTACATTTCTTTTCGCTTAAAACACCTAGCATCCTATGCACATAAACAGATGCGGGAGAGTATTTGAAAATGTACGATTCTTCTTTTGGTTCTTCCTCCTGTTCCTTCCATTCATCTACAATCCATATAACAGGTATTTTCTCTTCTGTACAGAATATACTGCTATCTATTTTTCTGTTAACAACTATCAAATCCGGCTTATGCCCTATTAAGAAATCCGCAACTTCTTCTTCATTCGTAAATGCCAGTATTAAAATTGGAATCTGCGAATTGCGATTTACATAATTCATTAATGTCACAACGAATTGTTCCTCTTCATCGAACAGCAGAACTCTGTAATTCTTCAACTCACCACCCACCTTTCTATTAGCCAGCTCACATACCCAAACAGTATTGCAACAGAAAAATGAATTGTATTGTTTGTATTTCCTTGATCAAAACCACTCTCATATGGGATTACCTGTCTTGTCTGTAAACAAGATTGAATATAATTCCAGAAAAACTTCATTCGACTCACCAGATTATGGTGACACAACATTTGAATAGCTGCGAGAATCCCTCCAGCCACAAAGGAATAAATCATAACATTTACAATAGAATGTCCGATCCATCCTCCAATTACAGCAAATAATTTAATATCGCCTGCTCCCAACATTCGTAATTGATGTAATATGAACAACAATATTACCGGTATTCCAATTCCAAAAATCGCATCCAATAGTCCATGCCATTTATTAGAATAAAATGAATACATAACACCCAGACTCAAGCCAATAACAATGAGCAGATTAGGTATGCGGTAGCTTCGTATATCAAAAATTACTGCAACAATAAGTATTATAATAATAACAAATTGTATTTTGCTCCTCCTTTCTGTGTTTTCCCTATTGCTTTTTAAGCATATCATACTTTTATTCATTTGTAAATACTTTTTTATTAATTTATTTTATAAAATTAATTATGTAAATATTTATTGTGTTCATATCTTTTTTCTCCCCATTTTTTCCTGATAATTTTCTTGTCATCTTTGAAACCTCTGCTTATCTGCTATCGTTACAACAACGAATAATTCCAACGAATTTAGATTTACCAGTTAGAGTTTTCTAATGTACATTTCATCATATACATTACATCTTTGTTTATATAATTATGGTAATTGAAATAAAACTGGCAGAAGCACCGAAATTTTATTGAATAGGAAGGTTGCCTTCGCAACCGATGGTTGTATTATATATTACACTATGTCAAAATGCAATACTTTTTTATTATTATAAATTATGGTTTATCGTACTGACTAGCGTTCGGCTTCGAATATATATACTTGATGCAGACCCGCTTTCGCTTCGGTCAGTACGTAGCGGTACATAGGATTGCAAAAGACGCAATCCAAGTACCGACGTACTTTTAGAGTCTGCATTCAAGTATATATATTCATCCGCCGAACATCTACTCTGGTAAAATCCATAATTTATATTGGGGAAAGTAGTATGGCTCCGCAGTCATTGATAACTTGTGCGGAGCAGTACTTTGCTTCCCATAAAAATTATGGTTCTTACCCATTCCTACAACAGCGGTTTTGAGGGTATATGTTTCCACAACGACCTTAGAAGCACGTCGGTACTTAGGCTGTGCTTTGAGAACAAAAACTGTATTCTTTATCAAGCACAGCCTTACGTACCGCTACGTGCTGGCTGGAGCGCAAGCGTGTCGTGCGGGAATATATATCCTCAAAACCGCGGTCGCAGGTATTACACTAAACCATAATTTATCAAACCCTAATTTATAACCTATGAATAAAATCCCCCATCCCTGTCTATACTGTTACAAAGGTGGTGGAATAAAATGACAAAAAAGAAACTCATCAAGCTTCGGCAGGAGCAGGAACGCCAAGCGTTGCTAAATGAAATCGAAACCATTAAACGCGCACATGCAGCTACATTATCCAATTTGGAAAATATTACAGACCCGGATTTAATTGATTGTTACATTTACGAATTAAATGCGGTTCAAGTCCGCTATAAATTCCTACTACGTCAGGCAAAAGCAAGCAATTTAACCAATATCTTACCCTCAACTCTATTATTGCCTGTTTCGAAAGAACCCATCAAATAGCTTCTCTAATCATCAAAAATGTCAGTTGCCAGATTTGGCAACTATCTTGATAAAATGATACAAAAATCGGATAATTATATATTATAGTAACATAACGTAACAATAACAAAAAAGGGGAGGTTGCTATGAGAAAAAAATTATTGACCGGTCTGCTTGCTGTGGCTATGGTGTTAAGCCTTTGTGCCTGCGGAAAGAATGGACCAGAAACAGGAAAAGATGATGGAAGAGGAGCATGGGGATCGGGAAGAACGGAAAATGATAATCCATCCGCATGGGGTTCTAATAGAACAGAGTTATCAACATCGGATACGAATCAGGATGTTACAATAACCAGGAATGAAACTGCAACAATCGAGTATGAAGATTTTTCTAATGGTTATGTGAATATGAAAATTCCAAAAGGTTGGGCAGTCGACATTTATAATCCTCAACTAATACCCTATATGATTCGGGTATATAATCCACAGAATCCGGATTGCTGCTTTGCATTTCAGATATATTATGATTACATATATAAGTCTGAGGCAGCAAGGAATTTGTTGGTTAATTATTACGGAGAGGAATATGAGCAATATATAGTATGCAATCCGCAGAACTCATCGGGATACTTTGGAGAATATCTGTCAATGAATCATTGGGGGACAGATTTTTCTGTTGTCCAGGAGCTTGGCACAAATGCTTTGGGTGGACAGGTTATTCAGGGAAGCTTTACCGGAACAACCGGAGTGGCATGTGAAGGTATATTTACAACCACAATTTCCGATGTAGGAAGCACTTATGTATCTGAGGATATAACGAATATATATTCCAATCAGATTGATATTATGTTTTTGATAGCAAGCTGTACATTTATGTATTATGCACCGGAGGCAGACTTCATTAATTGGCAGCCTATCATGAATTACTGTTTGTCAACTCTTACTTTTACACAGCAATTTGAGCAGGATCGTCAAGAAGCATGGAATCAGGTTCTGCAAACCTCGTATCAAATATCTCAGACTTATGATCAAATATCTGATATGGTAATAGATTCATGGGAGTCAAGAAATACATCCTATGACATTATGAGTCAGAAAAATTCGGACAGTATACTTGGTCAAGAACGCATTTATGATACTGAAACTGATGAAGTGTATCTTGCTGATATTGGCTGGTCGGATTCAAACAGCGACCCTAGATATGAGTTGGTTACAGAAGACAGCTATTATCTTATTCCCACTAGCGGATGGATTGATTAATCCTATTTCCGGTATACCTAAACCTGAATTATTCATAGGCAACATTATGAATTATGTTAAAAAGCATCAAAATCCTTACGCTTTGATTCATCGGCTTTAAAATATTCAACCTGTTTATGACCTGTAACAGTGGCAACAAGGCATGCCGGGAACGTCGTACACAGGTTATTGTAATCAGTTGCACCCGCATTATACAATCTGCGTGCCGCCTGCAAATGTTCCTCTACATCATCGCATGAGCGTTGCAATGCCAGAACATTTTCAGTGGAACGCAGATTGGGATAAGCCTCAAAGGATGCATTTATCCGGCTTGCAATATCATTCATCCCCTTCATCGCATTTTCCTGTTCTTCGTGTGACATACCCCTTCTAAGCTTTATCATTTCTATTAAGGTCTGGCTTTCATGTGACATATACATCTTTACAATGCTATACTGTTTTTTCAAAAGGTCATACCGCTTTTCAAGGGCAACATCAATATCGGCTTCCAGCTCACGCACCTTATTTCTAAGCCTTGTTAAGCGATTAGCTATAAGAATGGGTTGTATCACTATACCCAAAACTGCAATCACAATCAGCAAAGTAAAATAATCTTTCATAATCTATTTTTATACCCCCTTAATCATAATGGAATATACATAACCAGCGGTTCCTGTTATTAAAGCGTCAGTGCCAAATCCAGTACAGCTTTGACAATACATAAGTCATTCCACAGACTCTTTTGTATTTTTTTCAAACCTGATGTGCCGGATGTGGCAGGCTTGTAATTCATGTAGTTCCACAACGGAACCCCGATATACAGTTTATCTTCTTTAAAGCACACATGTAATCTCTCTGAGCATCCGCTGAAGGTTTTATAAAGTGCTATGAGTTTTTCCATTGTTGCCGGTGTCAGCATATAAAAAAGATTTTCATCATCCTGTGATATGATATGAAACAGACGGTTAAACTCCTTATTCTCCGTCTCATCCCTCCGGTTGCAAAATAACTTCTTTCCGCTCCGCTCTTTTATCTCATGCTGTGCTTTTCCCCGTAGCCCAAGCATGCTTCCTGATGTTTTCCGATATGGCAACACCAGCATAATACCGTAAAAAGTTGAACGGGTAGCGTCATGCCCATCGCCATCCGACCCTGTGTATTCAGCATTTTCAAAGCTGCATTCAAACTGCACGCCTTTATATACGCCTGATATGTAATCCCTGCCCTTTATTTCTTCGGGATGGTGTTCATAGAAATTGAGTTTTTTAAGTTGTTCACTGTCCAATGCCTTCGTGCGTAAATACACTGCATCACTGCCAAACAGTGATTGAACCATACGTGGTACCAGCCTGCGAAACACAATACTGTCATCATGTAACATAGAAGAACGAGGAAATATAATATATATGCCTATAGCCAACAGTATCAGCCAGACCCAATACTTCCCTTCTCCCTGTACCAGCCGGATAACTGCAAAAATTCCCAGCATAATACCAACGACAACCAGCAACACTTTAATAATGTTCCATAAATTAAATTTTGCTTTGAGACAATCTTTCCAATACCCACGCACAACTGCAGCATCTGTAACAATTTTCCATACGCAGGTGTTTTCTCCATTTCCTGTTTTATAATCATCTCCATTCGTTTCCATGACTGATGACATCATTCTTTCGTAGCGTTTCTTACTTTGTATACGACCTATCACGAATGCCAAAATCAGCAGTACCCAAATCCCACAAAAAATAATTTTAGAATTTCTGTCCATTCCGGAACTGCTAAGAACAATTCCCACAAAGTTCATTTTCCAAAATATTCCTCCTGTCATCCTGCAAGCTCTCTTATATGAATATCATTTCTATAGTACATTACTATCCATATATTTGCTATCAGATACATGTAAAATTCAGGTAAATATTTCTCGCCATTTCTTTAATAGCATTCATTACTCTTTAAAATATTCCAACATTTCTGTATATACATCTTGTGCTGACAAACAAGTATCTCTTAAATATCCGTGTTCGTTCTCAAATTCTTTTAGTCCTCTATAATAATACAATTTATACCGTTCATCAATAATAAAAGGAACTATGTTATATTTTAGGCATTCCTTAAACATTATCAAACGTCCCACTCTTCCATTCCCATCCTGAAATGGATGTATTTTTTCAAAATAATAATGAAATTCAATAATATCATCAAAACCAATTTTATCCTTTTGCTGATACTCAAACAAAAGTTTTTGCATTTCTTTTTTCACTTTGTTTGGAGGCGTTGTTTTGGAATCTCCTACCATATTGGGGCGTTGTTTGTAGTCGCCTACTTTAAACCACTCCAATCTACTATCAGAAGTATTCGACTTTAATATTGAATGTATTTTTTTTATTATATTTTCAGTCAAAATATCATCTGCACAATCAAGAATATAATCAAAACATTGAAAATGATTTACTGCTTCTATAATATCATCTATATTTACAGATTCTTTTTCAAGTCCTATAGTGTTAGTTTCGTAGATATAACGTGTCTGGTCTTCCGTCAATTTACTACCTTCCATATGATTAGAATTATATGCGAGTTTGACTTGCGTTTGGTGGTAGATGCCTCCTTTTAATTTAATTTTCTTTTCTTCCCTCAGTTGATACAACAAAGAAGTTCTATCAACTTCTTTTTCCATCTCCATAATATCGCCCGGCTGGCAATTTAAGAAATTACAAATATCCTCTATTACTTTCATTGCTACCGGCTCATTTTTAGATAACTTTGCAAGAGTAGCGGTAGAAATCTTTATATTTTCTCTTAATTCTGTTTTCGTTATATTTTTCTGTTTCAATATATCAAATAATTTATTATAAGAGAGTTTCATATTAATCACACCCTTTCGGTTTTATTATAGTATTTATATTTATATTTGTAAATATTCTATAAAAATAATTTACTATTCTAAATATAATAATTCTTTTAAGTTCTTCCATCAATGAATGGTATATCCTTCAACAAAAAGAGATTCCCCGCCTATCTGGCAGAGAATCTCTCTTTCATCATATATTCCATGATGGAACAGTATTCTATTTCATTCTTTATGTTGCTTATTTTTCTTCTTCCATATCCACATAACGGTTCAAGGTATCAACAACATCATTTAAGTTATATGGTTTTGCTATGTAATCATCTAATTTTGCTTCCAGAATTCGTTCCTTATCACCAAACATAGCTCTGGCAGTTACCGCAATAATTGGAAGCCGCTTTAAGCCTTTCTCCTCCTCAATTGCACGAATCTGCTGGGTTGCTGCCAGACCATCCATAATTGGCATCTGTACATCAAAGAGTGCTGCATCATATGTCTTCTGTTTGAATAACTCTACTGCCTTCTCACCGTTTTCTGCAATATCATAGGAGAACCCGGCCATTCCAAGAAGCTTACCGATTACCTGCTGATTTACCGGTTCATCTTCTGCTACCAGAATTCTTGCACGCTTATGACCCTTAATGGAAATAACTGCTGAATCCTTCTTTTCCTCCTGCTTCTGCTCGGAAGCCTTCACAATCTTCAATGGAATTTCTACAATAAATGTACTACCAATGTCTTCCTTACTCTGAACAGTAATATTACCACCCATCAATTCCACAATCTGTTTGGTAATTACCAAGCCCAGACCGGTTCCGCCATATTTTCTGGTGTCGGAACTATCCACCTGACTGAAACGGATAAATAACTTGCTCTTGTTCGCATCTGAGATACCAATACCGGAGTCTACAACTGCAATTCGAAGTGTCGTCTTATCCGGTTCATCACCATCCATCGTTGCAACCTTTACCCGGACACCACCTTCAGATGTGAATTTAATCGCATTGGATAACAGACAATTCAATACCTGTTTAATACGCTCACCGTCACCCTTTACCATCTCCGGTATATTACCGCTAAAGCTACAATCTAAGGTTAAGTCCTTATTATTTGCCAAAGGCACCTGAGCTGCTACTGTTTCTTCAATTGCTGATTTTACATCAAACACTTCATAACGAAGATTATATTTACCTGCCTCTAACTTACTGATATCCAGAATATCATTAATCAGACGGAGTAATGTATCTGCACAGTTCTTTGCAGTTACCAGATTGTCTCTATAGTCTGCCTGCAAATCATCCTCTGCCAGGGTCAACTGTAACATACCCAGAATACCATTGATAGGTGTTCGAATCTCATGAGACATATTGGCAAGGAATTCTGCCTGTGTCTTATAGGCAATATTAGCTTCTTCCTTCGCCTTGGTCAGGCTCATTTCTGTTTCCTTCTGCTCAGTAATATCAATAACTACCATGTTAATGTAGTTTGATTCGGATTTGTACATTACAGTATTGAATACCTTATCCAGATTCTCCATGGTAATCTCAACTGCCATCAGGTCTCCTTCTTTGGTACCTGAATTATCATAGGCACGAAACCATGCATTTACACTTTGCAGAACATCCTGCTTGCAGTTACAAAGCAGTTTATCCTGATAAGAACCTTCTTCTAATCCTAAGTATTCACAAAAACGCTCATTGGCATCTACAATCTTATATTCCGGTACATTGGTTCCTGCCGGAATCACGATTTCTGCCTGTGCAAATCCAATTGGAAGATTCAAGAATAACTTCTTGTACTTGTCACTTTTAACCGTAGATTCCTTGTTAACCTCTTCTCCTTCCCGGATCATCATGAACGTTACACCGGCAACAGCAATCAAAGAAATAATGGTAAATACGATTGCCAATCCCTTCAACCCTCCGGCATTCTCAATACCGGAAATTTTTGCTATTAAAATAATGTCCAATAGCAAAATAACAACGATTTCAATGGCAGACAAAATAAATATCCGCTTTTTCGATGTGTTTAACCCTAAAAATGAATTCATTATTACACCCCTTCTCCTCCAAATTTCAGACTGGTAAGCGTCTTTTCACTTGCCTATTTCACTTTTATGTTTTCATAAGTATAATTAAATTAATATTCGCACAAAACCTTTATTTTGTCAATTCCTTAAGATATTCCATAAGTGGTTCTCTAAGTTCTTCCCGTTCCAAAGCCTGAGTAATTGTTGCCTTTAAGAATCCCAGCTTATCACCCACATCATACCAGCAACCTTCGAATTCATATGCATAAATCGACTGACTAACCATAATATTCCGAATAGCATCCGTTAATTGAATTTCTCCATTCTTGCCCGGTTCCTGCGTTTCCAGAACTTCAAAAATCTCCGGTGTCAGAATGTACCGTCCTACAATTGCCTTGTCGCTTGGAGCCTGGTCAACCGGTGGCTTTTCTACCAAATCCGATAACTTAATTCTACGTCCTGTTATCTTTCTTGTTGGCTCAATCACTCCATAGCGGTATACCTTTTCATGTGGCACTTCCTGTACCCCAATGATAGTAGCTCCTACTTGATCATATGCATTTATCAGCTGTTTTATTGCAGGTTCTCCACCCTTATTCATAACAATGTCATCTCCCAGCAACACTGCAAAGGGTTCATCCCCAATAAAGCTTTTGGCACAAAGAATGGCATGTCCTAAGCCCTTTGGCTCTTTTTGTCTGACATAATACATATTTGCCATATTAGCCACATCATAAATGATCTGATATTCATCCAGCTTATTAGATTCTTTTAAGCGTTCTTCTAATTCATAGGAACGGTCAAAATGATTCTCCATACAATGCTTATTCGAATTGGTAATTACCAGAATTTCTTCAATCCCACTTTCTACCGCTTCTTTGATAATATACTGAATGGTTGGCACATCAACAATTGGAAGCATTTCCTTAGGAATCGCCTTCGTTGCCGGAAGGAATCTGGTTCCAAGACCTGCTGCCGGAATAACCGCTTTTCTAATTTTCTTCTTCATGGTCAATACTCCTTTCTATCTGCATGGCATCCTCTGATTGTTCGCATAATATACCCTCTGCCACCTCTTCCTTCTCAGCCTCATTTCTGTCTTCATCGGATTCCGTCTGTATGAGATGCTTTCGTTGATAGCCCACAGTCAGTCCCCAAAGCAGTAGAAACAGCAATACACAGATTCCACTGAGCAGTGCTCCCTGCCAAAAACCCTGAGAAGTATACTTCATTTCAATTTCGTGCTGTCCTTCTGATAGTTCAAGGGCAATAAATGCATCCATCACTGTTGCAGCTTCTATTTCCTCACCATCTACTGTTATTTTCCAACCTTCATCATAAGGGATTGATAAAAATAATATTTGTCCCTCGTCTGCATCTACTGTGCCTTTTATATATCCATCTCTGTATTCTTCTACATCCATTGGATTCTTTTGAAGCTCCGTATATACTGCATCCCATGCATCGGAATGAAATTGTACGGAATGCAGGGTAATCGTACCACTATCCTTTCCATTATTATTAAATTCGAATTCCAGTGTAACCTTCTGCCCCTCCGTCAGATAACCTACATGAAATGCCTGATTTTGATATCGGTCATTGGCTATCTGTTGGTCATCCAAAAATACCTTTACCTGCCTTACATTTCCACCGGAAATATCCAGGTACAAATCCATATTTTCTTCTATTATAAAGCTGGTTTGAACCGTATGCTTTTCAGTTCCGTTTTTGGTATATGAGATTTTATTATTTTCTACCGATACTGTACAATCCGTACCTTCAGCCTCATATTGCAGTGCTACTTCTGAAAATAGCGGCGTCTCTATCCCTGTCGCATGCCTTGCAAAATCATTCTGTACTTGAAAATAGGTAGAAGTGGCCAACATATCTTTCAATTCTTCCTGCACGCAGAAGCCCACCGGCAGGTAATATGGATTCTCATACACAGATACTCCATCTACGGTTTCTTTATAAACAAGGATATTATTATTAAAATCCCCTTCCCGGTACATGACATATTTCATGCCGGTAATTGCGTTGGTAAGCGGCGTAGCACCACAATACAAATACTCATTGGCGCCGGTATAGAAGCCCAGCCGTCCCATTGCAGTGACCATATTTCCTCTGGCAGTTGAACCAAATAGTGTCACACACCGCAGATTATGCCAGGTTGGTTCGTCCAGCATTTTCGTATTTCCGATTTCCATACGGTAAAAGCTGTCATCCTCTGCATAAGCCTTTTCCACAATGGTTTCAATCGCTTGTGTATCACCAAAATAATAATTCACATCGATTGAGCCATTACAGCTCCAGCCATAGATGGCACCACCTATCATTTCTGCCGTCATGACACCTGCCAGAACTGCTCGCCATACCTTTCCCTTTTTCTTATGAAAATAGTAAGCAAAGGACAACAGCATGTACAGAACTGCTAAGGCAATCACCAGAATGTAGCATATTTTTTCCAGCTTCACGTCCACCTGGGTGTAAGAGAATATACTTAACAAAATCACTGCAATACATGCAAGAATCTGCTCTACGATTGAAATTCTCCGGTAACGTAGTAATACCTCATATCCAATCCAAAGCAGAACAAAAATGTACAGAAAAGAAAACCGGTTTGGTATTCCATACTGATTGTGAAATCCATGCCAGATATAATTCAAAATTTCTGTATTAAAGCTAACAAATAGTAAGCCTAAGATTCCAATATACTTTATTTTGTCTGCCAACTTAAATTGCCGGCTAAACAAATATATAAATACCAAAAACAGGGCAAAAATTCCACAATACAGATTTACACCCCCATCATTGGTCTGATTGTTAATGGGTTCACTTCCCAGCAAATGTGCCTGCAAAATATTCCAATAAGACCCATATTGCTCCCAGCCCGGCAACACCCGTTCTGCAGAAGCTGTTTCCATAATTCCTTTGTAAGCAGGCACTAAAACAATGGCGGCCATACCACCCGCCAAAAGGGAACTGACTGCAAACAGCCATGCCGTCCGTCCCAAATCCCGAAGGCTGTTGTAATGATAGGTAATTGCCCAGATTACAAGGAAAATACATATCATAAAGCCAATATAATAATTGCAGAATAATGCATAAAATAATGTCAATATATATAATCTTGCATCCTTCTTTTCAACCAAATAATCAAAGCCCAAGATAATCAATGGGAAAATAAAAATGCAATCCATCCACATTACATTCCAATAATACCCAATCACAAAATTAGACATGGAATACGCTACTGCTAAAGGGATTACACCGGGATGCTGATATTTCACCCGGCTACGGTGCAATGCTGCATAAGCAAAGCTCCATCCACATAAAATAATCTTTAGGGTTACTATCAAACTGACTGCCGTATTCAGCTGACTCTTAGGAAAGAACAGAATCAGCAGATTAATAGGACTTGCCAGATAATACGACCACAAAGACAGGAAGTTTGTTCCCATCCCCTCCTGAAAGGAATAGAACAAACTACCTCCTGTTTTTAATTTCTCATAGTAATCTGAAAAAAATGGCATATATTGATGAAGACCGTCTACAATAATCAGTGAACGTCCCCCCGGTCCTACTTTTACCACAATCCATACTCCCAGCATAATAAGTGCCGGAATACCCGTGGACAAAATATAGATATAATATTTCTTCCAAATGTCAACTAATTTCTGCTTCATATCTTCTATCTTCTTTTTTGATTTATTTTTGCTTCATATCTGCTACTGGGTTTCTACTCCTACAAGCAAATATACCAATGGCGAATTCCAATATATTGTTACTTCATTACATGAATAACTCTGTACATTATCAACATAGCAAGCTGCATTCGCATTTTCACTTAACGTTGCCTGAGCATATGGATCCTCTAAATCAGAATCCGGTCCGCCCACTAACATTCCCGACATTGCTTCACCCACCGCCTGTGATGGACGATGATGAGGATTCTCTGGAGACAATGTACCAAAACCTGTTACAAAGCAATAAGAATTCGTATTCGTGCCAAGCAAATAATCCAACTGACATCTGGCTGCTGTCACATATTTCTCGTCCGGCGTCAATTGATTTGCCATCAATAATAACATACCCTTATTTGCAACTCCCATATTACTGCCCCAGCAATAATCGTCATTTCCGATAGCTACACCATAGGCATCTTCATTGGAATGTTCCAGTGCAGTATCTACCGCATCATAAAAAGCATCTTTTACAGTCGGGTAATAATTATCTGATGATAAAGCAGCACTACTACTGGTGAGATACGCATACATACCATAAAGACCCACTGTCTGCCAGCCCAAATCTCCACCAATCTTCGTCGGATCATATTCCTTTAACTTTGAGGAATACGTCTCATTTCCTGTGGTCTTATATAATTCTGCCAATGCCCAATACCGTTCATCTGCATCTTCTTTGTCATCATACGCACCGGTTGAAATGGAATCCGGATTCCGGAAACCGACACCGTCATTCGGTGTTCCTTCCAAATAATTCCAAGCCTTCTCTGCTGCTGCCAAACAACTATTACTATAATCAGAATCAATATCCTTGAATACTCTTGCTGCCATTGCCATAGTTGCTGCAAAATCTGCAGTTGCAGTAGTAGAAACCGGTGCCAGAATCAACTGGTCCGTCTCTTCCTCCGGCATTACAGAGCCAGGGAAAATTTCACAGGTAACTTTATGATAAACCCCGCCGGACTGGCTGTCCTGCATGGTCAGCATCCAGTCTAATTCATATTTTACTTCATCTAAAATATCCGGAATTCCATTTCCGCTTTCCGGTATACCAGTTTCATCCCCAAAAACATCTCCATAGGTCTCATATGTCAGCATCAAATCAGCCGCCGCCTTTGCTCCGGGAACCACGTATCTTCCATAATCGCCAGCATCATGCCAGCCACCGTTCACTGCTGCCGTACCATCGCTTCCATATATGGCTGCTTCTCCTGTATGACATGCTTCATGACCATAACTGTCATCCGTCACAGCCTCACCACAACGCTGCAAATAGAACATCCGCATTGCACTATCCGTTACCTCATCATAAACGGTATCGCTGATTTCAAATTCAAAGGATTCCCCAAAGTCTTCCGTTACAATCTTATAGGTTCCTGTCTCTGTCACTTCTGAAAAATCTGCAATTGCAGTCTGTTCTCCCGAAGCTGTATTCTCCATAGAATTTTCTAATTCCCCTGTAAAAACAACTTCGTCTGTATCTACATTCACCACATCAAAGCTTCCACTGATATCCGTTCCCAATTCGCCTCTTACAACTGCTTTTTTCTCGGCATTCGGCAGATATCCCACCTGATTTATATTAATATCCGGTGTTTCAACAGAAGTATCCGAAGAAACCTTGCCGGAATCATCAATTAAATACAATTCAAAATTATCAAAATAAACCGTATGCTCTCCCAAATCCTCCGGGCAGCCCTCCAGCATACCCATATTCACACAAAGTCTTGGTGCCGGATCTGAGGCTTCTTCCATAGTAAAGGTACAGGTCACATGCTGAACTTCTTCATTTACGGTAATGATATCACTAACATAGGCATGATAATCGCCACCATTCAGCTGAAGTCTCCATTGCATGGTTCGTTCTACCGTAGAATGTACATCGAATGAATATTCATATACACAACCCATGTCTAAAGAAAATCCGTCATAATATGGTTGAATTGCATGCTCCTTTTTTCCCGGTGAAGAAACCTGAATCTCCATTTCGCCGGCATCATTCACCAATTGGGTTGCAGAACCGCCCTCCAAATACAGTGCCCAATTCGTTAAGTCTTCACTGAAGTCACCGTTCTTTATCATATTTTCTCTTGCTTCATTCCCGGTTGATTCCGTTCCTTCCTCCACTGTCGAATCTGTCGGTTGCTTCTTTCCTCCACAGCCTGCCACAGATAACCCCATGACCATTGCCATTGCTATTGCAAATATCCGTTTCCCTTTTGTCATTTTGACTCCTCCTGCTCTTTCTATTTCACTAAACTTTTGCTATATATTCCAATACTTCTTCATATACCATGCTGCCACCAAAGATATCCAGCGCGCTTCCTATGGTGACATCCAATCGATTCTTGCCCAATTCCTTTAGCTGTTTCAAGTCTTCAAAGGAGCCTACTCCTCCTGCATAAGTAACGGGAATACCTGACCAGCTTCCCAACAGTTCTGCCAAAGGAGCTTCAATTCCTTTTGCCTTTCCTTCCGCATCTACCGCATGTATCAAAAATTCGTCACAATACCCGGATAACCGTTCCAACAACTCCACCGTCACTATTTCTTCTGTGAATTTCTGCCATCGGTCTGTGACAATATAATAATTTCCATCCCGCTTTCGACAGGACAAATCCAATACCAGATGCTCTTTCCCAATCGCTGTCACCATGTCCTCTAATCGGTCATAATGAATTCTGCCATCCCTGAACACATAAGAAGTCACAATAATATGGGATGCTCCCATATCCAGAAATTCTTTGGCATTATCACTGTTCATGCCGCCGCCAATTTGCAATCCCTTCGGATATGCCTCAAGTGCCAGCTTCGCCTGTTCCACATCTGCTTCATAATATTCCGAGCCTGCCGGATTCAATAAGATAATGTGTCCTCCTTGAATGCCACTGTCCCGATACAATCCGGCATAAAAGGCTGCATCCTGCCGGGATACAAAGTTTTCTTCCGCCTGATTGTTCCGGTCTGCCAGACTTCCGCCTACGATTTGTTTTACTTTTCCATTATGTATATCAATACAGGGTCTGAATTTCATCATTAATCTCCTGTCATTTCAATCCTTTTGCTAAATTACAAGTAGTAATATTCTATCATAGGAAACTATGCTTTTCAAGAATGGCTAGGCTTCCTCATAACTTTGTAAGAATATCTCCCTTTGAATAATATAAATATCCTGAAAATCATCCGTTCGGACTGCCATATAATCCCCCGGATGCCCCAAGTAGTATTCCTGAGCCTGATTTACCGGAAAAACCTTCGTCCGTTTTTGTAATTCACACGCATAAATGCCCTTTCCTTTCTTTGGATAACAAAGATGGGCAATTTCATCCAGACTGATATATTCTCCCTCCGGCACCGTTTCTACTGCCGGAAGAAAATCTAACATCAATTCAAACACATCCAACGCCTGAGGAGTTGCCTCATAGGTGCTCTCGAATTTCCTTCGGGCTATGTCATAAACTTCTCCCCGGCATCCAATCATAATATAGGTATCCTCACTTGCCTTTACCGTTAAACCGGATTCATTCTCCAAGGACTTCATGAAAAAAAACTTTCCTTCTCCGGTTATATCTGTGGACTTCACAAATGCCCATGGTATCTGCTTTTTCACATACCGCTTCATGGTTTCAATTTCTGAAAAATGCTGTTCTGCAAATTTTCCCGCATCGATACAGTCACAATCTTCAAAATAAGAGGTTGCCTTGCTCAAAAAATACTCCGTTGTATTTTTCATTTCTTCACCGGACATCTGCACCTTTAGAATAACGGTGGATATTCGTCCGTTAGCTGCATTGCCTTCTCCCTTGACCAAACCAAATTCCCCAATCAGATAATCCAGAAACTCCAATGCCCGTACTCTCTTGGAGCGACTGAAAAACAACAGACGTTCCTCCTCCTGCTCCTGCCAGATTAATAACAAAAATGCACAGTCTAATTCCTGACATATGTTCTTCTGTCGTTCTTTCCATTCCTGTGGTTCTTCGGTAGACATAAGTAATAATTCTTCTGCTGCCATAACCGGAATCTCCATAACTGCAAAAGGCTCTTTCTCATGTCGGAAGCACTGACTTTCTCCGAACCAAGAGGTATCTGTTTGTTTTTTTACAAATCCATAAGTCTTTATATCCATACGCTCACGTCCTATCCCTGTTTCAAATTCTGATGGCCTTCTTCTTCCGACAGGAATCTGCCGGAAAAGGTCTGAAAGCTTCGACTAATATGGGTAAAATGCAGGGTAACTCTGTCAAATTGTCGTCTTACCACCTTAGCATATACACCTGTAAATATGGCTCTGCCATCCTGACCGGCAGCAAATATTTCTACATCTGAATATGCCTTTATCTCTGCCTGGAAGTCCACTAATTCCACAACTGCCCGTTTACAGGAAAACTGGGTTAATCGTGCCGGAATTGCTTCTTCCCGTACTCTTTTTTCCTCAATTGGATAAAGGTTGAATAGAATCCAATCTTCTACCGGTGTCAATACATCGAATTCTACATTTGCCACTAATAATTGATATTTGCCACCGATTCCGATTACTTCATTTACTGTAATGGTCTTTTGAATTCCTTTGGCGGCGACCTCCATCTGATTATGAATCTCTACCGGACAGGATACCGTTTCTAACCCCTCCTTGGATATTAAAATCTGTCCACCAACACTATAACCTTCAATCCGGGAGCATTCATTTACCACCTTGCCAATTACATTGTATCGCATCATTTTTTCGGAGCCTACATTACCAATGAATGCTTCTCCCCGATGAATACCGATGCCCATTTCCAAAGGCGTGTATTTCTTTTTTGTACAATAGGCATTCACCTCTCCCATTAGATTCTGCATGGTAATTGCTGCCGCAATCGCTTCTTCCGTCTGCTCGTCAGAATAAAGTGGTGCACCGAAAACTGCAAGAATACCATCTCCTAAGAGTTCAATAATGGTCCCATGATACTGAGTAATTGCCTCAGCCATCTTTGCAAAATATAGGTTCAGAAGCTCCGTGACTTCCTCTGGTTCTAAATCTTCGGAAAGGGATGTAAAGCCTCTCAAATCTGACATTAATACGGTCAGTTCTCGCTTTTCACCACCGATTACTGCTCCCTCCGGATGCTCCATGATAACCTCTACCAGTTCATCTGAAAAATACCGTCCGAATATCTGATGCAGCAATTCATTCCTGGCCTTTAATTGTTCATTCAATCGCAGAATTTCTCTTGCCGCCTGCAAATCAACTGCCTGCTTTTGCAGCATCTTCTCATAGTTCTTCGTCACCTCATGCTGCCATGCCATTCGTTCGATTCGAAGAATTTCTGACTGGGAGAAGGGTTTTCGAAGAATAACCATTGCCCCCTTTTTATAGCATTCTTCGTCCAGTTCCCGGTTTCGATTTGCTGTCATAAAAAAGATTGGAACACCTGCCAAAAACTCCTGCTTCTTTATATAGGACAGGGATTTGTAATCCTCCATTACTGCCATGTCATAATCTATAACAATCAAAGATGGGGTACTAATACGAGAATACTCACCCTTGCTTTGTGCCAGAACGGATTTTTCTACTGCCTTGAAGGACAACATGCAATATGCACGCATGCTGCCGGTAGAGTTAATGTGCCTCTGTGCTTCTATCATTTCATTTCGATTATTACCAATCATCCAGATGATTTTTTCCACCTGTTCTCAGCCTCCTGCCATGTTCCATTAAATCTGTGAATGCCAGCTTCCCTTCTGGTCTTTTATGGTATTCACACCTCTTATTTTTTTACACGCATCACATAATGTTCCGGTTCGAATTGGCATACCACATCGTTCACATGGCACACGAATTGCAGAATTTTTAGGAATTTCCAGATACTCTTCACGAAAAAAATGAGTGATAACCCGCATGGGTACTCCTGTATTCTGTTCGATTACTGTCGCCGGAGCCATACCTACCTGTTCCAGATAATTCCGCACCGTCTGGTAATCATCATAGTTTTCTTCTCCACATTCGTCACATCGAAAAATACCTCTGCTCACATTGCTGAGCTTTTTGCTTCCACAAGCTTTACATTCTAAAGGAATCCGATTCAATCTTAATGCATTCGAGTTGCCCGGACTTCTGGCAAAACTCATCTTCTGACTAGTCTTCTGCTCCTTCTTTACCCCTGCCTCTGCTTGTGGTTTTCCTTCTGCCCGGGTTTCCGGCTTGACTGCCAATTGACTTAGCATTTCTTTCAATTCCTCAATGGCTGTTTCGGAATTCTCCATATAGGATATCATTTGAACATTATTTAAATAAAACCGAAAGGTCTCATTTAATGGTGCATCATCTATCTGAAAAGGTATAATATTCTTTCGATTCGAAATGGCACTGTCTGTTTCCTTTTCCACCCATATGGATTCCTGTGCCGTTCTTGACAGCATTAACAGAAATACTTCACATTCCCGAATGGCTTTGGGTATTTCCTTGGCATAGCTGGAACCTGCCGGTATCATTTCCGGTGCTTTCCAACAATTCACACCCATTTCCTTCAGCATTTTTACTATTTTTTGTACAAACGTTTTATCTTTTGAGCTGTAGCTGATAAACACAGATTTTTGATTTGCCACGCTTATTCCTCCTATTTCTGTCCTACTGCACGACTCAATATTCTTCACTTTCCTTTGCTGCCTATCGTTTGTCCTTTATATATTCCAATGACAGCTTTTGATTTTCCGGCAAAGTAGTTTCAATTAAGATACTGCAAGACGAAAAATACAATTCTACATATTCAAAAAACTGCTTCCAGTCAATCTCGCCTTTTCCCAGTGCCAGATGCAAATCCTCCTGCAGATTATTATCATTAATATGCATGTGTTTTACATAAGGAGCCAGCCCTTCCACCCATTCCGAAATCGGTGTTCCCGAAATGCTTGCATGTGCATAATCAAAACATACACCATAATTCTGATACTTTTTTAACTGCTCCGAAATTCTTACCAATATATCCGAACGCTTTTCAAACATATTTTCCAAATAGATAGAGATATTGGGATATTGGATTAACAATTCCTCCAAATAAGCCACTGTTCTTTCTACCACCTGGTTCTCATAAATTGCTCCCGGTACCTGTGGATTGGAATTGGCATGGAATACCACTCCGACTACCCCTAATTTTTCCGCGATTTCCATGCTCTGCTTCATACGAAGCTTGGAAACCTCTCGAATTCTTGCATCGTTACTAAATACAATTACGTCAAAAAAGGCACCATGCATGGTACTTCCCTTTGGTAATCCTTTTGACAAATAACAGTTGATTATCTCCTGCTGCCGTTCTTCACAATCCAAAACCTCCGGGTCAAAGAAATCATTTATCTCAAATCCGACCCCATATTCTGTTGCAAGCTCCAGATATTCCTCTAACCGGTCTACCTTGGATACAATTAAATATTGATTCATAAATGCTCCTATCTCATATACTTTTTATTTGTTACGGAAAAACTGCTTGATTGCCCTGCCATAGATGTTCTTATATTTTATCATGAATTCATAAGAATTCCAAGATAATAAGAATAAAGCACAGCTGATTTAATAATACTTTTCAGCTGTGCTAACTTTAATTCTATTTATACCTGCTTTTATGCCCTGACAACACCAATACAGGTACCTATATATTCCACCTCGTCCATTCGTTTCAGCAGTATGTCCTCTCCAATATTGTGTATGCCTTTCAATATATACTTCCCATTTTCCTCTGTGAACTTTCGTATATATGCACGCTCTCCTTTATAGAACACAACATATTCCTCTTCTTTAGGAAAACAATTCTTAATCAGTATGATATCGCCCTTACAGTATGCAGAAACCAGGTCATTGGTTGTCAACTTGATTGCAACAAATGCCTCCTTCACGGTGGTGGTAATTTCTGTGGTTTCACAATTATCATAAATGATTCCTTCACTCATATTTCCATTGGCAATCAAACATGGAATCTTATGCTTTCCAACCGCTTCTCTTTCCGCCTTCGCTGATACTGCTTCATATTTTGAAGTAAGCAAAATCAGACTTTTTCCATGCTCTCCACACATTCTGTAATATCCTAACAACATTTGTTCATCCTTTGGATGTGGGCATTGCCCCATAAGACAATTCACGCTAAGGTCCAACACATTTCCCATTTTCATTAATGTTGATACCTTTGGGTCTGTTGTCTTACCATAATAAATGTTTTTCACCGTTTCAAGTGGAAGGTCACACATCTCTGCAAATTCAGCAAGCGATATTCCTCGGCTGTTCAACAAATTTCTCAATCTTTCGCTTAACATGTATCCATATCCCCCCTTATGTCATCAATGACCCAAAAAACGTTAAGATTCTATAAAGAAAATGTTATACCTAATATTTTTAATTGTCAATATCTGTAATATTATGTATTTATGATAAATTTTAAAAGAGGGGAAAACATGGCAGCAGAATTATTACACTTATCAGAACCAACACAAACAAATATTTCAAAAAGACAAATTCATGATGTGCTTCTAACTATCGGAGTGCCTCCAAACCTGTTAGGCTACCGATATATTGTATACTCACTTGAATTAATACTAAGCAACCCGGATTATATATTCTACATTACAAAGGGGCTGTATATTGATGTGGCACTATACTTTGATTCAACCCCTGCCAGAGTAGAACGGGCAATACGTAATGCAATTAATGCGGCATGGATGAACGACAACAATGAATTCAGAACTTATATGTTCAAAAACTGTATCAACCCTTCAAAGGGGTCGCCATCCAATTCTCTTTTCCTGTCCCGTTTATATGATTATTTTACAACACAGGAAAAGGAGTAATTTGTCAGGGAGTTTTTATTATATAGAAAATGGGATGTCAAACGAATGTATCTCGTATGACATCCCGTTTTCATATTACTACAAGGCAAAGCATAATTTTAAATCAGTCATAGGAATCTCCTTCCAAAAACCGGAATATCATCCGGTAGTATTCTTCCAAAATATCGTCAGAGGCAGTATAAATAGAGTGCTTAGACTCAGGAAATGTATAATACGTGCAGGTCTTAACCTTTTTTGCAAACCATTGTTGCGGACGCATCCTTACTGCGTTATCTTTCCCGGCATTTAATAGCAATACATCAGCCTGAATTGCATTGGTAACCTTAGCAGACAGCAGGCGATGTTGCATTTGAATCGCCTCCCACATCCATTGGTTGGTCATTGCAGACGTCCGATACAACGGATTCCCGATACGATAATCCAGATTATGGCGAAACCGGGCATAACTGATATCCGATGCATGTTCCAGCTTCACATTCGGATTAAAATCGGAACTGTACGGAAATCTGCCCGTCCAGCCATCTTTTCTTTTACAGGAAAGAGTCTTTAACTTTACAATTGGTATGGGAACACCATAGGCATATGGGCATATCATTGGGGAAGACAAAATGGCACGCTTTACCATCTTGGAGTTGTAAGCCAAATATAAGCCTGCAACCGCTCCTCCCATGGAATGTGCAAACAGATAAACCGGAACATCGGGACAAGACGGAAGTACAAGCTGTTGAATGATATAATCCAAATCCTTAACATAGTCATCGAATTGTTTTACATGGATGAGGGACAGACCTTCTATGTCACGATCCGACAATCCGTGTCCACGTTGGTCGAAAAGGAGCACATTATATCCCATATTTATAAAATACCATGTCATTTCATAATATTTTTTGTAGAACTCTGAAAGCCCATGTATTATAATGATAGTTGCGTGACTTTTTTTTGCCGGATATAATTCATAATCCAGCTTACATCCATCAAAGGAAGAAAACCTTCCGTGGATAGCATAATTTTGTAATTCCTGTTCAATTACAGGTATCTGATTTAAGTAGTCCTGTTCCGGAATCAGATGAAATTGGTAGGTTGGCTGAAATACCATATTGTAGTAGCTCCTTACATGCTTTAGGTGATTAATTTCCAATAAAGGTGGTGATAATAATGATATCTTTAAAAAAGAAATTCAATCAAATGAATTGGAAGGTCATTATTATTATTTTATTATTAATCATAATTTCACTTTTTGCAACGACTAAGATTATATATGACGCCTGTTTCAAACGATATGATACAGAAGAAATTGAAATTCCGGCTGAATTATACGATATGATATCCAAACGGCAGGACGTAATATTCTTTTCAGGAGACAACCAACTGCAAGGCTACTTATATTCCGGAAGTGCTCCCAGTGAAGAAACCGGACTTGTAGTAATTGCACCCGGATACCATGCCAGTGCTGATAATTATTTGTGGCAGATTCAAAGCCTTACAGAGTATGGATGGGATGTCTTTATATTCGATACCACAGGCAGTTGCGAGAGTGAAGGAGCGTCTTCCGTAGGATTTTCACAGGAATTATGGGATTTAGATGCGGCACTTGACTATATTGAAATGAATTATGACTATGATAATTTATTTTTATTCGGACATAGTCGCGGAGGCTATGCCGTTTGTGGTATACTGGATTCAGACCATTCTATTGATGCAGTTGTATCCGTTAGCGGTATTAATAGTGCCATGGAAGCAATCATGGAGCAGTCATCACAATATGTTGGTCCGATAGCTTACAGTAACTATCCATTACTCTGGCTATATCAGATATCTTTATTTGATGAAAAAACTGTAAATTTACAGGCAGCCGAAGTAATATCGAATTCTCAGATTCCAACATTAATTGTACAGGGAAATGAGGATGAAATTGTACCCATGGAGGAGAGTTCTATTTATTCTCACAGGGATGAAATCACGTCAGAATATGTGGAATATTACATTTGTGATATTCCCGGACAAAATGGGCATAAAGATCTCATGTTTGACAGTGACGGCACAGCTAATGATGTGTTGATGCAGGAGATAAATGAGTTCTATTATAATATAACGATTCAGGACTAGGAGAAACATATATATGAATGTAATCTTGATTCCGGCCTATAAGCCGGATGAGGAACTACTAAAATTAATCGATGCTTTAGCTGAAAAACAATTGGCAATTCTGGTTGTAGATGATGGCAGTGGTTCAGAATACGAAGAAATTTTCGCACAGGCAGCCAAGAGGGCTGTCGTAATACATAATTCAGATAATCTTGGAAAGGGTGCCGCGTTAAAGAAAGGAATGAGCGAGCTAACCTCCTACTATCCGGAGTGCACGCATTTTATTACCGTAGATTCCGATGGTCAACATCGGATAGAAGATATTCTGCGGGTACATGAAGCATTGATACAGGGAGCCTCTATGGTTCTGACCATACGTGATCTTCATGGTAATATACCTGCCAAATCCAAATTCGGCAACACATTATCCCGCTGGGTCTATACTCTTTTAACCGGTCATTATCTGGCAGACAACCAGTCCGGACTGCGGGGGTTTTCTGTGACTCATATTCCTTGGTTACTGCAGGTTGCCGGAGATAAATATGATTATGAGATTAATGTTATTTATTATGCAGACAAACAAGATATCGATATAACTACAGTTTCCATTGAATCCATATACATTGACGGGAATCGCTCCTCTCACTTTGAGCCTGCCCTGGATACTTTTCGGATTTACAAGTGCCTGTTTACAAGTGCAAAGGGTACTCTGATTGGTGCCCTGCTGTATGAAGCTGCTATTATAGCAACATCCATCCTCTTGGGAAATCAGTGGTGGATGTTTACAATCCCTGCTTCAGGAATCCTGGCAGCCGTCGTCTGCCTGCTAATAGACCGGTTTAGCTTTCGGAATATAAAACCAAAAAAAGAAATTGGTACCTTTGTCGGTTCCGTCCTTCGAAGTATTCTTTATACCATCGGCTGCGGAGTCGTCATAAAGACATTACCAAAGTTACCAATTCTTCTGGTGTTTAATCTATTCGTTCTTTTTATGATTCCGGTGCGGTATAACCTGCACCGGCTATATACCGGTCGAAGCCGGCGTCATTCAGCGTAAGCAATTGCTCTACGCAGGACACAACGGTTTCGGCAACTGCACATCCGTGCATTTTTATAATAGGCTTTTTCGTACCGAGGAATGTAGCGCCTCCCTTAGAATTCAAATCAAAGATTGGACTGAGTTCCCCTAATAAAGCTTCATATGTCTTTTGGCTTTCAGAAGAAGCCTCCGACATCTGATTTTTAACAATCTGCATAGCGGTCTGTCCCGCTGCTTCGACACACTTCAACATTAGATTACCGGCATAACCGTCTGCAACAATAACATCCGCATATCCATTTATCAAATCATAACCTTCTGCATTCCCGATAAAATTAAGTGGAAGCTGTTCAATCAGCTTATACGCTTCTACCGTTAGCGGATTACCTTTTCCGGGTTCTCTTCCCACCGATAACAAGGCAATTCGAGGCTGTTCCAAGCCATACATACTTTTTGCAAATGCATTACCAAGCAATGCAAATTGTGCCAAATCCTTTGCCGTACAATTGACATTGGCACCGCAATCCACCAGGCACACCCTTTGTCCGTTGTTGCATCGAAGAGAAGATGACAATGCAGGAGTCTTAAGACCTGCTGTTAATCCCAGCCGGAATGTAGCACCTACCAGAATCGCACCGGTATTGCCGGCACTAATATAGCCAATACATTCGTCATCTGACTTTAATTTAGCAAGAGAAAGTGCAATCGACGATTCATCTCTGCCATTAAATATAGCAGTCGCCGGTTCATCATTCCGAATATAATCATCCGTATTCAGAATCTCAACACGAGACATTAATGAAGAAGGAATAACCGGTTCCGGACCTGCCAAAACCAGATGAAGTTCCGGGTAAGCGTTCAGGGTATCAATTGCCCCCTGCAATAATGGTTCAACTCCACCATCCGCTCCTAATAAATCAATAATAATCTTCTTCATAAAATCCTCCCTTTACTCGATTGCAAATATAAAACTGTATACATCCTGCCCACCATCCAGCAAGCCAACCTCCATTAACGGGTAACGTTCTAAAACCATTCGACGAAACGCAGACTTTTCTCCCAGCGTTACATCACAACCACAGAACGCAGTAATTACCTGTTTATCATCAATATCCGGCAGTTTCTCAATTAACGTCAATGCAGCATCAACTTTATCGGAGGAATCGGATAAAATTGTGTCAGATGTCAACCCAATATAATCATCTTTATGTATTTCGAGTCCGCTCATAACAGTATCCCTGGTAGCTGCTGTAACGTACCCGGTCGTAACATATGGAAGATAATGAGTCATTTCCTCGATGACATCTTCCACAGAATCCAAGCTCAAATCCATCATGGATATTGCGGAATAACCTTCGGCAATGGATTTGGTTGGTATCACATGAATATCTGCATTTTTATATACTTCTGCGGCCTGTTGGGCAGTCATAATGATGTTAGAATCATTTGGCAGAACAATAATATGATCTGCATGAATCTGCTGAAAGGCATTGATAAAGTCCTGTGCCGATGGATTATTGGTCTGACCACCATCCACAACAACTGTAACGCCGGCATTCTTAAAATACTTTATAATTCCTCGTCCCGTAGCCGTTGCAACCACAGCATACTTGACATGTTCCATCGTCGATGCCTGTGTTTTCAACTCCGTGTGCTGCACCGTCATGTTTTCGATTTTAATTGTAATTAATTCGCCCATTGTTCTGGCAAAACGGATGACTTCTTCCGGGCAACGGGAATGAACATGCACTTTTACAAGGGTGCCATCCTGAACCGCAACAATAGAATCACCTATCGTTTCCAAAAATTGAATCACATCATTAATATTGAATGCATCTACATTTATTTTAGAAGCCTGAAGCTGTAAGATAAATTCCGTACAGTATCCATATACCAGTAAATTTTCCGGGTCATAGGATGTAAACTGAATCTGTGCATTTGGCAGTTCCACTACAGCCTCATCAATAATTTCATTCCGTAATGCCATAAGCATTCCTTCAAAAATGCAAACAAGTCCTGCACCACCGCTGTCAATCACTCCGGCTTCCTTCAGGACAGGAAGTAGCTCCGGTGTATGATTCAACGAAATCTTCATGGCGACAACAACAGCATCCATGCAGCTTTCGAAGTCTGTATATTTTGACCGTTTTTTCATTGCCTGTTCTGCAGCTTCCCGCATAACCGTAAGCATTGTTCCTTCTACAGGCTTAGATACTGCCATGTAAGCACGATTAGAACCACTCTCCAAAGCATATAAAAAATCATCAATGGAAATATTGTTCTTGTTTTGCATACTTTCTGCCAAGCCGCGAATGAATTGCGATAGAATTACGCCGGAATTTCCCCGGGCGGCAAGAAGTGTTCCTCTGGAAAAATCCTGCATAACCAGCCCTGCAGAAATTTGATTTTCTTTTGCCTTAGATATACCACCTTCTAAGGTCATTGTCATGTTCTTACCGGTATCTCCATCCGGAACCGGAAATACATTTAATTCGTCTACTACGGACATATTCCGTTTTAGATTCCGATAACCATTTATAAGCAAGTTTTGTAACTGTATTCCATCCAAAAATGTCGTTGACATTCTAGTTTCCTCCTTCAATTGTTACTTCCTTACCCAGACAGTAAGCAATCACTGTTCCGGGACCAACGGAAGCTCCAACAATTGGAGCAATATTACCAATATAACAATTTTGAAAAGGTACCAGCTTCATAATCTCATCCCGAAGCTTTTCTGCATCACCCAGTGCATCTGCATGAGATATATAAAGGCACTGTGTTTCCGGACTTTCAACCACCGCCTGAATTTCCTTTGCAATCTCCATTCGTGTATTGGCTGCTCCTTTGACTTTGCGAATGGCATAATTTTGCCCGATTCTATCGGAGATTAAAATTGGCTTGATTCCAAAGAAATTACCAAAGAACGAGCTTGCGGCCGTTACTCTTCCTGCCCGGCGAAGATATTCCAGCGAATCTACGGTACCAAACTGATTTACATGTAACTTTATTGCTTCGATTTCATTCGCCGTCTCTGTAATACTACGCCCTTCCTTCCGAAGTTTTGCTGCAAGCATGGTCAGATAGCCCTGCCCCAGAGAAGAAATCAGAGAATCCACACAACAGATGATACGATTCGGATATGTACTTGCAAGATTCTTTGCCACAAGTCGTGCTACGTTAATGGAACCACTTAAGGCAGAGGAACAAGAAATGTATAAGATATCCTTTCCCATTTCCAACCACTTTGTAAAATGGTCTTCATAGCATGCCGTTGCCACCTGAGATGTCTTAATAATCGTTCCACAACGCATAAAATCATAGAACTCCTTTGGCGAATGAACAGACCAGTCTAACAGAGCCGGATATTCCTCCGTTCCAATCGAATAGTTCATAGGTGTATAATCAATCTCATATTCGTCTAACATCTCCTGTGATAAATCACAAGTGGAATCAGTAATTACTACAAAATCTCCCATTTTGTGTCTCCTTTTTACTTTCCTTTAATCTGCTTCTCAATTTCAGCCATAATTGCCTTTTCTGTTTCAAGACCCTTGCTGACCGGATTTCCTTTATAAAATGCTGCACATAAGCCCGGTCCAATATTGGCACCACAGCCCTGGCATACTTCGGTTATAATAATCTCCTTTGGAGCAATTTCCTTCTGAATCATGTCTGCATAAAGCTTAGCAGCATCTGCACGATTGGAGTGTGCAACGAAAATAGTCTGCTCCTCCGGATTGACAATAGTTCTGCGTATGTACTCTACATCAGCAGCAAATGCATCTCGCTTTCCCTTAAACTTTGCAATAACCTCTGCCATACCGGTATCGTTCAAATCTGCTAACAGATTTAAGCCTACCATACTTCCGAAAAATGCCTTAAAATTAGAAATACGTCCCTTCTTTACTAAGAAGAACAAATCATCCATGATGCCCATCTGGTGAATCTTATATTTTTCTTCTTCTGCATATGCTGCCGCCTCTTCTAAGGTTGCTCCCTCTTTACGCTTCATGGCAGTAGACATTACTAAAAGACCTAGAGATGTGGAATACCGTAAAGAATCAACACATATAATCTTACGTTCCGGATATTTTTCTAACAAATCCTTCGCAACCAGCTGACAATCATTATAGCAGGAAGACAAACCGGAAGAAATGCTAATATTCAGTATATCCTTCCCCTGTGATAAATGCTTCTCAAACACTTCTGTAATCTCACCAAGTGGTGGTGCTGCCGTCTTGTACATAACATTCTTATTCCGCATGGAATGATAAAACTCCTCTGCGGATATATTATTCCAATCCGGATCCTGTGGTTCTGAATGTCCGTCCGGATAATATAAAATTCCATGTAAAATGTCTGGAATATCGAATCGTTCCTGCATTGCACTGGTTAAGTCACAGGTTGCATCTGCAATAATTACATAATCACTCATAATTTAGAAAAACCTCCTTCTTCTCATTGAGAAAAATATAGCATAAGAAATACTATTTTTCAACAGATATTGACGCCCGGCTTATTGCAAAGTTTCCTATGGTTTGATATTATTACTTAGTGTTATTAATAATATATGTAAAGAAACAACAGCAATGTCTGAATAGAGGATATAGAGAGGTTTTAGAGAAAATATGTGGCCATGGATTGTGTTAGGAATTATATTGTTACTGTTAGTTGGTGGATTTATTGCAATGATTATTGTGACAAATCCCATTGCCCAGTCTGTTTATGAGGATCAACTGGTAAAAACTTCACCGGATAAATGGCTGCGTGTCTGTTCCGCTCCGGAAAATGAAGAGCAGGTTGCTATGTGGAATGCCGGCTGTGAATGGGCAGAAGCAAAACAGTCCTGCATGCAGGAGGTTGAAATTGAAAACGACGGTCTTCACTTGTATGGAGAGTTCTACCAATTCGGGGGCGACCGTTGCGTTATTATATTGCCGGGACGTTGCGAATGTCTGAAATATTCCTACTTTTTTGCCTCTCCATATGAACAGGCAGGTATGAATGTACTGGTAGTTGACCAGCGGGCACACGGAAAAAGTGATGGAACGCATAATACTATCGGTGTAAAGGAACATAAAGATATTCTTGCGTGGATTCGCTTTCTGGAACAAACTTACGGAATAAAAGAAATCTGGTTCCATGGAATCTGTATCGGAAGTGTATCTGCCATTCTGGCAATGACCTCACCGGATTGTCCGAATAGTGTGAAGGGACTGGTGACCGAAGGATGTTTCGTTTCTTTTCGGGAGACCTTTATGCGTCATATGATGGATATCAATCGCCCGGTATTTCCGGTTTTGGACGAGGTTATGTTGAAGATTAAGCATCAGGCAGGAGCAGATGTATATAAGACAGCACCCATTCGATACATTAGTAAAATAAATC
Source organism: Lachnospiraceae bacterium (assembly GCA_017623675.1). Lineage (GTDB taxonomy): Bacteria > Bacillota > Clostridia > Lachnospirales > Lachnospiraceae > CAG-632. Next base: position 67,115 of record JAGAOO010000042.1, read on the forward strand.
AAAAAGTATTATTTTTGTATGGCAAAGAGGATAAGTTCTCCATTCCTTCCAAAAGCCGGCAATTATTTAATAAATGCGGAAGTGCAGATAAGAAGCTGGTTTGGTTCGAGCATGGACCTCATTCTCATTTAAGACTACATAATACAGAGCAATATGACCAAGCAATTATCAATTATGTCAATCAATAGAAGGACAAAATAGCATGAAAAAGGAAATTAGAGATTTAGTAAAACGAAATTGTCTTGACTTGGAACAGTCAAACAAAGATTTCGAAGCAATCTATCAAGTTATGTTTCGACTCACTAATAACGTTCTGGCCGAAACCAATGACGGGTATCGAATTCAAACTTATACTTATGGAGAAGTAAAGCATCGTATTGAAGACGCTTCTGCTGCACTTTATGCACGAATTGGTGCCTCCCACCAATATATCGGACTGGAAATGGAAAATTGTGTGGACTGGATTGTGGCTTTTTGGGCTATTTTGCGAAGCGGTAACAAGCCATATCTGGTAAACTGCCGTCACCCCAAGAGCTTAAGTCAGGGAATTCTGACCTCTCTGAAGATTCAATACGTTATTAGTAACCGCCAGACAGAACTGTCGGCAGAATGTATTGATATAACCTCTCTCCATACCGATGATTGGCAGTCCTTTACCGGAGCCTTTGAAAATGAAATTGCCTTATCTACCTCTGCCACCTCATTAAATGAAGTTGTTTGTTTTTATACCGGTAAGGAATTTTCCCAGCAGTTATTGAATACAGAGGATGTGTTAAAGCAGAATAAGAGGATATCCAGGTTTTATCACGGCAATTTGAAACAACTGGCATTCCTTCCCTTTTATCATATTTTTGGATTGGTGGCCGTTTACTTCTGGTTTACATATTTTGGCAGAACCATCGTATTCCTGAAGGATTATGCCCCGGATACCATTCTGAACACAGTGCGGAAGCATGAGGTGACACATATTTTTGCAGTACCTATGCTTTGGCATACAATAGAGAAGCAATTCTATAAACAATTAAGACAAGAAGGCGAAAAGAAACAGAAGAAGTTCTATATGGGACTTCGAATCTGTACCACTTTGCAAAATATATTTCCCTATGCAGGAACCCGGCTTGCAAAACGAATCATGCATGAGGTAACAGACCAATTGTTTGGCCCAAGTGTACAATTCTGCATTAGTGGAGGAAGTTATCTTAGGAATTCTGCCATGGAATTATTTAATGGGATCGGTTATCCCTTACATAATGGATACGGCATGAGTGAAATCGGGATTACTTCGGTAGAGCTGCGGGATCGTCCAAAGGACCGTAACCGGAATTCGGTTGGCCGTCCATTTCACTGTGTAGAGTACAAATTAAGCGACGAGCACACATTGATGATTAAGGGAGCCACCACCTGCTACGCCATGATGATAAATGGAACATATCGGAAAACAGAGGAATGGTTTGATACCAGAGATATCATGGAGCTTGACGACAAGGGCTATTATTACATTCGCGGACGGATTGGTGATTCCGTAATCGGTGAAAACGGCGAAAATATTAATCCGGATGTGTTAGAGCAGAGCTTCCAGCTGGCAGACGCGTTAAGCTTCTCCATTTTAGGCATGCCGGATGAAGCAACAGCAGGAGAAATCCTAACCATGATTATTGCCATTCAACCATATCTTTCTGCCCCACGTTTGAACGCTCTGCTTGATACCATATATCAAACCAATGAAAGCCTTCCCATGGCTTCCCGCATTCAAAAGTTTTATTTTACCTATGATGAATTAGCACCAAAAACTGCAATTAAAGTAGGACGCCAATTTGTTCTGCGTGGATTGAAACAAGGAACCATTCATTTAATTCCCGCAACCGATGTTCGAAATCAGGTAAATGCACAGACAGAGGACGAGATAAATCCAGAATTAAAACGAAAGGTATGCAGTATTGTTGCAGAAGAACTTGATATGGATGCGGAAGAAATTGATATTACTGCACATGTTATGAACGACTTAGGTGCCAGCAGCCTGCAATACTTTTCCATTATAAGCAGGCTGGCAGAAGAATTTTCCATTACCAAAGACTTTCAAGAAGAAGACTATAAATATACCATTCGTGAATTCTGTCAGTACATAGAGGAGTATATGTAGGTATGTCAAAGACAAATAGAAAACCAAATTATCTGTTACTGGGATTTACAAAGCTAACAGGCTGGTTGCCCACGTGGGTATTTTTCAAACCAAAACTATATTATGAAAACAAGAAAAAGCAGAGCCGTAACATTCGAGGTGCAGCAATCCTGATGTCCAACCACACTTCATTGCTTGACTTCGTTCTATATTTATTACTGTTTTGGGACCGGGTGCCACGATTCTTAATGGCAGAGGTTCTCTTTACCAAGAATAAAATCTTCACCTGGTTATTATATTCCTTAGGCGGAATCTATGTGAATCGAGAAAATGTGGGTTTTGGTTTTGTATCAAAATCATTAGAAATCTTAGATAAAGGCGGTCTTGTAGGTGTATTTCCTCAGGGAAGACTTCCGGTTGAAGGCAAAACCTTTCCGTATAAACCGGGAATTGTCCTGATTGCCAGCCGAACCAAGGCTCCAATTATTCCGGTATATACAGACGGCAATTATGGTTTGAAAAAACGAGCACATGTTATGATTGGAGAACCCATTTACTTACATGACCATTTTGACTGTACGGATGCTTCCAAGGAAGAGATACAGCAAATGACGGATTTTTTATCCGGAAAAATGGATGCTCTAAAACACGAATTAGAACGTCAGATGACTCAAGGTTCTCATCCGGCAGTACACCCAAAGCATCTGCCTATGGATATGGCAAGATTTTGCCTGTTGCCAACACAGATTAAATATCGAACCCGGAAGTATTATCTGGACCCGGAGGCAAAAGGAAAACATTTAAAAGGCGGGGCATTGATTGTGTCAAACCATACGTCTTTTGAAGACCCTATTTTCATAAACAGCTTATTCTGGTATCGAAGACTGTATTTCTTAACCGGCGAGGTCTTGATGGATAAAAAACTGTGGGGACGCCTATTAAAATGGGCAGGCTGTATCCGAATTGACCGGAACATTTCCGATATCGAATCCATCCGAACCTGTGTGAACAAGCTGAAACAGGGATATCCTCTTGTTATGTTCCCACAAGGTGGAATTAAACGGGAACAGGATGTAGAAGAAATAAAAACCGGAGCCATTTTAATTGCACTGCAGGCTAAGGTTCCGATTCTTCCGATTTATTCTGAGAAGCCTAAAAAATGGTATCAACGACGCAAGGCGGTTATTGGAGAACCACTGTTCTGTAGTGAACATTGCAGTAAAAAAATGCCATCTATGGCAGATATGGAACATTTATCAAAACTATTACTAGAACAAATACAAGCCTGTGAAAAAGAATATTGGGCAAAGCCTTAATTGTAAAGGAAGGAAGAACACATGGATGTTTTTGAGAAGTTAGTGGAATTATTTGAAAAAGTTTTTGAAGGGGATGTCGATGTATCAAATGTGAATCGGGATTCCCGGCTGGTGGAAGACTTAGGAATGCAATCCATTGGCATGCTCTATATGGCATTAGCCATTGAAGAGGAATTCGGTGTAAAGTTTCATAATGATGACTTTGCTAAAATTAAAACCGTGGAGGATATAATTAACAAAATAGAAGGTGGGGTGTAGGCTGTGCAATGGAGCCAGAAGGAACCAAAGTACGGAGATATTATCCGGGTAAAAATGAAGTTCTATTATCATTACGGATTGTTTGAGGATGAAGATCACATTATACAGTTTGGTTTTCCCGATAATACCGGAATCGAGCCTGACAAAATTGCTGTAGTCTCCACCAACATTCAAGCATTCTTAGCAGGGGGAATGTTGGAAACCGCACAATTATCCTTTCAGGAAAAACGGAAACGCAGGTCTCCAAAAGCCTCGGTTGACTACGCTCATCAGAAACTGGGAATGACCGGATATAATATTCTCCATAATAACTGCGAGCACTTTGTCAATGAGTGCGTGTTTGGAGAACATCATTCCAGCTTCATTGAAACCGCACGAAACAGCATTCGGGAAAAACTATAACTGAAATCATTGTTTTCCCGTTAATAAAGGAAAGACTCCGGAGTATTGCAAGCATCCTATGCCAGTTCACAATATTCCGGAGTCTTTCCTTCTATTTAATTCAATACTTCGTATTTCTTTCTATACTTCTTATTAATATTCGCCTATCATTGCTGTTCCAACACCTAACGCAATAAATACAAAAAGAAGAATAATAGAAAGTACAATTGCTACAATACTACAAATCAATCCTGCAATTGCAAGCTTTTTTCCAATTTCCCCCTTCTTGGTAATCACAGTTGCAATCTTCTTAACTTGACTAAACAAAACAAGGGAAGGAATTGCACATCCAATACCTACAACTCCGTATGCAATCGCAAGAACGATATGCCAGCAGAACAGCAAACCAAATACACCCCATACCAGAGCATTAATTCCAAATACCATAGAAGTAATTTCCTTGCCCGGGCAACTTACCGGTTCAGTATAATATGCCTGATTATAATTGTTATCCATAATGTATCCTCCTTACCTCTTACTTTATCATTATATGTAACAATACAAGTTTCAGTATAACATAGTTCATGCAAAATACAAGGCATCCACTTTTTCAAATTGGTTTCATAATCTTTTCGGATTACTTACAAATTATTTAATTATATGGAACTTGTTGAATATGAAGAAGTTAACCGGCTGATCGTGGCATGCCTTAACGATTCCCATAATTAGAACCACAACTCCATAAACATACAATGCCATACATGGCAAAAACAAGAACAGTGCAAGCACCCAACCGAGGTATGGTATCGCGCAAAGTGTTGAAATCAGACTCAAAGCTACAAATACGATTTGCAATCCAATTGCATGATTGATATGATTCTTTGTCAGTTCCTCTTCTCTGTTACCGGCAGTGAGTGCAACAATAAAACCCGGAATCCCCATCCAGGTCCAGATTCTTGTGTACTTTTCTCTCATTTTACCGTTGCCAACCGGCATCGTATTATTCATGTTATTGTTGTTTTCTACCGGAACAATATTGTTCATATTATTATTCTCCATAATCTTCCTCTCTTTCAAACACATTTATTCTTCTACTTCATATGCCGGATAATCTATGGCACCTGACACATTCGTTTTCCAACCGATTTCTTCCGCTTCGGGATAGAAGTATAAATCCCCATTCTCACACTTCAGAAGTTCAAAAGCATAACCTCCCATGGTTGGAATATATCCTTCATAAAAATCAGCTTTTGTTCCATCTTCCAGTGTACATTGGGAACGTTCCAAAACACCATACTCGACTATATATTTAAAATACTCGTCATAATCATCCCCAAGCATATTTTTCATATTTTCCTGCTCATCGGCGGTAAAATTATCCTCCAAAACTGTAGCATTGGTATACAACGGTTCTCCCTCAATATATGTACCGTCTGCAGTAACATTTGCACCGAAACCTAATGCCCCTGAGTAATCAGAAGCAATCACCTTCAACCCCTCCTCGGTTCTTTCAAATACAACATATTGTGTAATATCATCCTCCGAATATTCCGATTGATATTCATAAATTGCTATATCAGAAGACACAAAATATGCCCTTCCCTCAAGGCATCCCAAATGAGAATAGTAAAAGAACTCACCTGAAAAATCAAAGCCTTCTGTATCCTGATTCGTCACAATAATATGTGCCGGCATACCGCTTTGAACATCAGTACGGTTCCATGTCCCCACAAAATTCTCAGCATGATCTACCGATTGAATCTGAGCATAAATCTTCTTGAATTCTTCTTGTTGCATATCTCCCTTTCTTTTCATGCTTTTTCTTATGGTCTTTTCCCAGTGTAGTATCTTATTATTCAACATTTGGTTTTTGTAGTTTACGTTTTATATATTTTTCTTCTTGGTCTAATGTTTTTAATACTTCTTCATTTGATGGTTGCTTCTCAGCTACTTTTCTTATTCTTTCTATTAATGTTAGTTGGTCAAATAACATGCCTTCATATTCTTTTTCGTTCATTTCTTCCATTCCCTTCACCTTCCTTTCCCTATTAGGGAAATTATAAAGGATTTTAATAGTATTGTAAAGTTTCTCCAAACTGAGAAATTAGTATGTTAAGTGTTTCATCAATCTAATACCTATAGGCATCTCACTCCTCTTTAATTCTAAATGGATTGTTTCACTTGCCGAACTGGCGAATACTCTGAAAATAACTGCACCCACAAGAGTAAATTGAAAAATAGTGTTGGCGCACTAGAATATTAATATAGCAAACTTAATTTTTACATGCTAAGTATAGCTTCAAGCGAGAGAATTGTCAAGCTAAAATAGTATCAATAACGTAATATAATGACAATTCAGTCAAACTACGTTATAATCATTTTTATAAGTATACTATCATAGGAAGCGTGTTAATGCACGCATAAATTTATGTTGAAAAGGAGTCCTTATGAACAACGAATTAATGACTGCTATCCAGTCTTGCTACGCAGAGGCTGACAAGATAGAGAATTCTAATATTTACAATGATACCAAAATGAAGCTGCGGGAAATGGTTCAGTTTGATTTTCTTCAATTTCTGGCATATCTCTGCTTTTCGGACGGTGCGGATATGCGGTCCGAATTAGCCTTTATCAAGAACTATCTGGGCTATGATTTTGATATCGCCAGACTGAACACTTTTAAATATCAAAGAACTGCTTATAGCGGATTCTTAACCAATCCACCTCGTTCCTTGAGTTTCTTTGCACAGTCAGATATCCGTTCTATGACTACCTATAGTAAGACTTCGAAAGCCTTTCAATTGGTGCATACCTTCCAACTTTTGGGCGAAACATTTATTGCGTGCAATAATATTAGTTCACCAATTGAAATTGGGCATTTGACCAATTATATATCCATGATGGAACAGTATCTGAGAAAATTAGGCTTTACCGGTTCTCACGCACAGGCCGGTATCCATTTCAATTCCAACTCTGCTAACAGCTTATCTTCGACTCCAGCTTCTGCAGGAAGAATAACTCAAAATGTCAATGATGGTAATAGTAATTCTTCTAGCTCGGAACAAGCCATGGATGTGGATGTTCTTCTTGAAGAACTGAATGCACTGACCGGATTAGAATCCGTAAAACAGGACATCCAAAATCTGGTAAATATTATCCGTGTTCAGAAGCTGCGGGAAGCTCGTGGCATGAAGCAACCAAGTATTTCCCTGCATATGGTATTCTCTGGAAATCCGGGAACCGGAAAAACCACCGTCGCCCGTCTGCTTGCCAATATTTATAAGGGACTTGGGGTGCTGCCTTCCGGACATTTGGTAGAGGTAGATCGTTCTAAACTGGTGGTCGGTTATGTAGGACAAACCGCAACAAAAACAGCACAGGTGATTGACGAAGCACTGGGCGGTGTCCTGTTCATTGATGAAGCATATACCTTAAGTGCCAATAAGGGGGAAAATGATTTCGGTCAAGAAGCCATTGATACACTTTTGAAGGCAATGGAAGATCATCGGGATGATTTAATAGTTATCGTTGCCGGATATCCGGATTTAATGGAAGATTTCTTAAACTCCAATCCGGGACTTCGTTCCCGTTTTAACAAATACATTTTCTTTGCCGATTACACACCGGAAGAACTCATTGAGATTTTAAAATCCATGTGTCAAAAGCAGGAATATAAAATGACAGAGGAAGCAATTACCTTTGCTCTGGATTATTTTACAAAACGGGTGCATGAACATTCGGAATCCTTTGCCAATGCCAGAGAGGTTCGGAATTTCATGGAAAAGGCAATTGCCCATCAGGCCTCCCGTATTGTAACGTTTGGTGATGACGTAACAGACGATGTTTTAATTACCTTTGAGCAATCAGATTTTGAGGCTGCTGTTCAATAATACCATAATTATAACAAGTGCTTCCTTCGGAACAGCCACAGACAAAAGAAAATCACAATCAGACTTAATATAATTACCATTGCATATCCATATCTCCATGTTAATTCCGGCATACTGATAAAATTCATGCCATACCAACCGGCAATCAAAGTAAGCGGTTGAAAGATGGTAGTCACAACCGTAAATAGTTTCATAACGGAGTTGATGCTGTAATCTAACGTGGAGGAATATGCTTCCCTTACCTGTACCACATTTTCTTTCAACTCCAGGCAATGATTCCGCAACCGTTCTATTTTTGTTGCTGTCATTTTGAAATATCGTATTTCGTCTATAGAAAACAGATTATTTTCATTTTCAATCAGAGTTTCACTGATTTCCAATAGTTGTTCATAATAATTTCGAAGTATTGTAACTTCTTTTTTTGATGCCAGAATAGAACTGATAAATGCACGGTCAAGATCACCATCGTGAATATCCTCTTCCATTGCCTCAATCATCCATTCCTTTTGCTCTAACATCTTATTATCTGCTGATAGAATTCCTTCAAAAAATCCGTATACCAGTTTTTCTAGTGTCATATTCTCCGGCTGGAATCGATGAATGGCTGTCTGCACGATTTCAGAAGTGGAATTATCCTCATCTCGCATATCTATGACTAAGAACAGATTCCTTTTTAGAAAAATACCAACACGGTCTCGTGGCTCATAGATATCTTCTCTGTCAATCAGATTCAAAATGCCAAAGATATAATCCGAATAAATGTCTATACTACTTCGATAATGAAATGTTTCCATTGAGCATTCTTTCATTACCTGTTCCGAAATGCCTAACATCCCATAGGATGCTTCTAAATCTTCCGGCTTCAAACAGCCTGCAATTAAGTCTTCTTTTCTACATTCATTTATACTTATCTCTTCCAGTGTTCGTGAAAACCTGTAAAACATTCTCTAACCCTGCCTGTTCTCTATGATATTAGATGTATTTCTTTACCATATTTCTATCATGGCATAAAAAAGGAGAAATATGCACAAGTGCAATTTCTCCTTTTGCTTACCAAACAGCGTCTTCTCTTTATACATCAATTCTTTCTATCGTTTTATACTTTCCTCCTCCAGTTTTTTCACTGTTTCTTCTGATAAACCCGTTTTTTCAGCTATCGTTGGCACATCTAAAATTCCAAGCAACTGCTTTGCAATCTCAATTGCTTTTTCTTGACGTCCTTTTTCCATGCCTTTTTACGTCTTATCATACGCACTTCTCCTTTGTTTTTCATATTAAAATTGGAATAATCATGGCAGAATTGCCGAATTTGTCTGAAACCACAAAATAATTGAATTATCTTTAGAAAAAGAAAACAACTTACCATTCATGGATGCTAAGTATATTATACCTAACAGCACAGGAAATAGCAAGTTGTTTTGATAATTTTATTTTTATTATATTACAAGCTCGAGGTGATTATTTTCATATTCCCTTCCAAGGTATAATCACCATATCTGTCAGGAAGTATAAAATGGTCTCCCTTCTTAATCGAAATGCCATTAATGGTGCCATTTCCTTCTAAGATGCTGACATTCAAGAAAGGCTTATCCTGAGTAAAGGTTGCTGACCCATGAACATCAATCTTATTCACTGCATAGAAATCACAGGTAATCAGATTCTGTTTTTCATAGCCATCTCCAGTTTCTTTCGTTTCCGATACCTCATATGGTACAAATGGTGCCTCAATCACATCAATACTCTTTTCTACATGAAGCTCTCTCGGTTTTCCATTACTTAATCGGTCATAATCATATACCCGATAGGTGATATCGCTGTTTTGCTGGGTTTCCAATATCAGCGTGCCACCCTTAATTGCATGCAGACAGCCCGGATTAATCTGGAAGAAGTCTCCTTTTTTAATTGGAATGACCCGGATAAAATCCTTCCACCGCTTATTTAGAATCATTTCTTTTACTTCTTCATGATTCTTCGCATGATGTCCAATTACAATCTGTGCATCTTCATCGCAATCAACAATATACCAGCATTCCGTCTTACCTAAAGAACCGTTTTCATGCTCTTTGGCATAGGCATCATTCGGATGAACCTGAATACTCAAATCTGCCTTTGCATCAATCAGCTTAATTAACAGTGGATAACGATCTCCCTCTACATGTCCAAATAATTCCCGATGTGCATCCCATAGCTCGCTCAAATGCTTCCCGGCATACTCGCCATTTTCCACAATACAATCCCCATTGGGATGTGCACTAATTGCCCAGCATTCTCCTGTATCATCTCCCGGAATGTCATATCCGAAATCTACTCCTAAGCGGTTTCCGCCCCAAATCATTTCCTTAAATACCGGTTTCAAAAAAATTGGTTCCATTTCAACTCTCCTTTCGCTCTAACTTATTCCTATTTTCATTCTTTTTATAGATGGTTCTTATGTTTCCTGTTGCAATGCCAATTCTGCCAGACGTATACATCCCATAATTCCCTGATCATCATGCAAACTTGCCGGCACAATGTAGCAATCCATATCTTCCATTTCCGGTGTCCGAATATAGCCGTTCATTTTCTCTACCACCTTTCGGCGAATCAATGAAAAAAGCTGCTCCTGATGCATAACACCGCCACCTAAGATAATCCGTTGTGGAGAAACCGTTAAAATGAAGTTCACAATTGCTTCTGCCAGATATTCACTTTCCAGTTCCCATACTTCTGTCCGATTCACCAAATTAGCTGCTTTTTCTCCCCAACGCTTCTCAATGGAAGGTCCTGCTGCCAAGCCTTCCAAACAATTCTTATGATATGGACAAATACAATGCTTCTCATCTCCTGCCACCGGAGCGACCAGAATATGTCCCGCTTCCGGATGTAACATGCCATGTACCAGTTTTCCTCCAATTGCAATGCCTGCTCCGATTCCCGTTCCGATAGTTATGTACATAACAGAATCTAAGCCCTTTGCACTTCCATACGTCATTTCTCCCAAACAAGAACCGTTCACATCTGTATCCAGGCCAATTGGTATCGGAAACGATTCCTTTAATGCATTCAGGATAGAAAAATTACGCCAAGGCAGCTTGGGCGTGTCCAAAATGGAACCGTAAGTTGGAGATTCCGGCTTTACATCTACCGGTCCAAATGCTGCAACTCCAATAGCATCGATATGCCCTTCCTGCTCTTTCATCTTAAAATATTCAATAATTTTTGGCATAGTCTCTTCCGGCGTCGTTGTCGGAATCGAAATCTGCTCATAAATTCTACCCGTTTCATCTCCAATAGCACATACCATTTTCGTTCCACCCGCTTCTAAAGCTCCATAACGCATAGTATTTCTCCTTTCTGTCATATCCCTTTCACATGAACATTCATTTTCGAACCCTAATGTTTTTCCGTGTTCATTATAGCATCCAGTATTCTTTCTGCTACATCTTCTTTGCTCATCTGTGGCAATTCAACCACTTCATCCTTCGTAATCAAAGTTACCACATTCGTATCTACACCAAAGCCAGCACCCGGTACTTTCAGATTATTGGCAACTATCATATCTATATTCTTCTTCGCAAGCTTTGCCTTAGAATTCTCCAACATGTTTTCTGTTTCCATGGAGAATCCGCATAAGAATTGTCCTTCTCTCCGATTCTCACCCAGCCATTTCAAAATATCTGTCGTACGAACCAAGGTAAGACTGCTGTCACTCTCCTGTTTCTTAATTTTTTCCTCTGCCACCACTGCCGGAGTATAATCCGCTACTGCTGCGGACTTAATTACAATGTCCGCTTCCGGGCTATACTGCTTAACTGCCCGGAACATATCCTCTGCACTGACAACCGGAACCACCTTTACAAATGGTGGCGGTGCAATGTCCACCGGCCCGCTGATTAAGGTCACATCTGCTCCCCGTTCCATGGCTACTCTTGCAATGGCATATCCCATTTTTCCGGTAGAATGATTACTGATAAATCGTACCGGGTCGATGCTTTCTCTGGTCGGTCCCGCCGTCACCAATACCCTTTTGCCAATCATATCTTTCTCATACCGAATTTCCCGAAGAATATAATCCATCAACACCTGCTCCGAAGGCATCTTTCCGGCACCTACATCCTTACATGCCAGTAAACCTACCTCCGGTTGAATAACGGTCATTCCATAATGTTCTAATTTCTTTAAATTATCCTGCACAATCGGATTCTCAAACATCTGAGTATTCATAGCCGGAGAAATCAACTTTTTGCAGTTACATGCCATTACCGTCGTTGTCAGCATATCATCCGCAATGCCATTGGCAAGCTTGCCGATTACGTTCGCTGATGCCGGAGCTACTAACACCACATCCGCTTTTTTTGCCAACGATACATGTTCGATATTATAATTAAAGTTCCGGTCAAAGGTATCCACTAATGTCTTATGATTGGTTAATGTTTCAAATGTAATGGGATTAATAAAATTCGTCGCATTTTGTGTCATTAGCACATACACATCTGCGTGTTGCTTTACCAACATACTGGTTAAATTAGCAATCTTATAAGCGGCAATACTGCCGGTAACTCCCAATATTACTGTTTTTCCTGCTAACATAGTGGTTCCTCCTTAAATTCTCTTATCGCATGCAATTCATTACCACACTAATCATCATTTCTTTTTCATCCGGTCTTGATTCTGCAATCATAATGGTCAATGCTACTAATGTGTAGTCATCAATCAATTTCTCTTCTCCTGCAAATAATACTCCATTCTTATCCAGAAAGTAAAGAAACATTGTAGCAGCAATCCGTTTATTTCCATCAAAAAAGCTGTGATTTTTCGTCACAAAGTATAATAAATTAGCAGCTTTTTCTTCCAAGGTAGGATATACATCCTCGCCGTCAAAAGACTGATAGATGTTACCAATACTGCCCTTAAATGAATCATCTTTCTCCTTGCCAAAGAGCTCTGATTCTTCTCCAAAACGCATATGTTGAATAACCTCTATGCACTCCTCATATGTCAAAACATATGTTGCATCAGTTCCCCTTGGACGCTGCATCGTTTGATGGTCATACGAATCTAACAAATTCAAAGCCGCATTATACTTCTCAATAACCGTTAAAACCTGCTTACTATCCAACGTCTGTTCTGTGCGTTTCATAATACGTATCACCTCATTTAATTGATTGATACGATTATTATTTATTGCATATCCTTGTAATATGTATTGCTTTAATACGGTATTTGCCCATTTGCGGAACTCAACACCACGTTTGGACTTTATACGATAGCCAACAGAGATAATAACGTCAAGGCTATATATCTTTACCGGTCTATCCGAATTTGGAATGTGCAAAATTTGCACATTGCTTTTTTCATCAATCTCATTTTCCTTAAACACATTGTTTACATGTTTTGTTATTACTGTTCTATCAACAGAAAATAATTCCGTCATTTGAGCTTGAGTCAACCAAACCGTTTCATGCTCCAATGTAACCGGTAAAGAAATGCTTTTGTCTTCCGTCTCAAAAATTACAATTTCGTTTTTTGCATTTTTATTCATTTTAATACAATCACCCCTTTTCTATATATTAATATAAGGGCGAATATATGTCAATATATTTTTATTTATTTTCTTTACATTTTACATTTTTATATTATATGATGTCAATTTTTGAAATCGCCATCATAAAAAGATGCTCATACATAAACTTAAAACTCATTTTCTATCTCTATCTGGCACACCTTCATAGCGTCCAAAGCATTCCGATGACTTTCCGGCGATACTCCCGCACAGCAGGCAGCATCCACAATTATTTTTACTTCCGGCAAAAATGCCTTAATCAGCATTGCATTGGAAATGACACAAATATCCGTGCATAAACCAACTAGGGTAATGCTGTTAATTTCATTTTTGACATTTTCTTCTTTTAATAAGCTTCCCAATTCTGCTGAACCAAAGGTCACCTTATCAATTGGCACCTCTGTCCGCAACGCTTCCAGTTCATCACAAATCTCCCAACCCTTTGTTCCCCGAATACAATGAGGAACCGGAAGATTCTTTCCTTCCTGGGTTTCCATATAGTTTTCTTCATGGGTATCCCTGGTAAACAGCACCTTGCCTGAAAAATTCCGAATCTTTTCTGCTACCTTTGGAACAATAGCCACTGCTTCCTTGGTTCCCAACGCTCCGTCAATGAAATCATTCTGCATATCCACTACAATTAATATATCCTGCATTTTGCTTCCTCCTGTATTGCTGAACTACCTTGATTGAAAGATATATTGTTCTTCTTTCCTAATATAGAAAGTTATATCACCACTATATTCTGTGCTATCTCCTCCAACAGTCCATGTACCCGCACCTAACCGGTATGGCTGTCCCGTCCGCAAATACACAATCCGGGAAGCCGGAATTATAGCGGACTTCATCCACTCTTCTGCCAGAGTAAAAGTTAGCGTTGTTTCATTCCCTGCTTCATCTATGGCAAGAATCTCATACTTTTCTATACCATAATTGGCCGACAACTCTATCTTTGTTATCTCCCCTGTCAGTTCCTGTTCTTCACCATTAATAACTAATTTCACTAAATTTTCATCCAGCACGTTAAGCACTATACTGCTGCCATATATGGTAGATTCATTCTTAATCTCCGGAATTACCGGCGCTGAACTGTCGATTTTGAATGCCGGAACCTCAATCGCCTCGGAAACCAAACCTGTCGTCACATCCTTCAAATAGACCACCGCTTGATTCGATGATGTTAGGAACGTCACACTCTCTCCAAAGTTCTTCGTACTGTCTGTTGAAATATAATATCCTTCCGGTGCAAGAAGCGTCAGTGGAGATATGTAATACGAGTTCTTTCCAAGCTCTGCCTTTCTTTCATACTGCGTTTCCGGCATAACGAATACCGGCGGTATTACTTCCGGCGTAACCGTAATGGTTTCAGATTCGATACTAGTACCAAAATAGTCTTCTCCTTCTGCAAGTGTTGCCGTAATTTTGAAGGTACCGGCCTTCTTTAACGTAATCTCTCCGGTAATAGAATCTACATCTGCAACCGTAGGATCACTCGAAGTGTATCGAATGGCATTCGAAGGAACCACTACTTCCGTGTCCACATTTTTCATTGCTGCTATCGCCTTCAATACCTGTACCGAAGTACCCATTTCGTAACTCAACTCATACGGATCAAAAGACAACTCCACAATCTCTTTCTTGCTTGCATCCGGCAGAAACAAATCCAACGATTCTGTCAATGTACCTGTAATGAGTATCTTTGAACCACTGATTCTTGTTACAGTAATTCCGTATTCTTTCAAATCCGTTGCCTGCTCCGGCACCTCCATATCCCACGTACTATAATATATCTGTTCCGCATAATTCTTTGGGAAATAGTATCCTTCCTCTGCCGTAACAGTTATATCAGCAATTTCAGCCACATAATCTTGAACAGCCGCGCCTTCTATTGTATAACCGGAAATATTCCCCTTTGGACTCACGGTAAAATCATATAACTCCTCTACCGGGATTTCAGAGGTCGCACCTGCATCAGAAACAGCTGAGAAGTTGCCGTTTGTGTAGGAATATGCCTTTGTAAATGCTACATTATTCAAAGTAATATTCATGGCAGGGCACATGCGGACCCACACATTGTTTGCGTCAAATGCATCCAAAGCGCCACCGGTATATACAGAGGCTCTCTTATTCCCTGTTGTCACGGCTGTTCGGAGCCAATGATGGGCTCCTAATGCTGTCAGGTTCTGATGAGAAATTACTGTATCGCCATCCAAAAATACCTGTGTTGTCCCATCAGAATTAAGCACTCGGTATGGCATAGGAAGCACATTGCTTGTGTCATCTCCCTGCGTCGCCTGTCCCAAATACACCTTGATACCTTCTTCCTCCGTCCAATACCCATCCGTATAGCCATCGGTTGACAGTACGGAGGTACCAAGATTAATACTCTTCCTATTTCCGGCGGCCTGTACAGGCTTCGATTCCATTACAACACATTGCATTCCCAGCATTGTAATTACCAAGCCAAGCGCAAACCCCTTTTTTAATATTTTCCCCTTCATCTTTAATCTCCTTTCCCGTACTCTCGTTTCAACGTGACGTATAACAAACAAGCAACAAATAAAGCTTACTCACCAATCAAAGCTCCATGCTTTTCATAATGTGCAATCTTTCGAATCTTATTATCGTCGTCTACAAATACCACTTGTGGCTTGGCTTGCCTTGCCTCTTCCGGTGTCATTTCTGCGTATGCCATAATAATGACATGGTCACCTACCTGCACCTGTCGGGCGGCTGCACCATTTAGGCAAATCATGCCGGAATCCGGTTCACCTGCAATAACATAGGTTTCAAACCGATTACCATTTTCTACATCTGCAATCTGTACTTTCTCATATTCAATAATTCCAGCCGCATCCATCAATGTAGGGTCAACGGTAATACTACCAACATAATTCAATTCTGCCTGAACAACCACAGCGCGGTGTATTTTAGATTTTAACATTGTAATTGTCATGTACATTTCTTCCTTTCCATGTATCAGCTGTAACATATCCATGTCCACATACTTTTATTTATTGCTTATAGCATACTCGCTTACATTTAATGCTTATAATGTCTTTTCTTTACTCATAAATATGATTATCAATTAATCGTGTTTTGCCAATATATACGGCAATTGCATTCAGAACCGGACCCTCAATGGTATCAACCGCTTCCAAGGTATTCCAGTCAACAATTTCTACATAATCAATCTTTGCCAACGGCTCGGTTTCAATCATATCAGTAATTGCTTTCTTAATTACTGCTGTATCTTTTTCTCCCGCTTCAATCAACTCCCTTCCGCGCTCTAAGCTCTTTGACAAAATCAAAGCTGCCTGTCGCTCCTGCGCATTCAGGTACGTATTTCGGGAACTCTTTGCCAGACCATCTACCTCCCGAATGATTGGACAGCCTACAATTTCCAAATTAAAATTCAAATCATTTACCATGTGGCGAATGACTGCTAACTGCTGTGCATCCTTCTGTCCGAAGTACGCTTTGTCCGGTTGCACAATATTAAATAACTTTCCTACAACGGTACAAACACCACGGAAATGAATCGGACGGGTTTTTCCGCATAATCCCTTGGTCAACGTGTTCATATCAATGAAACTGGAGAAATCATCGGAATACATATTTTCCGGTTCCGGATTGAATATCAAAGTTGCACCGGCATCCTCGCATAATGCTGCATCCCTCTGCAAATCTCTTGGATAACTGGCCAAATCCTCTGTTGGTCCAAACTGCATCGGATTGACAAATACACTGACAACAACCTTATCATTCTCTTTCACTGCCCGGTCAATTAAACTCTTGTGACCTTCATGAAGATATCCCATGGTCGGAACCAAGCCGACAGATAAGCCTGCCTTTCTCCATTCTTTTACTTCTGTTCTAACTTCTTCAACTGTGTGTACGATTTTCATAGTATCCTCCTTTATGTAAATTATGGTTTATCTTACTGACTAGTGTTCGGCTTCGAATATATATACTTGATGCAGACACGTTTGCACTTCGGTCAGTACGTAGCGGTACATAGGATTGCAAAAGACGCAATCCAAGTACCGACGTACTTTTAGAGTCTGCATTCAAGCATATATATTCATCCGCCGAACATCTA
>JAGAOO010000043.1 GCA_017623675.1 Lachnospiraceae bacterium
ACCTTTCCAGTTGGTACGATTCATCATTTCTATGCGCCTGTCTATGTCCATTACAACACCATTTTCCAACAGCAAATAGTGATGGGTACCAGCTCCGGCATCTACCGTAAAATGCCCTTCTGTAATTCCAAATCCAGCAAGGATTTCTTTTTGCTCCTTATTGGAATAGCCATATGTTCCAGTTCCTTTGGCTAGTCCTGACAACAAGTTTCCAGCTCTTCGCATTTCCCATCTGTAATTATATCCAGATTTGTTTTCACCTACAGCCTCCGACATACTTTCGGACTTTGCCCATCCAATATGTCCTTCATTAACAGTCCATGTATAATTCTTTCCATTTTTCGCCGTATAGCAGTAATATCCTCTATCATTCAGTATCAGTTTATTATTCTTTGCCGAAATAGCCGAAAGGGTACCGGCATTTATCTTTGGAATTGCATAATTAGGAATATATTGTCTGACTCCCCCTATCATAAACGACAACACACCAAGCTCTCTTGCTTCGGGATTACACGAACCTGTCACAAAACCTTCACTAAAGTTAATGGCATCCAACAGCGCAGGCATATTATTGTAATGTTCAAAATAAAAGGAAAAATCACTAGCTGACAAATTAACAGCCGTATCTACTAATGCCACAACAGACTCCTTAGAATAAGTTCTGCCGGTATCCGAAATATGTACCGTATCCCTTTGTTTGCTCTTCTCAGAATTTAATAACATATTTATTGCCCCTCGGTCTCTCTTTACTTTCAGGGCAGCCATGCTATATTGTCCTGATTGATATATATCTGCTACATTTCTTACCATAACGTTCTCCTGCACTACTTCCTAAATCCACTTTTCATTACATAATCAAGCAAACTCTGTAACCACTTATCCATTGCCAGAAAAGAATCCCAATTACCCAGCGTTTTGTAATCCTCCATTACTTCCTGTGCATGTAAAATATAATCTGCTTTCTCAAAATAACTATCAGCATCTGCATTTGCCCGGAGAGCTGCTGCACGCAAATAATCTTTTGGAGATGTGTGGCCTGTTTCCACATTCAATACCATCAGTTCATTAAAACTGCAATTCTTCGGATTGATTTTTCTTGCATCTACTATCTCTTCAAACTCGTTTCCATTTGCATTAATCCCTTTCATAACATAAAAAGGATTGTCGTTTGAATAGCAATCTGCCTTATAAATACTTACCGATTCTCCCGTTTGTGGACTTGCATAGGACATGAGCGCATCGGAATATAATGCAGTTTCCTGTGTAGTTGTTCCGGTACACTTCATAACCGTTTTCTGAAAATCTGCTTCCGCTACTTCAGTTTTTGTCACGCCTGCTGTTTTTGCATACGGATCTACTCCGTTATAATCTATAATCTTAATACTCATAGAAATATCCTCTCTGTTTAACTTTCATATCCAGGATAACCCATCTTTGCTTTCCATTCCACATTCTGGGTATAATACTCTTCCTCTGTTATTCCCATCTGTTCCAGCATTTTTCTCCACTGTAATTCTGCCATTTCTTTCACAGTGTATAACGGTCCTCCCGGATATTCACAGCATATTTTCTCTCCGTTGTAGCCCGGATGTAATTTTTTATAGTCTGCCTCATAGGCATCCCAATCTGTCAGTCTCGTTAGCTTTGCTTCATTGGCCGCAATTATCGCCGCCTGCATCCGGTGCATTTCTTCCGCTGTATAAAACCTGACATCTAAGGGATTCGTATACTTTGCCCACTGCATTTTGTCCTTATCAATATAAACAGAGTCCCCCTTCGTAATAGAATAATCCGGTATTCCCTTATTGGTTCCATTGATAAATTCCATAAAACCGTCCATATCAATTTCATCATTCAGAAAATCATTCCAAAAATTTTCATGGGCTGCAAATCGCAGATTCCAGTCAGAAGGGAACTGTCCGATGAAATCCATTACCTTTTCATACTGTTCTTCATTTTCCAATGGCACAACCCACTCATACTCTCCAGTCTGACCGGCTTTTCTACAAAAGATTCCATCCTCGGTATACCATGTAATGTAGAGCAAATCTTCATCCTTTGGATTAGCCGTTTCGTACATGCAGGTAGTTGTTTCCACAGATAACAACTGTGCCTGCTTTTGTTCCTCTTCTTTCTCTGCCTTCTCCTTCTCTTCCTGCATAATCGCCCGGATTGCCTCCTGCACCGAGTCAAACTTCTCCATCAATGCATCCCATTCCTTTTCCGTAAAGGACTGGGCGCCAATCTGATAGGTAGGTTCCGTATCACCATTCTGGGCTTTTACAAATATTTCATTAATTCTTTTTTCCAGGATGCCAGTATAGCTTTCCTGCTCCGCTACCGGCATACTTTCTGCTTCTGAACCTATCGTTTCTTTGATATCCTCTGCATTCTCTAATTTTTCAATAAATGCCTTATAAAACGCAATCTCCTGCTCTATGTACTGCGCTGCCTGTTCTCCTCGTTGGTTCGAAGTTGTAAGCGGATGTTCTAAATCATACAGTAGTTCTTTTGCCGCTTTTATTGCAGAATCAATACTATTCCCAAATACATCTCTATAATTTGCGACACCATTCTGACGATTCTCTACCTGATGTATGAGTAGCTGTGAAATATAATCCATATGGCATTCTTCGCTATAACCAGTTTCCATGGCTGTTTCTACATAGGCTTCTTTTACTTTGTCCGGTGCATTAGGTGCAAAACGGGACACCGTTCCATTTATTTTTTCTGAATTATATGTGTAATAGCCTAGTACACTGTTATTTATTTTCATGCCTTTCCTTTCTGTGATTCTTCTGTCAGTCGGAATCACTCCACTCTCCAAAAGGTCCAAGTGGTTTTAATTATTATTTTTTTATAACGCAAAAATAGCGTTATGACCTCCTGCTATCTTCCCTGAAATCATAACGCTATCCTTAGCTTACTGTATATATCGGCAAAATACGTTCACTTTTTTACCTTCTAATTATCGTCGGCATAGTAA
>JAGAOO010000008.1 GCA_017623675.1 Lachnospiraceae bacterium
AGTATGGTTGTTGACTTTCAGAGGCTGATGACGGTTTCCACAATTATGGAAGCCGAATCTATTTCATACTCCTGGGTAGGAGGAATGTGAATGGAAAAAGATGTAGTAATAAAAAGCTTGCTGGAAATGAATGATGTATTTGCAGACATTGTGAATGTGAATTTATTTCATGGAAAACCGGTATTAAAGGCTGATATGCTACGGGCGTTGCCTACAGAAGGACATTATACAGATTTGAAATGGAAAGAGAAAGATTTACAGGGTGCAAAGGAACAGAAAGAGGATAGAATACAGAAAAAACACCATTCTTTATTCAGAGATGTGCTGAAGGAAGTGGATGATTTGGATGGTTGTTGCTTTGCGGTTATTGGACAGGAAAGCCAGACAAGTATCAGCAATACCATGCCGGTTCGAGTGATGGGATATAATTATGTGGAATACAAGCGGCAGATTCAGAAATTAGTAGCTGAAAATCATAAGAATAATCACTCGGCTTATACAAAAGAAATTCATGATTATCAGAAGTTATGCCCTGTCATAACCATAGTATTGTACTTTGGTTTGGAAGAATGGACAAAGCCCTTGAACCTGTTGGATATGTTGCGACTACCGGATGAAAATCAAAGTATCTGGAAAGAATTGATTAGTAATTACACGATTCGCGTGATAACTATGCGGAATCAGCCCGAAGAAATCAGGAGCATGTATCAATCGGATTATCGATTGATAGCAGAATATTTAACTTGTTGTAATGATAAAGAAGAACTGGATAAAGCCATTCAAAAATATGGCAGGAATTCATTACATATGGAAGAAGTCCTTGATATGCTAGAAGTTTTTAGCGGAGATAGGCATTATGAAAAATTAAAAGAAATATGTTATGAGCAGGCGAAAAAAACAGGAGAGAAGGTGCAGGATATGTGTTTGTTATTGGATATGTATTGGAATGATGGAGTTGAACAAGGTATAAAACAAGGAATGGAGCGTGGAATGGAACGTGGAATCGAAGTGTTCATACAGACCTTTCAGGAATTAAAGAGAACCATGGAGGATACAAGACAACTAATTATGGAGAAATTTTCTTTGAGTCCGGAGCAGGCAGATGAATATATGAAGAAGTATTGGTAAAGAAATTTTTTCTTTGTGATAAAGTTTTTCTTTATCATCTTAAATAGGAAAGGGCTTGAATCAAACAAAATTAATGCAGATTATTTTGGGTTTCGAAACTGGAGCGGTTTGAGAGAATGCAGGTTCACATTTGCTTAGATTTAGTGTATGATTAGCTTGGTAAGAGGGGAAATATAATGTGCGAGGTGGGTTATGAATCTAAAGATAGCGGTCTGTGATGATGAACTTCTTTTTCGAACACGAATTGCAAAGGCATTGACAGACAATCTTAACCAACAGGGAATCTTTGATTATCAAATGGAGCTATTCCAAAGTGGACGTGAATTATGTGAATTAAAAGAAGAACTAAGGCAATTTGATGCACTGTTCCTTGATATCAGTATGCCGGATGAAAATGGAATGCAGGTAGCTGAATATGTGCGAAATATACACCCCAATATTGCATTGGTATTTATTACTTCATATATTGATTTTGCACCGGCAGGATATCAATTGAATGCGATGCGATATATATTAAAAGATAGTCTGGAACAGTATTTGCCGGAAGCAGTACGTGCAGTTCTCCGAAAGACGGAATTGCAAAAACTGGAAATGGCATATGACTTCCTGGAAGGAAGACATACAATTTCAATTGCGGAATTGTACTATATCGAAAGTAGCAAGCATAAACTGGTATTTCATTTGGAGAAATGCGAACCGTGTACAATTTATGGAAAATTGGATGAAATGGAACAGCAATTTGCTATGTATAATTTTATTCGCGTACATAAAAGCTTTCTTGTGAATTATAAGCATATTAATCAGATAGGAAATTATAAAGTGTATCTGAGTAATGGTGAGGAACTTCCAATCCCGAGAGAACGATTCCGTCAGGTGAAAGAGCGGTATTACGAATTGCGAGGTGGTCTGCAATGATTTATGTAATTCGGACGTTGGCGTTGACACTGGTAGAAGTACTGTGCTGTCGTATTTTCTTTGATATATTTTTGAAAAGGCGTCCAATAAAGAATAGGTTGGATTTAATTGTGATGCTTCTTATGTGGGGAGCAGGCTTTGGCGTGGCATGTATTTCTAATTTTGCATTTAGATCGGTAGCTGCGATTACGGTGTTTTTTATAGGGATGATGTCTTTGTATTATGGTTCGTGGATACAGGTGTTCTTT
Organism: Lachnospiraceae bacterium; assembly: GCA_017623675.1. GTDB lineage: Bacteria > Bacillota > Clostridia > Lachnospirales > Lachnospiraceae > CAG-632. The sequence continues at coordinate 2,292 of JAGAOO010000008.1, forward strand.
TTGGCGATTGCGGAATATGCTTTAAATTTGCTGGTAGATTGCTGTATTCACTTGCTGTTACAGTATGCTTTGCAAGTTGAAAAACATGAATTATGGATAAGTATCAGGAGCAGTATGCTTATTCCAGTACTGTCTAAAATGATATTGGTTCTGATTATTATGCTTTTTTATCGAGCATTTAATAGTATTGGTGATATTGGAATTTTGGAAAAGAAAGAATGGATTCGGTTCTTGCTATTTCCGATTTTAGCAATTGTGCTAGCAATTACTATGTTTACGTTGCAAGATGATATGGCAATTATGATAAGTTCTGCAGGATTGCTTTTTGCTGACTTTTTGTTTTTCTATTTGGTTAGAGATATAGTTAAACAGGAAAAGAGAATTCAAGAAACACATTTGATTGAGGCACAAACAAAAAATCAGATACTGTTATACCAGACAATGGAAAGTAACTATGAAGAACAACAAAAGAAAGTGCATGACTTCAAGAATCATATGTCTTGTATACAAGGTTTGTTGGAGGATGGAAAACAGGAAAAGGCATTGGATTATATAAGCAATCTTTATGGTACATGGCAGAAGGAAACCATAGGCTTGAATACCAATCATGCGATTGTAAATAGTATTCTTCGGCAGAAATATCAGTATGCACAGCAGACAGGTGTGAATATGATTCTGAATGTGGGAGATTTGAGTGAGTTGTCTGTGAAGGATGAGGATATTGTTATTCTACTGACGAATCTGTTGGATAACGGGATTGATACTTGTAAACAGTTGAAAGAAAAACCAAAAGAACTGAAGATATGTATTTGCATTGAACAAGGAGAAATCCGTATATCGACACAGAATCCAGTTGAGGAAGAACCTGTAATGGAGAAGAAACGATTTGTTACTTCTAAATCGAATAAGAGGGAGCATGGTATCGGTATGATAAATATCCAAAGGGTAGTGGAGAAGTATCAAGGGGAAGATTTTGTACAGTGCAAAAATGGGTTGTTTACACATACTATAGTGATACAGTTGGATTAGGGATGGCTGTAATTGTTTAGGAGTAGAATTATTAAAAACGTTCTTGTATTTTTCTTTGTACTATGATATTATATCTAAAAGCAAGTAAATATCTAAATATCATTTATCTAAAGGTCAAAATGTATCGTTATTCTTGCTTGTTTTCAATGATTACAATTTAAGCAGGAGTACTGATAATATCTGATAGTATGGTTGTTGACTTTCAGAGGCTGATGACGGTTTCCACAATTATGGAAGCCGAATCTATTTCATACTCCTGGGTAGGAGGAATGTGAATGGAAAAAGATGTA
>JAGAOO010000044.1 GCA_017623675.1 Lachnospiraceae bacterium
GGATAAAAAGAAACAATATCGTTCTATGTTTATTTCAACTGCACTGGCTGTCTTTTTAACAGGTGTAACAGAACCAATTGAATTTATGTTTATGTTCTGTGCATTACCTCTTTATATTGTGTATGCATTACTTCAAGGTTGTGCGTTTGCGCTTTCGGGAATTATTGATTTAAGATTACATTCTTTTGGTAACCTAGAGTTTATTACCAGAATTCCTATGTCTGTGAAAGCTGGTTTGACAGGAGATATTATCAATTTCTTAATATGTGTGGTAATTTTCTTAGTGATTGGTTATTTGGTAGCATACTTTATGATTGGAAAGTTCAAATTTGCTACACCCGGTCGTTTGGGTAATTATATGAACGAAAATGCAGAAGGCGATACTGCAAACAATGACGCAAAGTCGGTTTCTGATAACGGACAGCCTGAGCGAATCATTGCACTTCTTGGTGGACGCGAAAATATTACGCTAGTGGATGCTTGCATGACAAGGCTTCGTGTTACTGTGAAAAATCCGGATTTGGTTGCAGATAAGGATGCGTGGAAGGCAGAAGGTGCATTGGGACTGGTAAAGAAGGATACCGGTATTCAGGCAATTTATGGTCCCAAAGCGGATGTTTTAAAGTCAGATATTAACGATATTTTATAAAAAGAGGTGTTGACTTATCAAATTATTAACACTTAATTGCCACAGTCTTGTGGAATCAGATTATTTACAAAAACTACAGGATTTTGTCGAAATGATTGCAAAGGAAACTCCGGAGATTATTGCTTTGCAGGAGGTGAATCAAACCTGCTGCAAAGCAGAAGTTTCTGCTGGGGATTTGGTCGGATATTGTGCGTGCCATGATGGAGTAGTTATTAGAATAGACAATCATGCATACAACGTAACCGCTTTTCTGAGGGAGAAGGGATTGTTATATTATTGGACTTGGTTACCCATGAAGAAAGGATATGATATTTATGATGAAGGAATTGCATTGTTAAGCAGATATCCAATTCTGGAAACAGATGTGATTACGGTAAGCACCATTGATGATTATAATAACTGGAAGACCAGAAAATTGGTTGGTATCCGAACCGAAGATACACCGGATGAGTGGTTCTTTAGTGTGCATTTCGGATGGTGGAATGATGCGGAAGAATCTTTTCAAACACAGTGGGAAAATACCCATGCATATATGAAAAAGTATGGTAAGGTATGGCTAATGGGTGATTCCAACAGTCCTGCCCAGGTGCGTAATGAAGGTTATGATATGATTGTGTCCGATGGATGGATTGACAGTTATGAATTAGCAGAGATTAAGGACAGCGGTATCACAGTCGGAACTGTAATTGATGGATGGAAAGAAAAGATAAAACAGACGGATGGTATGCGTATCGACCAGATTTGGAGTAACAGGATTGTAAAAGTAAAAAAAACGGAAGTAGTATTTAATGGTCACAAATATCCTGTGGTATCAGACCATTACGGAGTATTAATTGATTATGAGAGGAATTAAGCAATGAGAAGAAGTGCAGGTGTTTTGCTTTCGATATCCAGCCTGCCGTCGAAATACGGTATCGGTTGCTTTTCCGAAAGTGCATATAAATTTGTGGATTGGTTGAAAGCTGCCGGTCAGACATATTGGCAGATTTTGCCGCTGGGTCCTACGGGATATGGTGACTCGCCGTATCAGTCTTTTTCTACCTTTGCCGGAAATCCATATTTTATTAGCTTGGAAGAATGGGTTAAAGATGGATTGTTAACGCAGAAAGAATGTGATGAAACTGATATGGGTAAGGAACCGGCGTGTGTAGATTATGAGAAACTTTATAAGGGACGTTTTCCATTGTTTCGTAAAGCATATAAAAGAAGCAATATCAGTCAAAACCCGGAGTTTATCAGTTTTTGTAGAGAGAATGAGGATTGGCTTTCAGATTATGCCTTATTTATGGCAGTGAAAGATTCATTTAAGGGTGTGGCATGGAATGAATGGGACGAGGACATTCGATTACGCCAAAAAGACGCGTTAAAACAGTTTCGTAAGGAACTTGCGGAGGAGATTGAGTTTTATCAGTTTTTACAGTTTTATTTTTATAAGCAGTGGATGGAACTGAAGAGATATGCCAATGAAAAGGGAATTAAAATTATTGGAGATATACCAATTTATGTTGCTTTTGATAGTGCAGATACATGGGCAAATCCATCTTTATTCCAATTGGATGAAAATAACATTCCAAAGGCGGTTGCCGGTTGTCCACCGGATGGTTTTTCAGCAGATGGGCAGGTATGGGGAAATCCGCTATATAACTGGGAACAATTGGAAAATAGAGGCTATGCGTGGTGGATTGAGCGCTTAAAACATTGCTTTAAACTATATGATGTAGTACGAATTGATCATTTTAGAGGCTTTGATGAATATTTTTCCATTCCCTATGGAGATACGACAGCCTTAAATGGTCATTGGGAAAAAGGACCGGGAATGAAACTGTTTGATGCAATGAAAGCCTGTTTGGGAAATAAAGATGTCATTGCTGAGGACTTGGGCTTTATGACTGAATCGGTGAAGGAACTTGTGAAGAACAGTGGATTTGCCAACATGAAGGTTTTGGAATTTGGATTTGATTCCAGAGATACCGGAAATAGGGAAGATTATCTTCCGCATAACTATGGAGAAAACTGTGTAGCTTATACCGGAACACACGATAACCAAACGGTTAGATCTTGGTTTGAAACTATAAGCGATGAAGAGCGTAATATGGTGAAGGAATATCTGGAAGATGAGCCGGAAAGCAGTAGGGAAATTTGCAGGGCTTTTATTGAGTTGGTTATGAAAAGCAAAGCAAATGTTTGTATTATTCCTATGCAGGATTATCTGGGCTATGATGATACAACACGAATGAATCAGCCTTCTACAGTGGGTAAAAACTGGAGATGGCGCATGGTAGATAAGGATTTGAGTGACACACTTAAAGAAGAAATTATCTGTTATACCAGAAAATATTTAAGATAAAAATATAGAAATATAAAACTATAATGTAAGAGGAAAGGAAATAAAATTATGAAAACATTTGATTACACAATTAAGGATGAACTTGGAATTCATGCAAGACCTGCAGGTTTACTTGTAAAGGCGGCTAAGGCTTATGCCAGTGAAGTGAATTTAACAAAAGGTGAAAAGACGGTTAACTGTACTAAGCTTATGGCGCTTATGGGTTTGGGTGTGAAATGCGGTGATGTAGTTACAATATCCGTAAATGGAGATGACGAAATAGTGGCAGCAGAAGGTATGAAAACATTTTTTGAAGCAAATCTGTAATGGGGTGATTTTATGAAGAAATATACTGGAAAAGGTGTTTATGGAGCCATTGCAATTGGTAAAGTTTCTCTTTTTCAGCGTCAGGATATCCAGGTGAAACGTCTTCATATTGAGAATGAGGAAGCGGAGATTGAACGATTTGAAGAGGCAAAGGAGATGGCTGTTTCACAGTTGAAAGAAATCTACGAAAAGGCTTTGGTGGAAGTAGGAGAAACCAATGCCCAGATTTTTGAAGTACATATGATGATGCTGGAAGATGATGATTATAATGATGCTATTCGAGAAATAATCAGCAATCAGAATATGAATGCAGAGTATGCTGTGGCTACGACGGCGGATAATTTTGCAACAATGTTTGCAGCGATGGATGATTCGTATATGCAGGCAAGAGCAGCTGATGTCAAAGATATATCCAACCGTGTAATTGCCTGTTTAAATAAAGAGGAAGAACGACTGACTCAATCTGATGAGAAGATGATTGTATGTGCAGATGATTTGGCACC
>JAGAOO010000045.1 GCA_017623675.1 Lachnospiraceae bacterium
CGAATTACAAGGGCCTCATCATTACAAAGAAGGTTTTTACGATGAATACGGTGACTTCATCACTACCGATAACAACTCAACTACTGTAGCTGAAACAAGACTGGAACGCCAGGTACGCTATGATGAAAAGAAAAAAGCATTTTGCTTACAACATGGTATTAGCTTGGAATGCATAAAATACACGGCATCAAATGACTATGAACGGTTAGAAAATAAGTTAATTGATATACTAAAAAAGTACGGGTACAGATATTTACGTTAATCTTCTATCACCACACACCCAGTAAAAATCGTTTGATTAATAGTATCACTGGAGCGTAAGGCCACATCACGCTCCAGTGTTTTCTTTTTTTGGAGATATGTTCGCAAGCAACGGCACCTGCGGAAAAAGAAGCCGAGGAGCAGACCCAGTGCTCCGCCAGAACTCCGCACACGGTCTAAGCGCTCCCTGTTTTCCCGCAGGTTCCTGTGTGTAGGTTTTATCCGTAACGTTGCGCTTGCCCAATTTGTATGCTGGCTTTACTGAAGCAGGCTTTTCCTGATAGTTTTTTCTTGCTATAATAAACAAAAGAGAGAGCCATAGACTTGAACTCTCTTCTGAAAAACTCATTTAAAGAGGAGAATCATTCCTTCTATTTTAGATTAGATCAATTTGTACTCAGCAGAATGTTTAATCAATTGCCTAGGGCTCGTTGCTTTTCCGGCAGAATCAAAAATATCATTCATTGCCCCTTTACATCCTACATACATCTCTTCAATCGGCACCTGTAACGTATAATAATTATTTGTTTCTCCAAAGTCATCAGATATTATTACAAATCTATATTCCTCTTCATGATCCCAATTAATAAACTTAGTGAATGCTGCTTCTATGTAAAACTTTATTTCCGAATAAGAAATTATTGTTTTGGCTGATTTCTGTTTTGGCCTTTTTTTCTTATATTTTACTTTACCTATAATACAAATGCCATCAACTCCAGAATCTAATATAGCCTTTACAATATCATCTTTATCATATCTGAAACAATAACCTTTATGATCTTCTCCATAATATGACCATAACAATATATTATCGTTACTAGGTGCTGTACAAAAAATTCTAAATTTATCGCTCAACGAACTATTATCATTAAAAACACAATTACAATCAAATGGATCATTAAATGTACTCGGATTACAAAATGTTATCTTCCCATCATTTACACCATATAGATTATTTTGCACTTTTTCCTGCCTCCAATATTTGAAGCACTTGTATACAGTAGGTTTCAAATTATTTTTTTCCTTCTCTACAATTGGTGAAAACAATTTAACAAAATAATCTTCAGATAGTTTCTCAAAAAGTTTTTTAGGATTCATAAGAGCCGCAACAATATACTCCTGATATAAGCCGTCAAATCTGCTATCCAAACACTCTATTACATATTTTTCTTCTTTATTATATTTTTTAAACTTTGCCTTCTCATAATATACATATACTTCAGAAGCAGCCTCCGGAATATCCTCAGGGCGTCTAAAAATAGCTATATACTTTTTTTCATTAACATCTTTGTCATATACCCACATGCAGTTTTCATCTGCATTTTCAATTAGCTCCATATGATAATATGTCTCTAAAAAACAAACCTTACCAACCGCATAGCGATATTTTTCTAAGTCGTTTACATTAATAAGTATCATTATTCTACCTCTTCTCTTTTGTTTTCAAGACAGTCATATTTTTAAGTTTCCAACACTTTCGACTATTTATTTTTCCATAAAATCAATTCATGTCCATTTACAGTTTAACATCGCTTAGATTATTGTCAAGTTTATAACTCCATCTTACTACCTTTTCATGCCTTTCGGTATTCTATCGCAACGGCACACCAATATCTACCATTGATGCACTTATTTCATATATTTATAGAATACCATATTTCACCGAATACGTCTGTAACGTATTACGAAAATTTTGTTATTAACCTTCCATTAAATCCACAAAAATAAAAATAAGTGTCAGCCCAATCAGCCAACACCTATTTATGTAATTTCATATACCACTCTTTAAATTTTGATGGAGAAACTATATTGCCAAAAACATCATTATCCTCCAGAAGCTTTACAATCAGAGTATCTTCTATAGCCTGTTCTTCTATATATGGTTGGTACACTAACACAACTTCTTTCTTTTCCAATTCTACAATTTCCGGCAAATACTTTTCATATTTTTGCAGTTTATTCTCCACAGCAGAAAGCTTTGCCTCCATCCTAAGCTTATCGTTCTTTATCTGTGAAATGTCCATGGTATGATATTCCACCAACTCATCCTCATTTTCAGCATCAATATCATATTCCATGAGCTGTAGCTGTGCTTCTTCTTTTTTCTCTTCCATCAAAAGCTGCGACACAAGCACTGCAATTGCATATTTTCTTGTTAATTCTGCTACCTCTTGCTTATACCGTTCTATTATTTCTTTCAGTTCAACAATTTCTTTAACAACCTGTGAGGAAGAAATATGCCTGCTATTGATCCAGGTCTTCAGCCTATTTTGGCCTCTGTAACATGGTTCCTGTACAAATTCCTCACGTACATTCTCCCACTTCACATAAAAGTCAATCATCGCATTACGTGTTGTATCATAAACTTCTCTGGTCAATATTTTAAGCTGTGTCTGTGGCTCACCCGATTTTTTTAAAAGAAATTTATCCGCCTCATTCTCTAGGAAAAAAGTAGACACATAATGATTTTTCTCTTCTGTATCATATCCAATAAACAAATTCAAATGCCGAAGCACTCCGGTAATTAATTTAAAAAATATTTTGTCCGCATCTATTACCGTATTACATTCGTCACTATCAAAATCTATTACAGGATCACTAAGTAAAAGCTCCAGTATATTCTTTTCAGAAAACATCAGTAAACGATGTGCTTTTATTTCGCCAAAATCAGATTTCCTCTTGGTATCCTGAATATTAACTATCTCCTCTGAAAATTCTCCAATAATCTTTTCATCGGTAGTAGTCATTGTAATTTTTCCAGCTTTAATCAATTTGAAAAAATCTTCTTTCTTCAATTTAAAAGCTTCTACCATTCTTACGGCAGTCACATCAGTAAGCTTATGAAATCCAAGCAAATGATAAAAGTTTTCCATTTTAAATTGAAACTCTATTTTTATACCGCCACTGAAAAGATAGCAAAATTTTTTATTAAGCAGCTTATCATATTCCAGAGCAATTTGCTGTAAATCTATATTCTGTTGTACTTTACTTCTACTCTTGGCATATTGCAAGTATTTCGTGTTCTTTGCCATCTTTTTTTTCCGGTATCTCAATTTCTGTCCTAGACTAAGAAAAGGTCCAAGGGAATCACCTCAGACCTTTCCAGTACTTCTCTTTTTTTGACTACGTTCCTTTCGCCAAAGGCTCTCAGGTACGGGTGCAGACTTCCCGAACAAATCCCCGCTCATCGCCTCTTCTTGCATACCTGATATCACAAGCGTCATGGGAATGATACCTCACCACAAGGTATCTCTATAATTATATTATCAAATCATAGAAAATGTGTCAAGTCAAAACAGGTAATTTTTACGCTATTTTCAAGCATTTTTTGACCTTTCCCTCTTCTATAATGATATATTATTATGTCCAATAGTGCAACCATTTTATAATAGTTTTTAAAAATACTTTTTTATTTTAACTATATCGGTCCACCTGATATCTTTAATTATACTTGGCAAAGGAAACGAAAACAACTGCTGTTTGTTCCTTAATCCCCGAATCCCTTGGTATTCTTCCTGTGTCATTGCTGACACCCTGTTACTGAACTCAAGTAACTCCTGCTGCATATCTTCGGTATCTGCCCGTTCTGCAGCATCCATAACGTGCATCACAACCTCTGCCAACTCCTCCGGTTCAAAAAAGATATTGCACAATGCCGTTTCATTAAAGCTAAGAAAGTTCTGTCCGGTTAACTCAGAAATCATCCCTATTGCATGAATAGACAAGCTCTTTAAAAAACCACGAAATTCATCATCCGGACTTGCAAACAGTTCACTGTATCGCACTTTCCCATCCTGTTCCGAAATATAATCAAAGTACCGCTTTAAGACAATCTGTAGATAATCACAAAGCTCTTCTTCAAATACCGCTACCTCTGATTTCTGAATCCACATCTTTACATACAGCTTGAGCAATTCGTTTTCCCTTGATTCTTCTGACAAGCCTTTTCGAAGATATATGGTATGCTCCTCTTCATTCACTGTACTTTTTAATAACCTGCTACGGATATATTCCCCATTAATATCTTCCATGACAACATACGAATAGTTTTCCTTCCATATGTGTTCCACTGAACATGCTTTAGTAACAGGCTCTATGTGAATCGCTTCGCTATTTTGAACCTGTGAAATATCAAACACACCGACCACTCCATAAGATACCTTCGTCATATCCCCGACAGCGCCTAAAGGGCAAAGCAAAGGAATCGCACGTTCCCCTGCTTTAATATCTGCCTGATAGTTTTTCCATGCACCTTTTCCGCAAACCATCATTGCTTCCGGAAATAAATGCATCAGCAATAACACATTTTCATATCCCATCTGAGGAAACCTGGCGAGCATGGTAAGATATTCCTTCATACCATGCTCACTTCTGATTTCCTGTAACTGCTTTTTAATAATACTCTCACATTTATGCTTCATAAGGACCTCATTTCTCGTAAGTATTATCCACAAAACTTCCTACTACCTTTTCAATGAAAATCTGCAAAATTGCACCGTCAAACATTTTATCTGCTTCACTCTGCAGGTATGCCACTGCTTCTGCGGAGCACATGGCATCCTTATAGCACCTTCTGGAAGTCAAAGCATCATACACATCTGCGATATGAATGATCCTGGCATACAGAGAAATCTCTTCTCCTGCTAATCCTCTAGGATAGCCTGTCCCGTCCATATTTTCGTGATGCTCGTACACTGCTTCTCTTACCACCGGAGAAATATTGTCCATCCGCACCAACATGTGATAGCCATATTCCACATGCCTCTGAACTTCTTCTACTTCTTCCTCTTCCAATTCTGCTGGCTTATCCAAAATTTCCGGTGCAACCGCACACTTCCCGACATCATGCAACCAAGCAGCCTCTGCCAAAACCCAGATATCACTTTCCGGCATTCTAAGTGCAATTCCGGTCAGCATGGATAATAAGCACACTCTAAAACTATGATTGTTCACTGTTATTCCCTCCCATCCGTGGCCGCGGGCGGCTGCAGAAGAAACCTGAAATTCTTTCAGGTTCCCTCTGTAGCAGTCTTCACAACCCCAAGTTCTTTTATTTGCGTCCGCTAAAAAGCTTACGCTTTTCGCCGGATGCTTTGCCTGCTTCCTTTTGTTTGTCTGCCTCCAAGGCTTCCAAAGCTGCCTGTTTTCTTTTATCAAGAGAGTCCGTATTCTTTCCTCTGTGCTTTTCCTTAACCTCTGACTTTGTGGCAGCCTGCAAACCTTTGTCCAGCACTTCCATGTTATTTTTCGTAATCTCCGTTCTCTGACGGTTATAGGCACCAATTTCTTCTTTCTGCTTTTCCTGTACCTGCATCATTGCAATCAGTTTTGCGAAATCCGACTGCTGTTCCTTGGTTAAACTATCCGTGGTTTCCACTTCCTTTGGCGGCTCACTATACTTTAAAGCAACAGGGACATCCGCTTCTTTCTCCATTTCAGAGTCAGTCTCCGTATCTTCCAGACTAATCGGAAGTTCCGGTAATCCTTCATCGTCCTCTGCATTTTCCAGCTCTTCTGTTACCTCTGCTGAATTTTCATCTTCTATAGGTATCGTCTGCTCTTCCGGTTCCTCTACCGAACTCTCAACTTCAGTTATGCAGATATCTTCTTGTTCTGGTGCATCCTCCTGGTAACTTTCCGGCTCCGGAATCATATAACCATGCCTGTGATAACGCCATTGTTCAAAACTCATTCCAAGCAAGGAATTCATGTTCTGCATCTGGTCCATCATCATAAAACGCATGTATTCTTCCATTTCTGAAACACGTTTCCTATGTTCTTCCTCTTTCATCTGCATTTCCAGACGCTTCAGTTCCAGTTCACGGTTCTTTCTCTTGATCCGCTTACCAATCCGCCAGTTTCGAAGATGTTCCATTACCGATACAAGAAGAAATGCCACAGCTATCAATATTACTGCACTTGCAAACGCTGGATTATTGAATGGTTCTGGAAACTTAGACATATATTCCTTAAAGAAGCTTTACTTTTACAAATAACCGCTAATTTTTCTATTAGCCCGGAAATGTAAAAAGCGGGATGAAAACGAACACTTTTACAAGCCTTCATTTTCATCCCGCTTTTTTACACTTCCTTATGCTGTTAATTCACTACTTTCCCTTTTTTCTCAAAACGATTGCTACAATAACACTAACCACAATTCCAATTCCATACGGAACTGCATACAAAAATGCTACACTTGCCGGTGCACTATAGGCTGCATATTTTGCTCCCCACTGCATTGTACAGTAGTTATAAGCGACTACTGCACACATCACATTGCTAAGGATAATTGCCAACGCAATAAAAATGTTACTAATCTTCCTCATCCAAGTTCCCTCCTATTTCTTTTTGTTTTTTAGGAGTAAACCTGCACCTACAACAATCGCCACAACACATAACATCAGGAATATCCCATTTCCATCAATCGTCATCATGGATGAGTCGCTAATCTGGTCCGATGCTTCCGGACTAAAGATCGAAAGCAATCCCCAAATAACCATTGATATAATTCCGGCAATACAAATGATAATGCCTGCTTTCATTTTAGGCTTTTCTTCCATGGTACTGTCTGTTACTTTCACTTTATCCTCTGCATCATCTTTTAAGAGATAATCCACAGACACACCAAAGTAATTGCTTATGTTGATTAACTTCTCACTCTCCGGAACCGCTGTTCCTGATTCCCATTTAGAAATTGCCTGTCGTGACACATTCAGTTGTTCTGCAAGCTGCTCCTGCGAAAGACCGCTGTTTTTTCGAAGCTGATATAATTTTTCTGATAACAACTTTCTTCCTCCTTTCGCTTAAAGCATACTCAAATGGATGGTAGAACTCTATACACACACGTAAGCAATTCCGCAATCGTTGGTAGCAACCCTAATTTTAGCATATCTTCAGTAAATAATAAATACGTCTCATCACCTCTACTCTGCAAGCATATGTGTCAAAACCTTCCACACAATGAACTCATACAAGCCTATATTTTTTATCAAATCCTCTCTTTATAAGAACTGCTATAACTATAAAAGCAATACTCGAAACAAAAAGCCAAATATTAGGATGATAATCACTACTCATCATCGAGAACAAATTGAAGTTTCCAAATCTGCTTTTCATTGTAAGATTTAGTACATAATACAAAAGCGGTATCATAAAAGACACAGGCGCATTACTTGTAACCGCAGATGTAAATAATCCGATTGCACCTAAAAACATTGCATCAGCAATCGTTCCACCAATAAGCTCAATCGTAATTTCACAACCGAACATAATCATGAATATCGAAAAAACCATAACTAACAAAACAATCCCTATAATTGAATAAATAACCCTTATTAAATGGACGTAGGTACTATCAACATACTTCGATGCTACAAGGTCTCTTATCTCCTCATCCTGCTCTGGTTGAAAAATCGGAACAAGCAGGATAATTCCAATGATTGAGATAAGCATTTCAAGAGGAACGGCTGCCGCTTTACTATCCAGACCAGTTGTTCCAAATAAAATAGGAGTCAGTATCATTATGACAACAGCGAGTAAAAGCAATGGCAAAAAATTATGACGCAGATTTACTTTTGCGATTTGCCATACCTGCAATGTAGTTTTTGATTTTCCCATAACTACCAAGTTTCCCCCTTCTTTTTTGTTCATATACTATTACCGTAGCAGCAACAAACAATAATGCTACGCCTGTTATAAGCAGTCTGTTCGTGGTAAGAGTATTAAATTCATCGAGAAAGATTTGTGTGTTTCTCAGCGAATTGTGACGAGGTGTTAATTCAAATAAGTTATGAATACCCCTTAATCTGTTCACTCCTGCATTTAAGTCGATAAACCACCACAATCCATGTATTGCTATGGCGATTGGTGTTTCCGTAAGTTCTGTAAAAAACATACCGATTGCCGCCGCAATCATAACAGAAGGCATCAGCCAACCAATCGTATATTTTAACGGTGCTAAATAATCAATGCTCATTCCACTGTATTCGCCCCACACGGTACTGTTAGAGATATACGCTAAAATAACCGTAGGAAGCATTACAGCTATCACAACCGCAAAATACCGAGATACCATCAGTCTGAATGATGATGTTTTACGTGCATAGATTAAATCATTCATTTTAGCTCGTCTATCTTTCAAGCATACTGCAACCGCAATAAACACAGGAAGTACGGATAAGATAACACCTACATAGTCACAAAAAAAACGGGCATAGGCTCCTGTGAATTTATCTGCACTTTCAATAAGTTGATAGCTTTTAACTGCATCTTCATAAGTTACTGCTACATAACTATATCTAAGCAGGCTATCTTCCGAGTAATTAGAACCTCCTCCGATAATATCGTCAGCCCGCTTCATACATTTCTTAAATTCCTCATAGGAAATTTCGGCAGACAGAGTAACCTCCATGTTATCCTTTATTTCCGATACTTCATCATCCTTGCTTATAATAATTGAACCATCTTCCTGTACAGCATAATTTTGGCTTCCGTCTAGAGTGATTACCATTTTATCTTGTGTATTGGAACTTACATCATACCCCAACAAATCATCTACAGAAACATCGGAAAGCACAGATATGATTTCTGCCATTTTTTCACGGTCTGCCTCACTCAGCTTCACGTTTTTGTAAAAGCCAATCGGATAAGCAATGTATTCATTTGCAATAAATTCGTTATAGAGTGAACTGAATGCCGCAGGCATGATCAATTCAGGAATTTCTTTCTGTTGTATTCCATAATCCTCACCCAATTTGGGCTCTGTAATAATATCATAAGAAAAATCTATCACATCCTGACTGACTGCCATTACCAATAATGCAGTCATGAATACAACAAAAGTGATTGAAAATAGTGTCTTTTTAATTTCTTTTACCAAAAGCATTACACATCACCTCCGAAAAATTCTGTTGTTTCTCCGTTATGCCAAAGGCACAGCATATATGCATCTTCAATATTCGGCTCACAACTTTCCACATTCTGAAAAGGAACATCAGATAAAAAGCGAATATGCGTTTTATTGCCTTGTGAATGCATACCGATAATGTTGTATTCTTTTTTCAATTTTGGCAATTCCCGTTTATCAACAGTTTTAGCAAAAACTTTGCCTTTTGCTGTATCAAGCAAATCCAACACCGTTCCACAATACAATATACTTCCCTCATTCAGAATAGCTAAATTTTCGCAAGTTGCTTCAATATCTCCGACTATATGCGTGGAAAGAATTACAATTCTTTCTTCTGCCACATCACAAAGCAGATTACGGAAACGTATTCTTTCCTCCGGGTCAAGTCCTGCAGTAGGCTCATCAACAATTAAAACTTTAGGGTCATTTAACAATGCCTGTGCAATACCAAGTCTGCGTTTCATACCACCGGACAGTGCCTTGACTTTTTTGTTTTTATGTTCTGTAAGATTAACCTTTTTTAGCAATAACTCAATACGCTCTCTGCGTTCTTTCGTACCAATGCCGGAGAGGACCCCCAGATAGTCCATTGCTTCTATTACACTCATGGTAGGATACATGGAAAACTCCTGTGGAAGGTATCCCACAATTTTTCTGACTTCCTTTGCGTTTTCAATCGGAATACCACATACAGAAATACTTCCGCCTTGTTTCTGAAGCAGTGTTGCAAGGATTTTCATCAGCGTTGTTTTTCCTGCTCCGTTTCTACCGAGCAATCCGAACATACCCTGTTCAATGGTCAGATTGACATCTGACAAAGCCTGCTTTTTTTTCCCATAAAACTTATTTAATTCTTTGATTTCAATACAATTTTCCATTGTTAAAACTCCTTTCAAAGACGTTTTTCCTCTTATGTCCTTTATCATACAAGGCAATTTTCAACTTTTTATCTACAAATAAAAACTTCCTGCCATCCTGACAAGAAGTTTTTATTTATACCTTATTCCTTAAATGCTGCAACAACGTTTGCTCCACTCTCATTTGATATTTGCAGAGAACCACCATGTTTTTCACAAAGCATTTTACATATATTTAGTCCCATTCCAAAATGTTCATTACCTGTTTCGTTCTTTGCTTTATAAAATGGTTTCAATGCATCCGACAAATCCTTAGCAGTAAATCCTACTCCATCATCTGAAACTGTTAATAATATAAAATCCTCCTTTTTTTCAATGACCACTTGGATTTTTGTTTTTGCATATCGTATGGCATTGGATAACAGATTTTCATATACCTGCATAACAATGGATATGTCAAGCATCACTTCCGGTATATCTGATATGTTTCGTATTAGTGAAAATTCTTTTTCCGTACAAATCGCCATTCCTGTCATCCACATTTGCTTCTCAATTTCATCTACAGCCACTGCTTCCTTTTTGATTTCAACATCTTCTAATCTTTGTAGGTCATTCATTGTAGTTACATACTTTTCAAGTCTGGTGATATGCCTTTTCATCATTTCAGCAGTTGAAATGATTTTATCCTCAGACATCTTAGGGGCATATTGGGAAAGCATTTCACTTTGTCCTTTTAGTACAGTTAGCGGCGTTCTTAAATCGTGGGAAAACGCTGCATTCAATCGCTTACGTTCCTCAATCTGCCGCCACATTTCTAAATTATTATCCTGCAAAGCAATACGCATTTTTTCAAAGGAAGCACAGAGTTTCCCAAGTTCATTATCCTTATCATAGGTAATTTTGAAATCAAGATTATTTCTAGCTATATTATCGGCAGCATCACTTAGAATTGTCAAAGGCTTATCTAGTTGCCTTTTATAAAATAGTATGCTTGTAACGATGATACAAAAAATAAAGCAAACCGGATAAATTACTACACTCAATATGCCTAGCACTTCATATACGCCACGTTCAGAGTCGTTCATAACTTTTGTTATATCCTCGGTATAGTAACGTACACTGAAATTCTGGCTATTTTCTATCTTTACTTCATAACTGTATTGCGATAGATATTTGTCTTTTATCTGTTCTTGTACAGATAAACACATATTTGATAGAAAAATAGAAATCAGTAATGCCACAAGTATGCACACTATCATATATTTTGAAAATGTTGCTTTCAGCGAATTTTTCTTAAAACTATCTTTTATTTTACCCATTTATAACCAACTCCCCAAACAGTTTCAATGTACGACTTCATACCTGCGTTTGTAAATTTAGAACGTATACGTCTGACGTGTTCTGCAATAACCGAGCTATCACCCTCACTGTCATAATCCCATATCAGCTCATATATTCTTTCTTTGCTAAAAACCTGACCAATATGCTGTGATAAAAGTTCAATAATGTCGAATTCCTTTTTCGCAAAAGGAATTTGTATTCCATCATAATATAAACTTCGCTCCGTATAATCTATTGCAAGTTTATCATCAAATCGAACCTTGGCAGACTCTCTTTGACGACGATCACGTCTTAAATGTGCCGCTACCCTTGCCCCAAGCTCATCTATCGAAAAAGGTTTCACAATATAATCGTCAGCACCAACACCGAAACCTTTAATTTTGTCACTATCCTCAATTCTTGCTGTTAAAAACAGAATCGGGCATGAAACAAAGTCCCGTATACGCATACAAACTTCCATTCCATCAATGCCAGGCATATTTATATCAAGCAGAATAATATCCGGTTGTTTTTCAGCTTTTTTTATGGCTTCTAAACCATCAAAAGCTGTTAGTGTATCATATCCATTAAATTCAAAATAATCTTTCAGCATAGATACAATATCCGCTTCGTCATCAACAATTAGAATTTTATCTCTCACAAAAACACCTCCATAAGGCAGAATAAAATATAATTATCAATTATTTATCAACTTTTATTATACACTATCCTGCTGAAAATGCACCAAACCGCAGGTTGAGTGCATGAAAAAGCTGCGAATTTTTCATCGCAGCCCCCTCTTTAACCAAATAATTGTAAATTGTTTTACTCTTGAAGCAAATTTTTCTTGTCAATCGTCAAATTAACAAGCAATGCAGCACATATATAAATTACCAATATGTACACTCCAAAACCACTGTTTGAATGGTAAAGGAACATAAAGTTTTTAATAAAACTACGACTGCACTTACAACAAATCTGATTGGAAAATACAAATGCGGTGGCAAAATGCTCCGTACTTTGTTTCCGTTTCCTTGATTGCCTGCTCGTTACGTTCAAAGTACAATTCGATAATCTGCCTATCGTCCATCTTTCCTCTCCTTTCCTTGTCTATTAAGGCCTTTCATCCTAATGGACCCCAAAAGTTCCATTGCGTAACACTTTTTTCAAAAAAATTTTCAATAATATTATACCATGCAGTGCAATACATAGCATTAGGCATTTATTAACACAAAAAGGAGAAGTCCACAACGAACCTCTCCCTTTTGTCAAATCAGCCTTAACCTCCAAATGCCGTATTCGGTACTATCTTTCCCGTCATTGCCATTACTGCTATCGCTAATGCCAAGAACAGTATGACAACCCACTTAATAATACTCTTCTTTTCTTTTTTTCTTATAATACTTGCAATAGTCATTCCCGCAGAAATAACTACCGCAATCCATCCACCACACAGAAGTATTAAATACAGAAATTTCGGTACTACCAACCAAAAACTTCGTTGAAAAAATATTCCGTATTTCATGGTACTCACTCCCACAACACACTTATTTAATATCCATATTTGTTTCAAACCAAAGCTTTAATTCCGGTGTAACCTGATGATACGCCATTGCATGACCACTATACAAGAAACCGTAATTAGGATAATAGGACAAATAGAATTTAAAACCATCCTTCGTCTCTACTCTGATAACTTGCAAATCATCTGCCAATGCGTTATGGTCTTCCTGCTGTTCTTCCTCTGGAATACCATCAAAGACAATACTTTGAAATTCATTATTACCCATGCTGACAAACTTTGTAATATCTGTAGTCAGTGCGTAAAACTCCTCTATTGCATTTGGCTCGGTAATCTCTGCTCCCGTAACCTTTCCACGGTTCCAATCCGTCTGTGCAATGGATACAATATCCGAAGCATCTGATATATCAAAGAAACGATAAACTTCTGCAAGGTCTGTGTATGCACCTATATCATCTGGGAAATAGGTTCTGCAAAATAGAACTGCCATATAGCTCTCTCCATCTCGCAGAACATATACTGCTCTCGTCGGTGCTGGTGCGTATTGGAACAACTCCATATTGGTTATTTCAGTAGTTTCCTGATAACCTCCTACATCGCCCATTTTAAGGTACGCTACATGCTCTCCAGCCATATCCTTTGTAATTTCCGAAGGTAAGCCCACACGCTTCAATCCTTCTTTTGTATAACAACATTCATACAATGCGCCTTGAAAATACAATAGTGCTGTATCTCCCAGCAAATCATCCTGAAAACCGGAACCACCCTTGGCATTAAATAAACTATTCGCTAATGGAACAAGCACACCTACCAACAAACACAAGCAAGCAGCCATTGCTCCCCACTTCATCCATACAGAAGATTTCTTTTTCTTCCGGACTTCGCTACGTTCTAATATATCATCATCTATTTGGTTCATGCTCTGATACAAATCTTTTCTATTCACTGAAATATCCCTCCTTTTCAAGATGTGCTTTCAGTTTCTTACGTGTTCTGCTCAAAGATACCATTACATTGTTGTCTGTCATACTATACCGCTTTGCAATCGTAGATACAGGCTCCGTGAAGAAATAACGGCGTACAAATACATTTCCTTCCCGTTCCGGCAATTCCCGGACAAATAACTTAATACACTGCTCCAGCTCTTTGGCAAGATATTCATTTTCTGTATCTGACTCATTTGCAATACATTCTGCCAATTCGTCTAAAACAAGGTGTATCTCCCCACCACCACGCTTTTCTGCACTCCGGGCATTGAAACGGTTAAAGGAAAGATTACGAGTAATTTTCGCAAGAAACATACGAAGCATATTAGGTCTTTGAGGTGGCATTGCATTCCAAGCACCAAGCCACGTATCGTTCACGCACTCCTCCGAGTCCTCTCTGTTATGTAAAATATTATCCGCAATGGCAAAACAATAGGAACCATACTTGCTGTCGGTCTCTTTTATTGCATCTGCATTTCGATGAAAATAAAGTTCTACAATCTGATTATCCTCCATGCAATACCTCCTTTCTTCATTGTTCTAAAGGTCCCTTCACTCTATAAGACAGGAAATGATATGGAAACCTTACAAGGGTTTGAAAAAGGCTTTCAATCTTTTCTCATTCAATAGCATTTATTATACTCTATCTTTCCAAAACAAAAAACCACAAATTATTATCATTCTCTTCTGAAGGATGTCCTTGGCATGCCTAGGTAGGAAATCGAACCGGCAGAATCGGAAGCTCCGGTTGCTCTTGCTACATAAAACCTGTAAATTGCATAAGCTGTTCCTTCACCTGTGAGGGACCACTTATTTTTATAACATTAAAACTTCTTACACCTCTACTTCTCACATCATTTTTTGAGCAAAACAAAAATTTTCGCAGAACGTTACAGCCAAATGCGATAAAATAGTGTAAAATATAAATACATTGACACCTTATACTGTGAAACACTAAGACCAACATCAAGGAAGAATATAGATGCCTGAATTAGTATATCCCTATAATTTACTTTACAAGGTGTATGATATGAGTAAGCTTAGTGATTATGAAAATAAAGTTATAATTTTATGGTACAAGCAGGAAATCAAATTGCATCGTGAAATTGAAGCAATTGATGAGCTGAAAGAAATAAAAGTCAATGAAAATATGATAGCAAAGCTCATCAAAATGTGCTAGTATAAAATTGTAAAATATATTTTTAATGAACAATTGAGTGAAGGATAATTCGTTATTATCTTACATTTTAAAATTATTTTATAAATTTATATCAGTATAGGAGTTATTGTTTTGTATGTAGCAAAATATATCGTTCAACGTTATTATACATAATTTGTTTATCAATAATTCTGAAACC
>JAGAOO010000046.1 GCA_017623675.1 Lachnospiraceae bacterium
ATAAATTATAGGTTTGTCCATTCCTACAGCAGCGGTTTTGAGGGTATATGTTTCCGCAACGACCTTAGAAGCACGTCGGTACTTAGGCTGTGCTTTGAGAACAAAACAGTTATTCTTTATCAAGCACAGCCTTACGTACCGCTACGTGCTGGCTGGAGCGCAAGCATGTCGTGCGGGAATATATACCCTTAAAACCGCGGTCGTAGTCAGCACTACAAACCTTAATTTTGCGTACCCTTATTTATTGTGTTGACATACCCTATACAATAGGGTATATTATACACAAAGGTGATGAAATGACCAGAACATTTATTCAGACAAAAGAATTTTCAAAAAATTGGGATGGACTAGGTTATGATGATGAAGATTTGCGTAAACTAGAATTAGAACTTTTGAAAAATTCATCCGCTTATCCCGTTATTCGTGGAACAGGTGGGCTAAGAAAGATGCGATTTGCACTGGATAATGAGGGAAAAAGTGGAGGTGTTCGTATCTGTTATGTAGATTTTGTTGTAGCAGAAACGATATACTTGATTACGGTTTATCCTAAAAGTGAGAAAGATAATTTATCTCAGGCTGAAAGAAATGAAATTAAGAAGTTAATTAAGCGCTTGGAAGATAGTTTATAGGAGGCGATTATATGAACACTGTATATGAAAGTATTATATCTGGCTTAGCTGAAGCTGTAGATGATGCTGAAAGTAAAGAAAAAAAATTAACAAGAAGAGTTGTTTCTATCGTTCCTGTAAAAGAATATGAGGCGGAGCAAATAAAAAGAATTCGTAAGTCTACGGGAATGTCTCAGAAGGTTTTTGCAAGCTATATGGGTGTTTCAGATAAAACAGTGGAAGCATGGGAGGCGGGAACCAACCATCCTTCTGGAGCTGCAAGTAGATTGTTGTCCATGATGGAAATGGATGAGCACTTAGTAGATGACTTTCCATTTGTGAAGACTACAACAAATTAATAAATAAGTTAAGAATCAGATAAGTTTCTTTCCCTTGTAATCTCAATGGTAGATTATAAGGGAAAGTTTTTTAAAATAATTTCTCTCACTTTTGCCCATACAGGGGTTTAGAAAGCCTTGTGAAACGATATAACACAAAGGAGTACATAAGGGAAAACTCACATACAGAAAAATGAGAATTTTTAGGAGAAGTAAAATTTAGTAAATGATTCTTTCGCAAAAGAGTGTAGTTGTGTAGTCAAACTGTCTTATGATATAATTATGAAAGTTTCAGGTGCAATTATATTTACATACGAAGGGAGAACTGTTATGGCAGAGACGAATTTCACAGGAAGTAAACACTATATCGCCGCACCGGAATTGATGCAGGCGGTGAATGTAGCGATTGAACTGGAAAAGCCATTATTAATTAAAGGAGAGCCGGGAACCGGTAAGACCATGCTTGCAGAAGCCATTCGGGAAGCAACCGGCAAGGAATTATTTATTTGGAATATTAAGTCTACAACGAAGGCACAGGATGGTTTATATGTCTATGATACGATTCAGCGTTTGTATGATAGTCAGTTTGGTGAGGAAGGGGTAGACGATATTGCCCATTATATCAAATTAGGTAAATTAGGAGAGGCATTTAAATCAGAGGAGCAGGTAATCCTGTTGATTGATGAGATTGATAAAGCAGACTTAGAATTTCCAAACGATTTGCTTTGGGAACTGGATAGAATGGAATTCTATATCCATGAGACGAAGGAAACGGTGAAAGCAAAACATCGTCCAATTGTAATTATTACCTCCAATGCGGAAAAGGAATTGCCGGACGCCTTTTTAAGACGTTGTATTTTCCATTATATTGATTTCCCGGACAGGGAGCAGATGACAGAGATTGTTAATGCACACTTTGAACACTTGGAAGAACATCTGTTACAGCAGGCAATGGATACCTTTTACTGGATACGTGGTTTGAAGGATATTCGGAAGAAACCAAGTACCTCTGAACTGATTGACTGGATTCGCGCCTTACAGTTAGGTGGAATTGAGCCGGATTTGATTCGTAAGGAAATGCCGTTTTTAGGTGTTTTGATTAAGAAGGATGAAGACTTAGGTGTGATTAAACAAAGGAGACTGGATTAGTGTTTTTGACATTTTTCTATTTGCTGCGAAGTAAAGGCATTGATGTGTCGGTTACGGAGTGGCTGACCTTAATAGAAGCTTTGGATAAAGGACTCTGTCATGGTAGCTTTACAGAGTTCTATTACCTGTGCCGCATGACCTTGGTGAATCGGGAATCGGATTTTGACAAATTCGACTTGGCATTTGGGGAATATTTTAAGGGAATTCAGGATGAAAATGAAATTCCACCGGAAATCATGAAGTGGCTGGATAAGGGAGATATGGACGATTCCCAGTTGAATCGGGATGTGTATCGATTTGAGCAGCATCGGGATTCAAATACGGTTAAGCGCATGTTCCGGGAACGGATAACCGAGCAGAATTCCGAGCATAACGGCGGAAATTACTGGATTGGAACCAGTGGTGGTTCCGCATTTGGACATACCGGGCGCAATCCCGGTGGTATTCGTGTGGGAGGTACTCCGGGTATGCATACTGCCTTTTCTGTTATGGGAGAACGGAAGTATGAAAGCTTTCGGAATGACCGGGCATTAAGTATGCGTCAGTTTCAGGTAGCATTTCGCCGCCTTCGACAGTATTCTGCCCGTCTGGATGTGGCAAAAACGGAGCTGGATATTGATAGAACCATTGACAGCACCTGTAATCAGGGTGGTTATTTGAAGCTGGAATTCGAAAAACCAAGAAAGAATACAGTGAAGCTGTTGTTATTATTTGATTGTGGCGGAACCATGTATCCGTTTATGGAGCTTTGTAACAATTTATTCCAGGCGGTGCATAAAGCAAATCATTTCAAGGATGTGCAGACCTATTATTTTCATAACTGCATTTACCAGAAGGTGTATAAGACACCGGAATGTGAGACAGGTGACTGGGTAGATTTGGATTATTTATTCCGGCATTTTGATAAGGATTATAAAGTCATTATTGTAGGAGATGCCCAGATGGCACCAGAGGAATTGTTTGATGTAAATGGGAATTATCGTGGTCCGAATGGCGGTATGAGTGGCTATGAATGGTGCCAGTTATTGAATAGTAAGTATAAGAAGATTGTCTGGCTGAATCCAAGATATCATGGTGGATTAAATGCCTTGAGCTGGATGGAATCGGAGCATGAACTGGCAAAGCTGTTCCATATGTATCTGCTGTCTGTGGATGGATTAAAAGAAGCCATTACTTATTTGATGGCACCGAGATAATTTAGTTTGAAAATGAAATAAATAGTCATTGAGAAATCTGATAAAAAAATGGGAACGAAAGTTCCCATTTTTTTAAAACCATTTTATTAGTTGAAACGTCTAATTAATGTAAACAGATACCGGCCGGTAATATGCAAAGGAGGGAACGATGAATAAGGAACAATTAGGAGATTTGATTTTGCAGTCTGAAAATCATATGTATCGAATTGCAAAGTCCTTATTAAAAAATGATACTGATTGTGAGGATGCAATACAGGAAACCATCGTACATGCGTTTTCAAAAATACATACTTTGAAAAATGATTTATTTGCGAAGACTTGGCTGACACGAATTTTAATAAATGAATGTTACAATATTATGAGGCGTGAAAAAAGGTTGATTTCTATTGAAGAAATAACAGAACAACATGCAGATGAGCAAACGGATTATTCGGATTTGTATACGGCAGTGCAACAACTTCCGGAAGATATGCGGCTTGCTGTCATGCTCTACTATTCGGAGGGATATAGTATTAAGGAAATTGCATGTATAGAAGATACCACTGTTCCAACAATCAAAAATCGACTTTTTAAGGCAAGAAAACGATTAAGGAAAGCATTAAGTGAGGAGGAAGAAGCTATATGAACTTGAGTAATTTAAGGGCAGATTGTCCAAAAACACCGGAACATATTCATGTTATGATTAAACAGGAAGTCGAACGACAAATGTTGGCAGATAATAGAGAAGTTACAAAAAACAAGAGGAGTTCTTGGAAATCCCGAAGATTCATTAAAATGGCAGCCGGAATTGGAGCAGTTTTACTGGCAACAAGTGGTGCGGTTTATGCTGCAGAACGAATCGCTCATTTCTATGCTAATCAAGTGGGAAATTACGGGGTACAGCTTGGTTTCAGTATGGATAATCAGAATGAAGACAGTGTTCAGGCAGAAGCAGTAGATGAGTTTGAATTACGAAAAATTCAATTAAATTATTTACCGGAAGAATATGAAGTTCTTCTATCTGATAGAGATATTGTAAAGTATTCGAATACAAATACTTATGCACAAGGAGGAATAGCTGTTTATTCCTATATATTAGGACAGGAAATAAATTCCAATGAGATTGAATGGCTGGAAAAAGATATTATTTATAGCGAACAAGTACGGGTAGGGAATTTTGATACAATCTACATGGAGCGTAATGTTATATCGGATGCCTCTGTTAGATTTGATAAACTGATTTATGCAGTAGATAATGAAAAAGGGTATATCCTTCAGATTTATGCAGGTCAGGATTTATCAAAAGAGGAAACATTGAAAATTGTTGAAAATATTGAAATGGTACCGACTGGTGAACGAATAGCTTTAGAGGATGCTTATACCTGGGAAGATTATGTGGCTTTTGTGGCGAAAGACAATAATAGTGAAAGCAATACAATCAGTAACTTTGAGGGTTGTTTGCCAACACAGAGGGTGGATAATATATATAATATTGGAGAAGAATTTGTTTTTCAAGGCTTTGCAGTAACAGGTGGAGAAAGCGGTATAGTTTCTACAGGTAATGCATTAACTGCAAAAGTAACAGATGTCCAAATTGCAGATGATCTGGATTTGTTAACACAACAGGATAGTATTCCTCGAGAGTGGTTACAGTCTGTGGAAGACGACGGTACATTATGTAACAATGTCATTCAATATATATCTTCCGGAGATGGTATTAATCAGCTGGATACCGTGGTTTACACGGAAGAGGTGGAACAGAAATTGGTTTATGTAACCATCGATATTACCAATACCAGTGAGGAAGAATGGAATCAAGTAATAATACTGGGTAAGCTGGAGACACTTATTAATATTGATGACAGTTACAAAATCTATAATAGAGCCCGGGTGGATGGAAACCCGAACACTTCCTATACAGTTGGAACCAGTGTTGCATTAACAGAAGAAATGGATTATTTTGATCCAAAAGATTCAGACGGAAAAAATCACATACCGTCTTTAATGCCGGGAGAAACCGTTACAGTACATATGGCATGGATTGTAAATGCAGATGATTTGGATAAATTGTATTTTAAGCTGGATATGTCAAGCATTAATTCGGCAGGAGATTTTGTAGATATCCGACAATAATTTGAATAAATAAGAGCATGTTTTATCAAGCATAGATAACTGGATAAAATATGCTCTTATTTTTTACTTTCGTTTTAAAGAAAAACTGTATATAATGAATTAGAGTACATTTGAAAGAGGGTTTTATATTGAATCAAAACTGGGGTTTAGTCTTAAGTGGCGGTGGTGCCAAGGGTGCTTATCAGATTGGTGTCTGGAAGGCCATGAAGGAACTGCATATGGAGGAATGGATTGGCGGTATTTCCGGTTCTTCTATTGGGACGCTAAATGCTGCCTTATTTGCGTGTAACAATTATGAAAATGCAAATGAGGTATGGAATCAAGTCAATCTCCTTTCTGTTTTTGATACAGAATGGGCTTTGATTGATGGAAAAGAAGGTACTTTTTCCAGAGAAGAAATGCTTACTTTGTTCCGAACCTATGTAGATATCCCGAAGATTATTCACAGTGAGCGGCCAATTTATTGCAGTATTTCCAGACTGATGCCGGACCGAAGCTATCAGGGAGAATATGCACGATTAGATGGCAGAACCCAGTATATTATTGAACAGTTATTGATGGCGTCCTCGGCATTACCAATTATTCATGAAGCAGTTGAATATCAGGACTGGTTTTACCGGGACGGCGGTTTGACAGACAATGTACCGATTCGCCCTTTATATGACCATGGATTTCGGAAGATAATTGTGATTGGTTTAAAGGAAGAAATGAAGCGTTTTGAAGCTGATTTTCCGGATGTGGAGTTCTTATCTGTATATCCAAGTCATGATTTGGGGGATTTGATTCATGGCACCTTGAACTTCAAACCACGATTCATAGAATTCTGCAAAAAATTAGGATATAAGGACGGACTTCGTACTTTCCGTGCCTATCAAAATGGTGATATGAATACAGTAAAGATGCAGGAGTTGGCAAAATTGGATTTCCAGGAACTTACAGTGGAGATGAAACAGGCAGAGCTGCAGTCTTCTGTGGATGAACATATGGATACCTTAAAGGGGATTATGGGGAAATACGGAATCGATTGATATAGGAAAATGAAAGGAACAAGACATGAGAGAACAAGGACAGCAGGAAGCACAAAGACAATTAATGATTATAGAACAGTGTAAGGAACGAATTGCCGCATTGACCAGAGAAGCAGGCAGACCTTTAACCTATCACATATCTACCTTTGGATGCCAGATGAATTTTAAGGATTCTGAAAAACTGGCTGGTATTTTGGAGCAGTTGGGTTATGTGGAAACGGATACGGAGGAAGCAGACTTTGTTTTGCTGAATACCTGTACGGTACGGGAAAATGCAAACCAGAAGGTATATGGTCATCTTGGTATTTTGAAATCCTATAAAAAGAAAAATCCTCATATGATGATTGCTTTATGTGGCTGCATGATGCAGGAGGAATTAGTGGTAGCCAAGTTAAGGGAAAGCTATCGCTTTGTTGATATTATTTTCGGAACACACAACATTTATAAATTGGCAGAATTGATTCAGACCCGCTTGGAATCGAAGGGTATGGTCATTGATTTATGGCAGGATGCCAAGGAAATTGTTGAGGATTTGCCAAGTGTACGAAAGTATTCCTTTAAAGCAGGAGTGAATATCATGTTTGGCTGCAATAACTTTTGCAGTTATTGTATTGTGCCTTATGTTCGAGGTCGGGAACGTAGTCGGGAGCCGGAGGATATTATTCATGAAATTGAAGAAATGGTATCTCAGGGTGTCGTAGAGGTTATGTTACTCGGTCAAAATGTGAATTCTTATGGAAAGACCTTAGAACACCCGATTTCTTTTGCAGAATTGTTGCAGAGAGTCGAGCAGATTGAAGGTTTGAAACGGATTCGCTTTATGACTTCCCATCCTAAGGATTTATCCGATGATTTAATTGAAGTGATGAAGAATTCTGAGAAGATATGCAGGCATATGCACCTTCCGGTACAGTCCGGAAGCAGCCGCCTATTAGAAAAAATGAATCGCCGTTATACGAAAGAACATTATTTGGAATTGGTCCATAAGTTAAGAACTGCAATACCGGATATTTCTCTGACCACAGATATAATTGTTGGCTTCCCCGGAGAGACTGAGGAAGATTTTGAGGAAACAATTGATGTGGTTCGCAAGGCAGAGTATGACAGTGCCTATACCTTTATTTATTCCAAGCGAACCGGTACACCGGCAGCGACTATGGAGAATCAGGTTTCGGAAGATGTGGTGAAAGAGCGGTTTCAACGTCTGCTGGATGTGGTTGCTGAATGTTCGGCAAAGCGTACCGGGCGTTTAGAAGGAGAAACGGTAGAGGTATTAGTGGAAGGAATCAGTGAACAGGATGCTTCTATGGTGACCGGACGGTTATCCAATAACTTACTGGTACATTTTAAAGGTGACGAAAGCTTGATTGGAAGCCTGTGTATGGTACATTTGGATCAGGCAAAAGGATTTTATTATATTGGAACAAAAGCAGATTAGAGATAAGGACGGTAACAAAATGGCAGAATTTACACCAATGATGCAACAATATTTGGATATTAAAGAACAGTATAAGGATTGCATTATGTTCTATCGGGTAGGTGATTTCTATGAAATGTTCTTTGATGATGCATTAAAGGCATCCAAGGCATTGGAAATTACATTGACCGGTAAGGATTGTGGGCAGGAGGAACGGGCACCTATGTGTGGTGTGCCTTATCATGCTTATGAAGTGTATGCCAATCGGTTAATTGAACAAGGCTTTAAGGTTGCTATCTGTGAACAGGTTGAGGATCCAAAATTGGCAAAGGGATTGGTGAAACGGGATGTGATTCAAATTATTACACCGGGTACCAATCTGTCTACCCAGAATTTAAAAGAGGGGCAGAATAATTTCTTAATGTCCGTGTATGCATTAGATGATGCATACGGAATTGCTGTTGCCGACATTACCACCGGTGAAGCGAAAACCTGTCAGGTTACCAGTCTGGAAAAATGCAGGGATGAAATCAATAAGTTTCAGCCTTCAGAGATTATTTGTAATGAAGCGTTTTTGTGTCAGGAATGGGATGTGGATTACTATCGGGAGCGTCTGCACATCACTATATCTGCCATTGATGCATGGCATTTTAATGAGGAGCAGGATATTGACTGTCTGCTGCGTCATTTTAAAGTAAATTCCCTTGAAGCATTGGGATTAAAGGATTGCAGTTTATGCGTCATTGCTTCCGGGGCGTTAATGGAATATTTGATTGAAACACAAAAGAGTTCTTTGGAGCATATGAATCATCTGGAATTGTATGCTGTGGATGATTATATGATTCTGGACAGTTCCACCAGACGGAATCTGGAGCTGACGGAAACTTTGCGTGATAAAGAAAAACGAGGTTCCCTGTCATGGGTGTTGGATAAGACCAAAACTGCTATGGGAGCAAGATTACTGCGTACTTATATTGAGCAGCCTTTGATTCGCAAGGAAATGATTGAGGAACGATTAGATGCCATTGAAATGTTGAATCGTGAGGTAATTAATCGGGAGGAATTGCGGGAATATTTAAATCCTATTTACGATTTAGAGCGATTAATGACCCGAATCAGTCTGCGGACAGCGAATCCAAGAGATTTGATTTCCTTTAAGACATCGTTATCTTATTTACCATATATTCGGCAGTTGTTACAAGGCTATCCGGAAGGAATGTTACACAAGATATATGAGGATTTAGACGGGTTAGAGGATTTACATCAGTTGTTGGAGGATTCCATTATTGATGATCCGCCACTGCAGGTCAAGGAAGGCGGTATTATTAAGGACGGTTTTTTAGAGCAGATTGATGAGCTGAAACGGGCAAAGACGGACGGAAAACAATGGCTGGCGGATTTGGAAACCAGAGAACGGGAAGCCAGTGGAATAAAGAATCTGAAAATTAAGTTTAATAAGGTATTCGGTTATTATTTTGATGTGACCAATTCCTATAAGAATCTGGTGCCGGAGCATTTTATCCGCAAGCAGACCTTAGCGAATTCCGAGCGTTATACCACAGAAGAATTGGATAAGCTGGCAGATACTATATTAGGTTCGGAGGACAAACTATATGCCTTGGAATATGAGACCTTCTGCACGATTCGGGAAACGATTGGAAATGAAATTGAACGTGTCCAGAAAACCGCACATGCAGTTGCGAAGTTAGATGCCATGACCTCCATGGCATATGTATCGGAACAGAATCATTATGTCCGTCCACAGATAAATGAAGAAGGATATTTGGATATTCAGGGTGGACGGCATCCGGTGGTAGAGAAAATGATACCAAATGACATGTTTATTCGGAATGATACCAGGCTGGATATTCAGGATAATCGGATTGCGATTATTACAGGTCCAAATATGGCGGGTAAATCCACTTATATGCGGCAGACCGCATTAATAGTCCTTATGGCACAGATTGGTTGTTTTGTGCCGGCAGACAAGGCAGATGTGGGAATCGTTGACCGTATATTTACTCGTGTAGGGGCATCAGATGATTTGGCATCGGGTCAAAGTACCTTTATGGTAGAAATGAGTGAGGTTGCCAATATTTTACGGAATGCCACCCGAAACAGCTTACTGATTCTTGATGAAATCGGACGGGGAACCAGTACCTATGACGGACTTTCCATTGCCTGGGCAGTGGTGGAATATATTGCCAATTTTCATCGGCTGGGAGCAAAGACCTTATTTGCCACCCATTATCATGAATTAACAGAATTGGAAGGACAGCTGCCGGGGGTTCACAATTATTGCATTGCAGTCAAAGAGCAGGGAGATGATATTGTATTCCTGCGGAAAATTATGCAGGGCGGTGCGGACCGTAGCTATGGAATTCAGGTAGCAAAACTGGCAGGAATACCGGATACGGTAATCGGACGAGCCAATGAGATATTAGCAGAATTGTTAGACGAGCATGATTTGGCCGGGAAAGGGAAAAAGGTGACAGTGGCAAAGCCAAAGAAAAAGGAAGAACCACAGCAGTTATCCTTCTTTGCCAATCCTATGGAACAGGAGGTCGTGGCAGAGATACAAGCCTTGGATTTATCCAATATGACTCCGATGAAGGCATTGGTATACTTAAGTGATTTACAGGAGAAACTACAAGGAAAGTAATGAATATCATTGAATCATACAATCATTCATAAATGATGCAAGGAGGAGACAGAATGAATCCGGAACAATTCAGAAAGGAAGCCCAGACGCTTCAAGATACTATTGTTGAAAACAGACGTTATCTGCATACCCATCCGGAAACCGGTTTTGACTTAAAAGAAACCCTTCCATATGTAAAGCATGAATTAATGAAAATGGGTTATGAACCGAAAGAATGTGGAAAAGCCGGACTGGTTGCATTGGCTGGCGGTAAAAGGCCGGGAAAGGTATTCTTGATTCGGGGAGATATGGATGCACTACCGATTAAGGAAGAAGCAGATGTGGAGTTTTCGTCTGAAAATGGAAACATGCATGCCTGTGGACATGATATGCACACAGCAATGATGTTGGGTGCGGCAAGACTTCTGAAAGCCCATGAAGATGAAATTGAAGGAACGATTAAGCTGATGTTTCAGCCGGCAGAAGAGATTTTCGAAGGCTCTCATGATATGATTGAAGCAGGATTGTTAGAGAATCCGAAGGTAGATGTAGCTTTGATGATACATGTTATGGCAGGTATGCCATTCCCGGCCGGTACGGTGATTGTATCTGCACCGGGTGTCAGTGCTCCGGCGGCGGATTACTTTGAAATCAAAGTACAAGGCAAGGGCTGCCATGGTTCTATGCCGAATAATGGTATTGATCCCTTAAATGCGGCTGCCCACATTTTAATCGGATTACAGGAGATACACGCTCGTGAACTTGCAATGAGTGAACAGGCTGTTTTAACAATTGGAACTATGCATGCCGGATCTGCTGCTAATGCAATTCCGGACATGGCTGTCATGGGAGGAAGTATTCGTACCTATGACGAGGAAACACGTACTTTTATGAAGCAGAGAATGACGGAAATAGCCGAAGGAACGGCAAAAGCCTTTCGGGCAGAAGCAGAGGTGACCTTTGGAAGCGGATGTCCGACCTTGGTAAACGATAAGGACTTATCAAAATGTGCAGAGCAGTATGTGAAGGAATTATTAGGCAGTCATCAGGCATTTTCAGTGGCAGAATTGAATGCCATGGGTGGTTCTCAAGGAACATCAAAATCAGCAGGCTCTGAAGATTTTGCTTATGTCAGTCAGGAGGTACCATCTATTATGCTGGCATTGGCGGC
The DNA here is from genome assembly GCA_017623675.1 of Lachnospiraceae bacterium. Lineage (GTDB taxonomy): Bacteria > Bacillota > Clostridia > Lachnospirales > Lachnospiraceae > CAG-632. The sequence continues at coordinate 11,661 of JAGAOO010000046.1, forward strand.
AGGACAGCCGGAGAAAGGATATCGGTATCCACAACATCATCCAATGGTAAAATTCGATGAAGCGGCACTTACAGATGGAGCTGCAGTATATGCTTATACTGCCATGCGTTGGTTAGAGGAACACAAATAATTATGAATTGGTTAATGATAATCTTTGAAATTTTAGGAACCATTGCGTTTTCTGTTTCCGGAGCAATCGAGGCTATGAAAAAGGAAATGGATATGCTTGGGGTTCTGGTTCTTGGTCTGGTTACGGCTGTCGGTGGAGGAATTCTTCGGGATATCGTCATTGGAGAATTTCCGCCTGCTGCGTTCCGGAATCCAAGAAATGCATTAATTGCAATTGGTGCAGCCTTTGTAGCTTTTTTGATAGGGGCTATTCTCTCAAAACGAAAGCAGAATACGAATAGTAAAATTTGGAATCAAGTGTTGTTGATTTCTGATGCAGTGGGGCTTGGTGCATTTACCGTATTGGGAATTCAATATGTGCAGGAACAAGCCGGTTACGAGAATCTTGTGTTACTTCTTTTTGTGGGAGTAATTACCGGTGTTGGCGGTGGTCTGGTCCGGGATATTTTTGCAGGAAATGTACCATATATTTTTCGGAAGCATGTATATGCCACAGCATCCATTGCAGGAGCAGTTACATATCTTTGTCTGGAGAAAATCGGACATATGGAACTGGCTGCTATTGTAAGTCTGTTACTGGTATTGGTGCTTCGGCTTTTGGCGGCACATTTTGAGTGGAACCTTCCGAAAGTACATTTGCACGAATGAACAGGGAATATTTTTGGATTCTTTTGGCAACTAAGAAATGATTCATGAATTTACAAGGAGATACAGAAATGATACAGGTCTTAGACCAACATACAATTGATAAAATAGCCGCTGGTGAAGTAGTGGAACGTCCGGCATCTGTTGTAAAGGAATTGGTAGAAAATGCCATTGATTCCGGTGCCACAGCCATTACTGTGGAAATAAAAGAGGGCGGTATTTCTTTTATTCGAATTACGGATAATGGATGCGGGATTCCGGCAAAGGAAGTTCAGACCGCATTCTTACGTCATGCAACCAGTAAAATAACCAAAATCGAAGATTTACTGACTGTTGGTTCTTTAGGGTTTCGAGGGGAAGCCTTGTCCAGTATTGCGGCAGTTTCACAGGTAGAACTAATTACGAAAACCAGCGATTCTTTGACTGGTATTCGCTACGAAATTCATGGAGGGAAAGAACTTGCCATGGAAGAAATCGGCTGCCCCGAAGGAACTACTTTTATTGTGCGGAATTTGTTTTATAATACACCTGCACGTCGGAAATTCTTAAAAACAGCCATGACGGAAGCCGGTTATATTAATGAACTGGTGGAACAGATTGCCATGTCCCGACCGGATATTTCTTTTAAATTTGTTAACAACGGTCAAAATAAATTAAATACATCCGGTAACGGAAACTTAAAAGATATTATTTATCATATTTATGGGCGGGATATTTCCGGTAATTTGCTTCCAATTGAAGCTTCAAGAGATGAAATGCAGATATCCGGCTATGTTGCAAAGCCGTATGTATCAAGAGGAAATCGTAGCTTTGAACATTATTTTGTCAATGGACGGTATATAAAAAGTCCGATTATTACGAAAGCCATTGAAGAAGCGTATAAGACCTTTGTTATGATACATAAGTTTCCGTTTGTGGTGTTGAATCTGACCGTCGATTCCAAGTTATTAGATGTGAATGTGCATCCACGGAAAATGGAAATGCGATATAGCAGAGGAGATGAGCTGTATAAATTCATATTTGAAGAAATACGGTATGTTTTGTTGCAAAAGGAATTGATACCGGATGTAGGAAAAGACAATCCAAAACAAGAACGAAAGCAACAGACAGAAACGATAAAGAAAACACCTGCACCGGAACCTTTTGAATTGAAAAGGAAAGCAATACTTCGGGAGAAAGAATCGAATCCACAGCAGGAAGTTTCTATGGTGAAGGAACGTTCTGCGTATGTTTTTGATATTGACACGAAGAATGACAACAATAAAAATATTATGTCAACTAATAGCTTTGAAGAAGAAAGCAAACCTGCACAATCTACTTCGAAAGAGACACAGAGTAAACCAACTCCAACCGGAGAGCAGATGACCTTCGTTTCTTCCGGTTTTATGACAGAGGACGCCAGACCGAAGCACCGCTTGATTGGACAGTTATTCAAAACCTACTGGCTGATTGAATATGACAAGAAATTATTTATTATGGACCAGCATGCAGCCCATGAGAAGGTCATGTATGAAAAACTGATGAAACAATATCAAAACCGAGAAATTCTGTCACAACAGATTGCACCTCCTTTGGTAATATCTGTTAACCCAAGACAGCAGGAGGTGTTGAGAGAGAATCAAAACTTTTTTGAAGATATGGGCTTTCAACTGGAAAACTTTGGGGGAAAAGAGTATATGCTTCGTGCAATTCCGTTGGAAACTTATGGTTTGGCGGCACAGGATATTTTTATTGACTTTATTGATTCCTTAATGGAGGAAGGCAGTCACTTGAATATGGATTTGTTCATTTATAAGATTGCAACCATGGCATGTAAGGCGGCAGTAAAAGGGAATATGGAATTGAGTTTTCAGGAAGCCGATGCTCTGATTGATGAGTTATTACAGCTGGAAAATCCATATAATTGTCCCCATGGACGACCAACCATCATTTCAATGACGGAAACAGAGATTGAGAAAAAATTCAAACGGATACAGGATTGAGAAAATTTATGAACAATCAACCAAATAATAAAATGAATAAACGTCCGCTTATTATACTGACCGGTCCCACTGCAGTTGGCAAGACTGCATTATCTATCAAGCTTGCAAAGGCAGTAAATGGTCAGATGATTTCTGCAGATTCCATGCAGGTCTATCGGCATATGGATATTGGAACGGCAAAAATTAAACCGGAGGAAATGCAGGGAATTCCCCATTATTTAATTGATGTACTGGAACCGGAGGAGGATTTTAATGTGGTTCGGTTTCAGCATATGGCAAAGGAAGCCCTTGCGAAGATTTATGCGGAAGGGGGAATTCCAATTGTGGTTGGAGGAACCGGATTTTATATTCAGGCATTGTTGTATGACATTGATTTCGAAGAAAATGATGAGGATACCACTTATCGTCAGGAACTGCAACAATTGGCAGAAGCGAAAGGGGCGGAATATCTGCATGAGATGCTGAAACAAGTTGACCCGGAATCCGCACAGACGATTCATGCCAATAATGTGAAACGGGTCATTCGAGCATTGGAATTTCATCATCAAACCGGTCTGCCCATATCTGCACACAATGAGGAACAGCGACAAAAAGAATCCCCATATCATTTTCTTTATTTTGTTTTAAATGATGATAGACAGATGTTATATGACCGAATTGACAAACGAATTGATATTATGTTAGAACAAGGGTTGGTAGATGAAGTGAAAGAATTGGTTGCATCCGGATGTAAAAGAGACATGGTATCTATGCAGGGCTTAGGTTATAAGGAAATCCTTAATTATCTGGAAGGCAACTGCACGCTTGAGGAATCTGTTTATATTTTGAAACGGGATACCAGACATTTTGCCAAACGTCAGCTTACCTGGTTTAAACGGGAACGGGAGGTAATCTGGTTAAATCGCCCGGATTTTCAGGATGACGATGCGATTCTTGAATATGCACTTGAAGAGATTCGAAGGAAAGGAATCGGAATACCAACGAATGATTAGAACGGAGATTGGATAAAATGACAAATATGGATATATATTCCATGTACAAAACCATGGGTATTGATGAAAAAGTATTTAACTATTGTCAGGAAGTGGAAAAGAAATTAACGGAACGGTTTCAAACCATTGACCAGATTGCGGAATACAATCAGGCAAAGGTGTTACATGCTATGCAGAAGAATCAGTTAAGTGAAGCACATCTTTTTCCATCTACCGGTTATGGCTATAACGATATCGGAAGGGATACTCTGGAAAAAATCTATGCGGATATTTTTCATACAGAAGATGCACTGGTTCGTTCCCAGATTACCTGTGGTACCCATGCACTTCATATTGCGTTAGCCGGAAATTTGCGACCGGGAGACGAAATACTATCACCGGTTGGAAAACCGTATGATACGTTAGATGAAATCATTGGTATTCGACCATCCACCGGTTCTCTTGCAGAATATGGCATTACTTATCGGCAGGTGGATTTATTACCGGATGGTTCCTTTGACTGGGAAGGAATTCGAAATGCGATTCATGAAAAGACCCGATTGGTAGAAATTCAACGTTCCAAGGGTTATGCCACCCGTCCTACGTTATCGGTAGAGCAAATAGGAGAACTAATTGCCTTTATAAAAGGAATTCGTCCTGATATTATCTGTATGGTAGATAATTGCTATGGTGAATTTGTAGAAATGATAGAGCCTACCGATGTTGGGGCAGATATGGCTGTGGGTTCTTTAATTAAGAACCCGGGTGGTGGTCTGGCACCGATTGGTGGGTACATTGTTGGTACAAAGGAATGTGTAGAACGTTCTGCTTACCGCCTGACTGCACCGGGCTTGGGTAAGGAATTGGGGGCAAGTCTTGGGGTGACTGCAAGCTTTGTTCAAGGCTTGTTTTTGGCACCAACTGTAACGGCCTCGGCATTAAAAGGGGCCATTCTTGCAGCAAATATTTACGAAAATCTGGGATATCATGCGATTCCCAATGCAACGGAAGAACGGTATGATATCATACAGGCGATTGAATTCGGAGACCCTGAACTGCTGGTTGCTTTTTGTGAAGGTATTCAGGCTGCAGCACCGGTGGATAGTTATGTGACCCCAACCCCTTGGGCAATGCCGGGGTATGATAGTGATGTGATTATGGCGGCAGGTGCTTTTGTTTCAGGTGCGTCTATTGAATTATCTGCAGACGGACCGATGAAACCACCATATGCAGTATATTTCCAAGGTGGATTAACCTATCCCCATGCAAAATTTGGCATTATGAAGTCCTTGCAGCGAATAGTTGAAAAGGGCATTAAAATATGGTAAAGTTGATTGGATAGGGAGGTTTTATAAATGGCAAGTGGAAACTTAGGAAAAAATAATTGGGCACTGTTTTTGATGATTTTAGCCGGCATAGTAATCGGAGGCTTTATTGGCTGGCTGACGAAGGATATAGCTTTTTTGAGCTGGTTGAATTTTGGTCAATCCTTTGGCTTATCCAATCCGGTTGTTTTAGATTTGGGTATTGTTGTTTTAACCTTTGGTTTGACAATTAAAATCAGTATTGGCGGCATTATTGGTGTTATTATTGGTGTTGTAATTTATCGGTTATTATAATGCCGGAATACTGAAGTTTATATTAAATTGGAGTCTTATCCTGTGTGAGCGAAGAAAGGACAAGTATGCAGGAACAAATGAAATCCCTTCCGGTTTCAGAACGACCTTATGAGCGTTGTGAACGATTTGGACCGGAAGCATTAAGTGATGCAGAATTACTGGCAGTGATTCTGCGAACAGGAACAATGGGCGTAAGTGCGTTACAGCTTGCCCATCAAATACTAAATAAAGATGAAAATGATAAGAATCTAATAGGTTTATGCCACCTAAGCAGAGAACAAATGATGGAAATTCCCGGAATTGGGATGGTAAAAGCAATACAATTACAGGCAATCACAGAACTGGCAAAACGTATTTCCCAATCGGTGGCTGAGGAGAACATTCAGCTTCATAAACCCGCATTGATAGCTGAGTTTTTTATGCATGAACTGCGGTTTGAAACGCAGGAATGTGTCTATGCAGTATTTTTTGACCAGAAATGTAAGCTGATAAAAAAGTGTCTGATTACCAAAGGAACTGTCAACGCCTCATTAATTTCGGCAAGAGAGATTTTTCTCGAAGCGCTTCGGTGTAGTGCAGTACAGCTTGTAGTGGTGCATAACCATCCGTCAGGTAATCCGGAACCCAGCACGGATGATATCTGTATTACGAGTCAGCTTAAAGCTGCCGGTAAACTCCTTGGAATGCCTTTGGTGGATCATATTATTGTTGGTGGTCAAACCTATTACAGTTTTGCTGAACACCATCAGTTGTGAATGATTTTGATAGAGAAAGAAGCAAAAAATGAGATTTAATAATAAGAATAAAATACCATCTAAATATATATTACTAGCCTTGACAATTCTGTGTCTTCTGCTGATTGGAGTATCTTATGCATTTGAGGATATCTTAACACCACTCCGTTATATTACCGGTGTTACAATTACACCAATGCAGCGAGGGGTGAATGTTGTAGGTGAATGGGTAGGTGATAAACTGGATTTGCTGGCTGATATTCAGACACTTCAGGCGGAAAATGAAGAATTACGCAAGCAATTGGAAGAGTATCAGACGGAAAACCGAATTCAGATTTCCGATACCAATGAGCTAGATGACCTTCGTGAGTTATATGAATTAGATTCCCGTTATCCAAATTATGAGAAAGTTGCTGCAAATGTAATTTCAAAGGATGCCGGAAACTGGTTTGATACGTTTATTATTGACAAAGGGACCAATGTAGGAATTCAAGAGGGTTGCAATGTAATTGCGGGCAACGGTTTGGTTGGAATTGTTGTAGAAGCAGGACCTAATTATGCAAAGGTGCGTTCCATTATTGATGATAATAGTAATGTAAGTGCAATGTTTTTGACTGATCCAACATTATGCAATGTTTTGGGTGATGAAAAATATATGGATGAAGGATATATCCGTGCAGAATACATTGATAAAGATGCAGAGGTTTCAGAAGGTGATGAATTGATTACCTCTAATGTGAGCGATAAATTCCTTCCGGGTATTACTATTGGTTATGTATCCAATTTAACGCTGGATTCTAATAATTTGACCATGTCAGCAGATGTTACACCGGCTGTAGATTTTGATCATATACAAACTGTTTTGGTCATACTGGAATTAAAGCAAAATGTTGAAGAAGAGTGAGAGTATGCGTAGATTTATTATACAATTATTGATAATCTTAATTTGCTTTTTATTACAAACCGCATTTTTTCGTTATCTTGATTTGGCAGGTATTGTGCCAAATCTTCTTTTGATTCCAACAATGGCATTTGGTATGATGAGAGGTCGAAGAGAAGGGATGTTAGTTGGTTTCTTTTCCGGTCTTTTATTGGATATTTTTTATGGGGCTTTTATTGGACCATATGCGTTACTCTATATGTATTTGGGGTATATCAATGGTTTCTTTCACCGTGTATATTACATGGAGGATATTTTACTGCCTATGCTGATGGCGGGGGCTAATGATTTGGTTTATAGTATTATTATATATATTGTAACATATTTGTTACGGAACCGATTGGACTTTGGATTCTATTTTCTTCATGTCATTTTGCCGGAGGTAGTTTATACTATGCTCATGACATTGATTATTTATAAGCCTTTGGTTAAAATTAACCGTTGGTTAAAACGAAAAGAAGAAGGGAGCGAGGCATCATGATTAAAGAACTGTTTGAAGCCGTGAAAGACTTTTTAAAAGAATATATGCGCCATCGTCTGTTCCCTTTGACCATTGTTTTTATGGTATTGTTTGGTATTCTGGTATATCGTCTGTTTGTGTTGCAGATTGTAGATGGGCAGGAGTATTTGAATAATTTCACATACAAGCAGGAACGAACAGTAACTGTGCCGGCTTCCAGAGGTAATATTTATGATTGTAATGGGAAAGCCTTGGCTTACAATGAAATTTCTTATTCAGTCACCTTTGGAAACAGTCCGCTTCTGAGTTCCCGTGCAGGAGAATTAAATATTACGGAAAGTGAATTAAAGAATCAGATTGTTTACGATACCATACAAATTCTGGAATCCAACGGAGATACTGTTTTATACGATGATTTTCCGATTGAAATAAATGAAAATGGAAATCTGGAATTTACGGTAGATGGCAGTGCATTAACCCGGTTTCGAATGGAAGTATACGCTGTCAGCAAGGAAGAAGATTTAAAGGAGCATGCCAATGCCAGTGCGGAAGAAATATTTGAATATTTGAGAAATAATAATAACAGTAGTAAGCGTAATCGTAACTTTGATATTGCTGATACCTATTCCAAGGCAGATGCCTTAAAGATAATGGCAGTGCGCTATTCCTTGTGGCTCAATCGTTTTCAGCAGTATGTCACAGTTAAAATTGCTTTGAACGTATCGGATGCCAGCGTAGCACAGATTACAGAAAACAAAGATAATCTGCTGGGCATGGATGTACAGGTAGATTCTACAAGAATTTATACGGATTCGAAATATTTTGCTAATATTATTGGCTATATTGGAAATATTTCTTCAGATGAATTAGCAGAGTACAATGCAGAATTGCCGGAAGACCAACAGTATTCTTCTACGGACGTTGTTGGTAAAATGGGAATTGAAAGTGTTATGGAAGAGGAACTTCGTGGACAGAGTGGCACGGAACATTTATTTGTTGATAATATGGGACGTGTATTAGAGGTGGTTGACAGCAGTGATGCAGTAGCAGGAAATGATGTATATCTCTCTATTGACAGTGATTTACAAAAATATTGCTATGATGCACTGGAACAAGAATTATCCGGTATTTTACTGGCTCATTTATCAGAAGGTAATAGCAGAGGAACCGAAAAAAATATACTGATTCCAATTAATGATGTATATTTTTCTTTATTTAATAATAATACATTGACGATGAAGCATATTCGCTCAGAAGCAGCCAGTGACAATGAACGTAGTTTTTTAAGTAGTTTTGAAGGACGTCAGGCTTCTGTTTTGAGTACTGTTGAGAATGATTTGCTTTCTTCTGATACACCAATGAAAAACCTATCAGAAGAAGAGCAGGAATACATGGAATATATATATAAGCTGTTACTGAACGAGGAAATACTGGATGCTACCATGATTCCGGATAATGATGAAATGTTTGTTGCTTTTAATACGAATCAGACGATTGGACTTGGCGAGTATCTGCGATATGCAATTAATCAGAATGCAATTAATATCGCTAATTTTGATTTAAGCAGTGATTATTACGATTCGGAAGAGATATACAATGCGTTGGTTAGCAGTATTATTACAAAATTACAGCAAGACAACGGTTTCGACAAACTAATTATAAAATATATGATACAATCTGGTGTGGTAAGTGGAAGGCAGGTGTGTCTGATGCTGTATGACCAGGGTGTATTAAGTACAGAAGATGAAGACTATGGTTTGTTGCAATCCGGTCAGCTAAGTGCTTATGCGTTCATGTATCGTAAGATACAGAAGATTGAAATTACACCGGCACAGTTGGCTTTGGACCCTTGTTCCGGTTCGGTAGTGGTAACAGATGCAGATACCGGCAAGGTCTTAGCGTTAGTCAGTTATCCAAGCTATGATAATAATCGGTTGACGAATACCATTGATGCTGATTATTATATGCAATTAAATGCAGATATTACCAGCCCAATGTTCAATCGGGCTACACAGCAGAGGACTGCTCCCGGTTCTACTTATAAGATGCTGTCAACCGTAGCAGGTGTACAGGAGGGTGTATTAGGGTTAAATGAAACGATTGAGACAAAGGGTATTTTTGAGGAAGTAACGCCTAGTCCAAAATGTTGGATTTATCCTGCGGCCACACACGGAACGATTGATATTCCCACAGCATTAGAGGTTTCTTGTAACTATTTCTATTATGAGGTGGGCTATCGTCTTGGATTGAATTCAGAGGGTGTCTATAGTGAACAGCAGGGCTTGGAGCAGTTGGCAAAATACACTTCGGTCTTCGGTTTGGATCGAAAAAGCGGAATTGAACTCCCGGAAGCAGAACCAAATGTTTCCAATGAAAGTGCACCGCGTTCTGCAATCGGACAGGGAACCAATGCATATACGCCGATACAGCTTGCAAGGTATGTGAATACCATTGCCGCCCGTGGTGACTGCTATGATTTGTCCATTATTAACGATGTAAAGGATTTTAATGGAAACAGTGTATATACATCACAGCAAAGTGTTGTATCTCATCCGGAAATTTCCAATTCATTATGGGATTCCATTTATAGTGGTATGCGAAGGGTAATTACAGATAATACATCTCAATCCAGTCTGTTGAATCAGATGGACGTTGCAGTAGCAGGCAAAACCGGTACTGCACAGGAGGATTTGACAAGAGCCTGTCATGCGTTATTTGTATCGTTTGCACCATATGAGAATCCGGAAATTACAGTAACTACAGTAATTCCGTTTGGTCATTCTTCCGGTAATGCTGAAGAATTAGCCAGTTTAATTTATGCATATTATTATCAGCCGGATTTATTAGAGAATCATACAGTTTCCGGTAGTAGTACGCACACAGATTAAACTATACTTGCCAAGGCTGACAGTTATGGTATATATTGATTATATATTGCTTTTATATTTACATTTAGAGGTGAGTTCATGAAAGAACACGTATTAATTAAAGGGAATCGCTATGGAATCGTTTTGGTTTTAAATCCCGACGTACCATTTGAAGACTTACTGATTGAAATTGGTGTACGTTTTGATGATTCCAGCAAGTATTTTAATAGCAATACTCAAAGTGCTATCACTTTTGAGGGACGGGACTTATCATCAGAAGAAATCGATCGTATTTTAGATTTGATTAAAAAACGGACAACCCTTCGGATTCCTTATGTAATTGATAACCGTAAGGATACGGAAGAACAATTCCGAAGAATTATTGAAGGAAGTAGTACTGAAGCCGGAGAAATCTCAGATGAGGAGACTCATTACATTTATCCGGAGAAAAACGACGGTCTGTTTTACAAAGGAACTCTTCGTTCCGGTCAAACACTGGAATCCTCCGGCAGTTTGGTTATGATAGGAGATGTAAATCCCGGAGCCACTGTAATGTCCAACGGTAATATTATTATTTTGGGAAGTCTGAAAGGAACCGCTGTTGCCGGCGCTGCAGGGAACCGGAATGCTTTTGTTTTAGCACTTTCCATGACACCAATGCAGATACAGATTAGTGATATCATCGGACGTTCGCCGGACAAACCCAAAAAGAGGTTTTCCAGCAAAACAACAGATGCACAGATTGCATTTGTGGAAAATGAAAATATTTATATCGAACCTGTCAGTAAATCGGTTCTGAATGATATAAACATATAAAAGTATACATGAGTGGAGGAATGAAGCTGTGAGTGAAGTAATTGTAATAACATCAGGAAAAGGCGGTGTTGGTAAGACTACCACAACTGCAAATGTAGGTACCGGTCTTGCAAAATTAGACAAGAAGGTTGTATTAATTGATACGGATATCGGACTTCGAAACCTGGATGTAGTCATGGGCTTGGAAAATCGTATCGTATATAATCTGGTAGATGTGGTAGAAGGTAATTGCCGATATAAACAGGCGTTAATAAAAGACAAACGATATCCGAATTTGTTCTTGCTTCCTTCTGCTCAGACACGAGATAAAACCTCTGTTTCACCGGAACAGATGAAAAAGCTGGTTGAGGAACTGAGGGAGGAATTTGATTACATACTTCTGGATTGTCCGGCAGGTATTGAGCAGGGCTTTAAGAATGCAATTGCCGCCGCTGACCGTGCTCTGGTTGTTACAACACCGGAAGTTTCAGCAATTCGTGATGCTGACCGTATCATCGGCTTGTTGGAAGCAAATGAGATAAAGAAAATTAATTTGATTGTAAACCGCATCCGTATGGATATGGTAAAACGTGGCGATATGATGTCAATTGAAGATGTTGTTGAGATTCTTGCCATAGATTTGATTGGTGCTGTTCCTGATGATGAGAATATCGTTGTTTCTACGAATCAGGGCGAGCCGCTGGTAGGAGATAATTCACTGCCGGGTAAAGCATACATTAATATCTGTAAACGGATTATGGGTGAAGAAGTACCTTATCTTGACCTATCCAATGATGGTTTCTTTAAAAAGCTGTCTAAGCTTTTTAAGAAATCCAATAACTAAGGAGGGCAAATTACTATGGGATTAAAAGAGTTATTTTTTGGCAAGAAAAAGACCTCTGGAAACTATGCAAAAGACCGTCTGAAATTATTATTGGTGTCAGATCGTGCGAATTGCTCACCAGATGTTATGGAGCAGATTAAGAATGAAATTATTGAAGTAATTTCAAAATATGTTGAAATTGACGCTTCCGGATTGGATATTCAGATTACACAGACAGAATCAGAGGGCGGTCATGGTACTGTTCCGGCAATTTATGCCAATATTCCTATTAAGGAGTTAAAAGCAAACAATACAAAGAAATAGGGCGATGATATGTTAAAAGGCTATCGATTAAGAGACTACAATTTCAAACTGATTATTCTGGTTTTGGTTGCCTGTATTTTTGGTACCGTTGTTATTCATAGTGCAGACAGTTCTTATACCACAAAACAGATTATTGGTTTAGTGGGTTGCTTTGGAGTTATGATTTTTGTTTCCTTAATCGATTACCATTATTTATGTAAAGCATGGATTTTAATTTATATCCTGAATATCATCATGCTTTTAGGATTGATTCCTTTTGGAAAAACTGTTAATAATGCAAAGCGTTGGTATGGTATTGGCAATTTTATGACAATTCAACCTTCAGAGTTTACAAAAATTATTATGATTATATGTCTGGCAGTATTATTAACAAAACTAAAAGACAAATTAAATACATGGAAAAGTTTGCTTTTAGTTGCTGTTTTTTGTGGGATTCCTCTTGTTATTGTTGAACGACAACCGGACTTATCAACTACGATTGATATTTTCCTGATTTTATTAGCAATGATCTTTACAGCCGGTCTTAGCTATAAGCTTATTGGAATTGTAACACTAATCCTGATTCCGGTAAGTAGTGTTTTCTTTTGGTATATTCAACAACCAAATCAAAAGTTGTTGGATGAGTACCAGCTGGGGCGGATTTTAGCCTTTCGCTATCCACAGGATTATGCTTTAACCACCGGATATCAGCAAACCAATTCGGTAATGGCTATTGGTTCCGGGATGCTGACGGGGAAAGGACTGGACTCCAGTGCTGTGGCAACAGTAAAGGATGCAAATCTGATTTCAGAACAACAGACTGACTTTATTTTTTCAGTTGTTGGCGAAGAATTAGGCTTTATAGGGTGTGTGTTTATTATTGCAATTATACTATTAATAGTGTTACAATGTGTACGTATTGCAAGAAAAGCAGAAGATATGGAAGGGATGCTGATTGCTACCGGAGTAGGAACTCTGATTTGTTTTCAGACCTTTATAAATATTGGTGTAGCAACACAGATACTTCCAAATACCGGTTTACCATTACCATTTGTAAGTTATGGTTTGAGTTCGTTATTATCCAGTTGTGGTGGAATCGGTTTAGTTTTAAATGTAGGGTTGCATAAAAAGAGGTATTGAGGTGAGTCTATGAATATTGGGTTAATAGCACATGATACAAAGAAAAAACTGATGCAGAATTTTTGTATTGCTTATCGTGGGATATTGAGTAAGCATTCTTTGTATGCTACCGGTACAACCGGCAGATTGATTGAAGAGGTTACAAATCTAAATGTATATAAGTATTTGGCGGGGCATTTAGGTGGCGAACAACAGTTAGGGTCTCAGATTGAGAATAACAATTTGGATATGTTAATTTTTCTAAGAGATCCGCAAAATGCTAAATCACATGAAATTGATTGTAATAATATTTTTCGCTTGTGTGATATGCATAATATTCCTTTAGCCACGAATCTGGCAACCGCAGAATTATTAATAAAAGCCTTGGAACGTGGCGATTTAGAATGGCGGAATATTTATAAATAACCGGAGGCAGAAATGAAACACTTATTCCTTCGTTTGATTAGTTGGATTTTATTAATATGTATAAGCTTTTATCTTGTTGGCTGTGGTTCCTATGAAATGGAACCGGCACCGGCTACATATTTTCATATTGATAACAGCCGGGAGTATCAATCAGAAATTCCTGTGAATCCAATCATTCAAAGTAATTATGTTCATCAATTTGCAGTAATTCCTGTAGAAGAACACGTTCGGTCCTCTGTATCTACAAAGCTTTGTATCAATAATACAACGAATGAGTTGGTTATGAGTGAGAATCCTTTTGATAAGATATATCCGGCCAGTATTACTAAGATTATGACTGCATTGTTAGTACTGGAACGGGGAAATTTGGAGGATACTGTTACAGTTACGGAAGATATCGAACTAAATGATCCTTTGGCAGTTACTTTAGGATTACAGGTTGGAGATTCCATAACCGTCAAAGAGCTTATGCATGGTATGTTAATTACTTCTGCAAATGATTGTGCTGTTATGCTGGGACGTTATATTTCCGGCAGTGATAGTGCCTTTGTTGAACTAATGAATCAACGTGCATCTGATTTAGGGGCAACGCATACTCACTTTGTAAATCCCCATGGATTGCATTCTGAGGAGCATTATACAACGGGATATGATTTATATCTTATTTATAAAGAACTGATTAAACATGAAGAATTCAAGCAAATTGCCGGAATTGCCCAATACACCATTCATTATACGAATAGTGAAGGTGTTGGTGTTGATGTTCCTATCAGTAATTCAAATCAATTTATTACTTCGGCTTATTCCTTACCGGAGGGTATCACTGTAATTAGTGGAAAGACAGGAACCACAAATGAAGCCGGATATTGTTTGATTGTAGAAGCAACTGATAAGGATGGACAAGACTATATAGGAGTCATCTGTGGAGCAAGCAGCAGAAACTCATTATATATACAGATGCAGCAGTTGTTGTCAGAGATTAACCAAGTGGCAGAAATAACAAGTTCTAGTTGTACTTCCTATCCGAATGTACTATAATTAGTGGTAGTTAGGAATAGGAGGTCGTGTTATGGTTGAAATTATAGCAGGAGAAAAAGGAACAGGGAAAACAAAAGCATTAATAACAAAAGCGAATGATAGTGCACTTGTAACAAACGGCTCAATTGTTTTTTTGGATAAAAATAATAAACATATGTATGAACTGAGTAATCGGATTCGTATGATTAATGTACCTGCCTTTCATATTGATAATTTTGATATGTTTTGTGGTTTTTTATATGGGATTGTTTCACAGAATCATAACATTGATAAAATTTTTCTGGACAATTTTTTAACAATCTCACATATGGGCAATGATAATTTAGAAAAGGCCCTTGATTTTTTACTGAATTTTTCAGAGTCACAGGAATTAGATATTATTGTTAGTTTGTCTATGGATGCAGGTATGTTGCCGGAGCGGATGAAATCATTCGTTTCTGTTTCATTATAATGAATGGAAAGGGATAGGTGTTTCACCCGTCCCTTCTATGTTTTAGCAGGAGGTAAGAATGAGTAGTAACCGAAAAGTTGTAAAATTTCATAGTGTTCCAACAGTGAATATCGGTGTCATTATTTTCGGTTTGATTTTTATTTTCCTTGGAGTACAGATTGTACGCAGTTTGAAGCAGGAACGTTATTCCATTTATGAAGTACAGAAGAGTTATATGGACACGAATATTAGTGGAACTGCAATTGCTTTGCGGCAAGAAACGTTAGTAGCAACTGATACGTCTGGATATATTAATTATTACATACGTAATGGACAAAAGGTGGGTAAGAATTCTACAGTGTATACTATTGATTCTACCGGTTCATTATCTGACTTGATATCTGAAGCCTCCGGTGATAGCATTTCGTTAAATAGTGCCGGTTATTCAGAAATCAAAGCCAGTCTTTCTTCCTTTCAAAACTATTTTACAGATGTGAATTTTTCAGATGTATATGAATTCAAATATGATTTAGAAAGCCAAGTGTTAGATATTGCTAATTCTCAAGTGCTGGATGAATTAACTGCTTCAGGTAACAGTACAATTGCTTTTTCTCAGATACCGTCATCGGAGAGTGGTATTATTACTTTCTATCAGGATGGTTACGAATCAAAAACACCGACAGATATTACTTTGGCAGACTTTGAAAGTGACGCATACATCAGTACCTCATTAAAAACAGGTGAAATTATCCAGGCAGGAAGCCCGGTGTATAAATTAATTACCAGCGAGATTTGGAATCTGGTATTGCCATTATCTGCGGAAGATGCACAACGACTCATGGAGGATACCCGTGTTACGTTGCATATGCCGAATGTTACCCATGAAGTCTATGGTGACATTTCTGTTATTCAGAATGGTGATGCTTATTTTGCAAATATTACACTGGATAAATTAATGGTGAACTATTCTAATGAACGATTTATTCCTATAGAAATAGTCATGACAAAGCAGGAAGGATTAAATATACCGAATTCGTCTATTATTGAAAAGCAGGTGTTAAAAGTTCCGATTGATTATTTGACTTCGGGTAGTAACTCTACACAGAATATTTATTTTAATGTTCGGATTTTAGATGAAAACGGAAATCTTTCCATTACTCAAGTTGCACCGGATATCTATTATAAGGATGAGTCTTTTTGCTATGTTGATCCGAATGATTTTGACGTGAATGCTATATTAGTGAAGAATAATTCGGATTCCACAATGGCAGTCTCAGAGATGGGCAGAACAAGCTTAAAAGGAGTTTATAATATAAATAAGGGCATTGCTGCTTTTCAACCCATAGAAATATTGGCATCTGATAGTGATTTTACTATTATTTCGGATAAAGCACCATATAGCTGTGCTTTATATGATCGTATCATCCTTGATGCCTCCACGATTGAAGAAGGGCAGATTATCCATTAATATTGGTATAGGAGATGAAATGTATGATTCAGGAACAGATTCAATCAGTACAACACAATATTGAGACAGCTTGTAAAAAATCTGGTCGCAATCCGGAGGAGGTAACTTTAATTGCTGTAAGCAAGACAAAGCCATTATCCGATATTGAAGCTGCCATTGATTGCGGAATGTTAGAATTTGGAGAAAATAAGGTTCAGGAACTGTTAGATAAGATAGAGCACGTCAGTCGTCCTGTTCATTGGCATTTGATTGGACATTTACAGACCAATAAGGTGAAATATATTGTTGATAAAGGACTGCTTATTCATTCGGTTGATTCAGTAAAATTAGCAAAGGAAATACAGAAGGAAGCAGTAAAAAAGCAAGTACACTGTGATATTTTACTTGAAGTAAATGTTGCAAAAGAAGAAACGAAATACGGATTCTACTATGATGATGTTTTACCGGCAGTAATTGAGATTTCAAAGCTTTCCAATGTTCATATTCAAGGTTTGATGACAATTGCACCTTTTGTTGAAAATCCCGAAAAAAACAGGAACGTTTTTGCAGATTTACACAAATTATTACTTGACATAAAAACCAGAAACATTGATAATGTTAATATGAGTGTACTGTCAATGGGCATGACCAATGATTATATGGTAGCGATAGAAGAGGGTGCCACAATGGTACGAGTTGGAACCGGAATTTTCGGTGCACGGAATTATAGTATATAGGGATAGGAGATATGTCATGGGAAAAGGTATCGACAAATTTATGAATATATTGAGTCTGAATAGTGCAGATGACGATGATGATTATGACAACGATGATTTATTTGATGATGAAATAGACTTAGTTGAACCCAAGCCGGCTAAGCAGCCAAAGCCTAAGAAAGAAAAAACGGCAACTGCTAAATCAACAACCGGTTATTCGTCACCAGCTAAAGCTCAGTCTGCAGCAGCTTATAACGAAGAAGATACATATGACTCGGGTTCTTACGCAAAACGAACAACCAGAACCAGCAGACCTTCAAGGCCGGCTTCCGGTTCAAATAATAAAGTAGTTTCTATGAATGGCAGGGGTAGTGAAGTGTACGTAATAAAACCACAGGAATTTAATGAGGCACAAACAGTAACAGATTTTTTAAAGGATGGCAAAACCATTGTCATTAATATGGAAGGCATTGAGTTAAATGCAGCACAGCGTATTATTGATTTCATTGGTGGTGCATGTTATGCCTTAGATGGTTCATTGCAAGCCATTTCCAGCAATATTTTTATTGCAGCACCGCAAGATATTGAGGTTTCCGGTGATTTACGTGATGAAATCTTAAATGAATCAACTGTATCACCATATTTGGGAGCCTATTAGTTAAGAGGAGGAAGTAGAACATGATTACACCAGTAGAAATTCAGTCAAAAGCATTTAAGTCCGGTATTGGATATGACAAGAAAGATGTTGACGGATTTATTAATGAGATTTTAGAAAACTATGAAGAATTATATCGCTCCAATGTTGAGATGAAGGACAAAATCAATATGCTGAATGAAGGTTTACAGCATTATAAAAACATTGAAGCATCTTTACAAAAGGCTTTAGTTTTAGCTGAAAAAACTTCAGAAGAAACCATTCGTACAGCCGAATTAAAAGCACAGACCATTGAAATGGAAGCTGTGAATAAGGCAAAAGAACACACTGCTGATGCAAAACTTGAGTTAGAACGGGTACATAATCAAACCGTTGCTTTAGTACAACAGTATACCAAATATAAAGCACAGTTTACACAGTTCTTAAATGCACAGCTGGATTTGATTTCCAGTGATTCCTTCCGAATGGATGCCAATGATTTTGCTGCATTTACAAAAACGGCTGCATCTGCGAATGATGCTTATATGAATTCTAATCCAATGTCTGATTTTATGTCAGGTGGTGAACAGCAGCCATTATCTGGTTTCGATAACGGAGAAGATAGTGGACGTTTGGGCGAGAGAGATGATTCTGATCGTTATAATATGGATTATAATCAAGGTTCTGGTTTGAATAACAGTTCTACTTCTTTTGTTGATCCTTTTGAAACAGTAAAGAAGCGGGAAGAAGCTGCACCGACACAGGAACCGGAACCAGAGGTTGCAGAAGAGCTTGATACTTTTGAAGGTGAAGTAGAAGATAAAGTGGAAAAGCGTGCAATGCTTGGTGACGAAGACGCAAATAGTACAGGATTTACGTTTATTTAAGAAATAGTATAGGAAATGATGTGAAATGGACTGCTTACAGGTTACTGTAGGCAGCTCATTTCTTTTAGACGATTGATTCGAAGAGAGGCTTGAAATTGAATGAAATATGTGAAAGCGTTAATAGGTATTTTTTTGTTAATATGTGTAGATCAGTATTCAAAATACTTAGTGGTACAGAAATTAGAAATGTATGAATATCATCCAATTCTGGGAAATATTTTTGGGTTGTTTTATTTGGAAAATAAAGGTATGGCTTGGGGAATGTTCCAAAATCGCCAGGTCATTTTCTTGATTTTAACAGTCATTATTTTGGTTGTTTTAGCCTATTGCTATGTTAAGTTATCCAATGATACCAAATTTTTTCCAATCAGTGTGTGTATTCAGTTCCTTGCTGCAGGTGCCATTGGTAATATGATTGATCGAATTTTTCATGGAGACGTATTATTTCAAGGTTCCGTTGTAGACTTTTTGTACATTAAAATCATTGATTTTCCTGTATTTAACATAGCAGATATGTTTGTAACCGGTTCTGTATCGGTTCTCGTATTATTGTTGCTGTTTCGATATAAGGAAAACGATTTCACAGGTGTCTTTTATCAAAAGAAAGTGGTTACTCCTGAAATTGAAGCAGATGATATTTCAAAAGAAGCAGATGATACTTCAAAAGAAAGCGAAAATACTATGGAAACAGATTATGAAGAGACAGAACCAAGAAAAATTACCATTGATGAAATTTTCAATGATGAAAATGAAGAAGATGATGAATAATGCATATATGCACTTGAATTAATATTGAATTGGAGAGTCATTTAAATTGGAAATTAAAATAACTTCGGAACAAGTAAATAATCGTATTGATAAATTGTTGAGTGATTTGATTCCAGAGCTTTCCCGGTCTTATATTCAAAAACTACTTTCAGAGGGGAATATATTAGTAAATAATACCCCTGTGAAATCCAACTATAAACTTCGACTGGATGATACAATAAGTGTCACGATACCAGAGCCAGAAGATATTGATATACTTCCAGAGGATATTCCTCTGGATATTGTTTTTGAAGATGAAGATATATTGATAGTAAATAAACCTAAGGGCATGGTGGTTCATCCGGCAGCCGGACATTATACCGGAACTCTGGTTAATGCAATTATGTATCACTGTAAAGATCAGCTTTCTTCTATTAATGGAGTCCTTCGCCCGGGAATTGTTCATCGAATTGACATGGATACAACAGGACTATTAGTAGTGTGTAAGAATGATTTGGCACATCAGTCATTAGCAGAACAATTAAAGGTACATTCTATTACTCGTAAATACTATGCAATTGTCTATGACAATATTGTTGAGGATGAAGGGACTATCAATAAACCTATTGGACGACATCCTACGGATCGAAAAAAGCAAACAATTGATTTAAGAAATGGAAGAGAAGCCATTACCCATTATAGAGTATTGGAACGACTGAATGGAAAATATACATTTATAGAATGCCAGTTGGAAACAGGACGTACACATCAAATTCGTGTGCATATGTCCTCCATACATCATCCTATATTGGGTGATACCGTATATGGACCGGATAAGAATCCTTATCACTTACAAGGGCAAACGCTACATGCGGGTGTGTTAGGGTTTCAACATCCACGCACTGGGAATTATGTCGAGTTTCAAAGTGAATTGCCTGACTATTTTGAAGAACTATTGAAACAATTACGAAAATAATTGTTGATTACTGACTTTTGTGTTAATATATTAACATAACCAGTGAAATAACATCATATATGGAAGGGGCGGTTATTATGGGTAAAGATACGATTATTACAATTGGACGGCAATGCGGAAGTGGTGGCCGTGAAATTGGTATTGCTTTGGCAAAGGAGTTAAATATTCCATATTATGACAAAGAACTATTAAAGCGGGCAGCCAAAGAAAGCGGATTGTGCGAAGAGGTTTTTGAAAAATTCGATGAACGCCCAACCAGCAGTTTATTATATTCGATTGTAATGGATCCATATTCACTTGGAATTAGTGCAAATGGTATAGATATGCCAATTAATCATAAAGTGTTTTTAGCTGCATTTGATACGATTAAGCAGATTGCTAATGAGGGTCCCTGCGTTATGATTGGTCGTTGTGCTGACTATGCATTATCGGATTATAATAATGTAGTTAATTTCTTCTTACATGCACCAATAGAAGAACGTGCAAAACGTGTGTCAGCACGTATGAACCTGACACAGGACAAAGCCAAAGACTTTGTAAACAAAACAGATAAACAACGTGCTTCATATTACAATTATTATACAACAAAAAAATGGGGAGCAACCTCCAGCTATAATTTCTGTTTGGATACTCATGTGCTTGGTATTGATGGTACAGTAACTTTAATGAAAACTATTGTGGAGAAAATTTAGTTTTAATCAGTTGTCCCCAATTTATTTCTATATTAGAACAAGTAATTTTGAACCCTGGCAAAAGTATTTGCCAGGGTTTATTATTTACAAATCTACTAAAAGAGAGTATAATCAAACTAGCGGATAAATCTACGTTTTTCCGCATTTTTATATGGACTTTTGAAGAGTGGTATGATAAAATATACCTAAATAACTACTGAATTTATTGCTTTATGCATTGAAAGGCAGGTAATTTGTATATGGCTAAGGACTCTGAACATTATAGATTAAAAGAACGCAATCAAAAGGAATTATATCATGACTTATTAAGTCAGCTTCCTCCGTGTGCCAGGGATTATTTACGTGATAAAGATTTAACTACACAAGTTAGTACACGTATTTCTTATGCCTATGATTTGCTGACATTTTTTCGCTATATTAAAAATGTGAATCCCATATTTAAGGATAAAGAAATCAAACAAATCAATTATGACGATTTGAGCCGTTTTAGTGCTGAGGACATATCTGAGTATCAACATTATTTGGAATTCAGTACTGAAAAAGTTGATGGTGAAAACCATGAAAACGGTAAACGTTCCATTGCCCGTAAAATGGCTCCTTTACGTGGTTTATATGAATATCACTTAAAACATGATAATATTGAGAAAAATCCTATGATTTTGGTTCAGATGCCACGTATTAAAAAAGATAAAAATATTATTCGTATGAACGCATTTGAGGTTCAGGATATTCTAGATGCCATTGAAAAAGGCAACGGTCAAATGTCTGAACGACAAAGAAAAAGCTGTGATCGCACCAGACAACGGGATTTGGCAATTCTAACCTTGATGTTAGGAACAGGTATTCGTGTTTCTGAATGTGTTGGTTTAGATACAACTGATATTGATTTTAAGGAAAATTCCATAACCATTGTACGAAAAGGTGGCGGTCAGGATATTATTTATTTTGGCGATGAAGTTGCCCATGTGTTACAGGCATATATGGAAGGTGAACGAAAACACATTAATATAGCTGATGGTCATGAAAAGGCATTATTTATATCGTCAAAAGGAAATCGAATGAGTGTGGATGCAATTGAACGTTTAGTAAAAAAGTACGGGCGAATTGCTGTGCCTAATAAAAAGATCACACCACATAAGCTTAGAAGTACCTATGGAACCGCTTTATATCGGGAAACCGGCGATATTCGTCTTGTTGCAGATGTTCTTGGCCATGAAAATATCAATACAACCATAGATTACTATGCAGCTATTGAGGATGAACACAAACGAAAAGCCGCCGGAGCTGTATCATTACGGAAAGAAAGAACGGAAAAATAAGTTCAACATTTATAAAATAATATAAAAACAAATTTGTTTGTGAGGAATTACAAGATGAAGCCACAAAAATTGCTTACCTATACAAGAAAGGCCATTGATGATTATCAAATGATTCAGGATGGAGATAAAATTGCAATTGGAATTTCTGGAGGAAAAGATAGTCTTACCCTGCTATATGCCTTAAGTAAATTGAAGGAGTTTTATCCGAAACACTTTGAACTGATTGCGATAACAGTAGATTTAGGATTTGAAAATTATGACACTACTCTCCTGTCTCAATATGCACAGCTATTAGGTGTTGATTATTATGTGGAACGGACACAGATTGCAACGATTGTGTTTGAATTAAAAAAAGAGCAAAATCCATGTTCATTATGCAGCCGGTTGCGAAAAGGTGCTTTCAATGAAGCAGCAATCCGATTTGGTTGTAATAAAATTGCTTATGCCCATCATAAGGATGATGTCATTGATAGTTTTATGATGTCTATGCTATATGAAGGACGCATCCATACTTTTTCGCCTGTAACACATTTGGAACGGTGCAATCTTGATTTAATACGACCATTAATATATGCATACGAAGGTGAAATTATTTCCTTTGCAACAGAACAAAACTTACCGATAACAAAGAATCCATGTCCGGCAGATGGAGTTACCAAACGGCAAGAAGCCAAGGAATTAATTCAGCAATTGAGAAATACGGTTCCGGCTACAAAAGAACGGATATTTTCTGCAATCACAGGCTCCGGTATCGATGGTTGGTAACTGCTTGGAATATAACTAGATAAAATTTGTTATAAAAGTACATTGCATTATTGCTCTATTGGTTTTTCTGCATAATAAGGTACTGTAAGATAACATCCTGTGGTAATATCATCGCCGGTAATATGATTGATTTCTTTAACCTCATCAATATAATCCTGCACGCTGGCATATTCAACTGTTCGGTATTCTTCAGCAATATCCCATAATGTATCACCAGCTTCTACTGATATTGTAGTAAAATACTTGGTATTTACATGCTCTGATTGTGCATTTACTTCCGGTGTGGTTTTTAATAATACAATACACAACAATCCAATAATGAATCCAGTAGCTGTACAATATAAGGTAACCTTTGGATGTTTAATAAACATTCTGGCAATCCACAATTTCAAATTCATAATTATACTGCGTAAAATCATATTAAAATCTCTAATATCTAAGGAATAATCTGTATTCATAAAAACACCTCCAAGTCGAACATTTGTTTACTATGTTCTGATTATATCGAACAAACATTCGTATGTCAATACTTTTTCGAATATTTGTTCGGAAAATATGTTCGATTTTTAGTGAACATTTGTTTGCAATCTTCTTTCAACTGTGTTAAAATATATCTATAGTTTACAGAGAAACAATGAGAATATTGATATTAATCATTACATATAGGAGGTTTTTTATGGGAAACGGAAAAATTACTGATAAACAAAGAGAAATACTTGAGTATATGAAAGAACAGATTCTTTCAAAAGGTTATCCACCTTCTGTACGGGAAATTTGTTCTGCTGTACATTTGAAATCTACTTCTTCTGTCCATTCTCATTTGGAAACACTGGAAAAGAATGGTTATATCCGTCGCGACCCAACAAAACCTCGTGCAATAGAAATTGTTGATGACACTTTTAATTTGACCAGACGGGAATTGGTTAATGTTCCAATCCTTGGGCGTGTTGCGGCTGGTCAGCCTTTACTGGCAGATGATAATATTAATGGGTACTTTCCACTTCCACCGGAATATGTGAATAATAAGCAAACCTTTATGCTGACTGTAAAAGGTGAAAGTATGATTAATGCCGGTATTTTTGACGGAGATTTAGTACTTGTTGAACAGACTTCTGTTGCAAGAAATGGTGAAATTGTAGTTGCGCTGATTGATGATTCTGCAACTGTTAAGACTTTTTATAAGGAAAAAGATTATATACGCTTGCAACCGGAAAATGATTCCATGGACCCAATTATTGTACAGGATTGTATGATTATGGGGCGGGTCATTGGCTTATATCGGAAGATGTAATCATAATACATATTTAAAAATTTGTTTTAGTAATTAATAGGAATGGAAAATCTAGGACTCAGGATTTCCCATTCCCATTAATTCTATATTTTTAATCAAATTCATATTCTTCACATGTTTCCGGATATATTTCCCATTCATCTAATTTATTTTCGTTGGATATGTATATATGTACTTTATTTGTTTCGTCAATTAGGAACGCATATCCAGTAGCACCATTCATTTTATACTGAATTGTAGTATATAACTCACCACTATGTACATATTGTAGTTCTAATAAATAATCTATATGAGATGATATATCTTCAGGAAGTTCTTGATATGTAGTATCTTGTAAACTATATACTTTATTATAATATTGTTTAAGATCATCCTCATATTCTGTGTTCTTTATATATTCATCAATTTTATACCCTATAAAATTTGCATTATAGACATCAGACTTTTTATGAAGATTTGTAATATGTATTGTCCATAAAAAAATCAATAATACTGAGAGTATAATCCCAACAATATTAATGATAGAAGTAGCAATACGAAAACCATCTTTTCCGGGATAATTCTTGCGGGCATAAAATATCAAAATAAAAGATGTGATAGCAAGTGACATTTGTAGAATACAACAAGCTGCTACAGTAAATTCAACCATCAGCCCTAAAGAAAAAACTGAAAGAATGGATAGAACAAAAGATAAATATACAACTAATGGACGATGATAGTCATAATAGTATATGTTCTGATAAGAATACTTGTTTTTCAACGGTTTCACCTCCCTATACTCATAACTTCTTCCATATAAACGAGTTTGATTATGAGTATACAACATCACAAAAGAAACCTACTTTGTTTTCCATACAGCTTGCATATCGATAACGAATGACAGAACCTTCATTAAACCGAACAAACATCTGAGAATATGGGTAACCAACTGCATTTGTCAGCTTCTGGAAGTGTTTCTCTGCCTGCTCCAAATTAAACTTGTTCAATTTAATATCAACCACAAAACGATTATAGTGAATGGTAACACAATATCGTTTTAAGCCTTTGCAGTCAGCCAGAAAATGATTAAAAGCACATTCAATTTCAGGTGCAGTTGATAACTGTATGTATTTTAAGTATTCATTAAATACACGAAACATTGTATTATCCTTTCTCTTGAAATAACATCTTGGTATCTGTTATATGTATCCTATTGACCATCCGTATGTATCTTAGCGGTTGATTGAATCTCCCACTGTTGAGATTCATCTTCTGTCGGCGCAACATCAGGAATGGCATTAAAGATTTCTACAAACTTATCAAAGTTATTCTTAAATAGTTCTACCACATCCGGATCAAACTGTGTTCCACTTCCTAAAGCAATTTCATTATAGGTCTGTGCCAACGACCAACCTTCTTTATAGCAACGGGAAGCTGATAAAGCATCGAAAACATCTGCCAATGCCATTAAACGACTGACATAGGCAATTTCATCGCCTTTCATTCCTAAGTAACCTTTGCCATCCCAGCGCTCATGATGTTGCAAAGCAATGGTACGGGCAATTTCCATGATTTCTCCGGTCGCGTTATGTAATAGTGCTTCTCCATAAAGCACATGGTTTTTTACAATTGCATATTCATCATCTGTTAATTTGCCAGGTTTATTGAGAATTTCTTCCGGTATCATTAATTTACCAATATCATGCATCATAGCTGCTGTGCAGACCATTTCTGTGTAAGTCTGGTCGAAGCCGGAAGCCTCACAAAGAACATACATATAATTTGAAACCCGTCGTACATGTTCGCCGGTTGATTTTGATTTTGATTCACAAATATTCGCAAAGGAAAGAATAATTTCCTCCTGACTGATTTTTAGTTGCTGAGAATAGATGAATATATCGGCCATCATTTCATTGTTACGGTCAACAATAAAATATGCAATAAATGACATAAATATCAAGACTAATTCTTTTGGCAGAAAATTATAAAAAATTGCTGATTCAATATTCAAAGCCAAAGGGTCATTGGGTATTAAGCCTACATATAAATTCATAAAAGAAGACAATAGAATTAAAGCTGTATTGATTAAAGTAGTAAACAATACCAGCACTCTGTTATAATACAAGGACGCAATTAGTAATGGAAACAGAATAATTGCCGAAGCATAATAAGACAAAAAAGAACAAAGCACACAGCTTGCTAAAGACGTGCAAATAATTACCATGTACATAATATAATTCTTTTCAATGTTGAAGCAATTAATGAAAATTGTTGGAATCAGCAATAAAATTCCACAGCTTGCAAGACACAAACTGATTGCTGACTTATCAAACTGAATTAAATTGCTAAATACCAGACACCATATAATCAGCAATAAATATAATGTATATCGAAGTGATTTCGCAACAATATTATTTATCTTAACATTATTAATATTTAAAAAACGATCTAAATCCATAAACTCCACCTTAGCCCCTTATAGTATAACTATAAGACTTCACGAATTTAATGTCAACCTTTTATAACTGGTCTTTTTCTACGATTTTTCCATCTCTCCAGATTCGTTCCAAATCATAAAATAAACGGTCTTCTTTGGAAAAAATGTGCACAATAATATCCGAAAAGTCCATTAAAATCCAATTGGCAGAATCATATCCTTCTACCTGTTTTACCGGGTAACCGGCTTTGCCACAGGTTTCCTCTACATTATCAGCTAAAGCCTGTACTTGATTACGGTTATTACCGCTTGCAATTATAAAATAATCTGCAATCACTGAAACATTTGATATATCAATAATCTTGATATCCTCAGCCTTTTTGTCTTCTAAAGCATTTAATACCAGTTTGGTTAATTCATTTGCGTTCATATCCCTCTCCTGTTTCTAATTTTCTCCATAGTTTCTATATAATAAGATAGCATTAAAAAGTTAATTACTATCAAAGATTTTCAACATAAAAACGATAGGTCTGCTCTGAAATTTCATCAATAGTTTCTCCCTTTCGTTTCAAATATTCAAGAATATTTGAAAGAATGTGAATCAGACACTGATCTAAATCAGTAAAAGCTTCCTTGCGGATTTCTTCCATTTCCGGAAGCATTTTACGGTTTGGTTCAATAAAATCAGCAATATAAATGATTTTGTCCAAATCAGACATGTTTGGGCAACCGGTGGTATGCCAAGTGATGGCTGACAAAATTTCACGATCTTTTACCTTGAATTTATCCTTAGCAATTGCAGCACTCAGCTTTGCATGTAATAGTTCAGGATTCTTTCTTTCGTATGTAGAAATAGGCAATCCATATTTTTCACATTTGGCAATTTTATCTTGTGCAGAATAATTCTTGCCACAATCATGTAGTAATCCTGCAATTGCAGCCTTTTCAATATCAACATTATGACACATTGCCATTGCCGCAGCAGTATATTCTACACCAAGACTGTGTTCAAAACGCCTTTCTGTCAGACGTTCCTTTAATTTTTCACGCATTTCCATTCGTTCCATAGTTTATCCTCTTACCCCATGTATAGTTGATGTTTCTCAATATATTGATATACTCCATCAGGAAGCCACTGCGAAATTACATCTTTTTCCTGAATATTGTCTCGAATATCGGTAGATGAAATATCCATCATTGGAGTATCCAAAAAAAGAATTCTAGAATCCTTTACTTCTTGAAGTAATTCCATCCGCATAGTATCTAAAGTGACCATATCAGCACCATTTCTTTTGGCACATAAAATCACTGTCAATTTCAGTATTTCCTGATACTCTCTCCACTCTCTCAAATGAACCAGAGAATCTCCGCCAAGGATGAAATAAAACTGGTCATTCGGATAAAGCCCGGACAATTCACGAAGTGTGTCAATGGTATAGGTTGCACCAGTTCGTCGAAGTTCCATATCCGAAAATTCCATATAAGGATAATCCTGAATTGCAATCTGCACCATCCGGCTTCGATGCTTGGAATCCAGCAATTCATCAGTATCTTTATAAGCAGGAAGCTTGTTCGGTATCACAAGAACCTTATCCAGTTGGAATTGCTGATAACCTGCTTTAGCCAACATAATATGTCCCAGATGAATGGGGTTAAATGTTCCACCCATGATACCGATTTTACTCATAAAATGCCTCCAAATTTCTATTTAGGTAACATAATCTTTTTATTGTCACGTGATTCTTTATACAAGACAATTTTTTTTCCAATTACTTGTACCACTTGTGCACCGGAACGCTCTGCAATCAGGTTAGCAAGTTCCTTTGGATCATCTGCACAATTCTTTAATACACCGATTTTAATTAATTCCCTTTTTTCTAAAGCTTCACGAATTCCTTCAATAAATTCCGGTGTAACGGATGATTTCCCTACATTGAAAATAGGCTCCATATTCATTGCCAAGCTTTTTAAAAAGGCACGCTGCTTACTTGTCATTTCTTCTCTCCTTAGGTTGTACCATTCACATCAAAATATTCCATCATTATTTGTAATAATCGAAGGAAAGACCATATAAACGTACGGTGTCGCCATCTTGAATACCTAACGCTTCTAATTCGTCCAGAATTCCATTTTTCTTCAAAAATTCCTGAAAGAACCGGAAACCTTTTTCAGATTCCAGATTGGTATAGCCAAGCATACGTTCAATTCTAGGGCCTTCTACCACGTATTCATCTTCCTTTTCGTCATAAGTCACTTCAAAAGGAAGTGTGATGTCATCAGCAAATACAGATGGGTCGAATTCCGGTTCAAATTCAATGGTTTCCTGTGGTAATTCCTTTAACATACTGTGTACATGCCAAAGTAATTCCTTTATACCTTCCCCGGAAACAGCAGAAATAGGGAAAACCGGAATCTTCAATGGCTCCATTTCTTCCCGGATTAAATCCAACACCGTTTCCCGTTCCATTTCCGACATAACATCTATCTTATTTGCTGCAATAACTTGTGGTTTTGATTCTATATCAATTCCATATTTCTTTAATTCGTAATTAATTGCCTGTATATCATTAATTGGGTCCCGCCCTTCTGTTGAGGCAGCATCTACCAAATGAATCAGAACTTTGGTTCGTTCGATATGACGTAAAAATTCCAGTCCAAGTCCGGTTCCTTCAGCGGCGCCTTCAATTATACCGGGGATATCGGCAATGACAAATCCCTGGCTATCGCCTAAGTCCACTACACCTAAATTAGGCTGTAAGGTAGTGAAATGATAATTGGCAATCTTCGGTCTGGCATTGGTAACTCTGGATAAAAATGTGGATTTTCCTACATTTGGGAAGCCCACTAAACCAACATCAGCAATTACTTTTAATTCTAATGTAATCCAAAGCTCTTTGGCATCCTGCCCCGGCTGGGCGTATTTCGGTGCCTGCATCGTAGATGTAGCATAATGCATGTTTCCTTTGCCACCACGACCACCCTTTAAGAACACTACCGGTTCCTTCTTATTGGACATATCCAGAATAACCTTACCGCTTTCTGCATCCTTGATTACCGTTCCCGGTGGTACTTTTAATATAATATCGTCTCCGTCAGCACCATGACACCGGCGTTTACCGCCTTCTTCTCCATCACCGGCTTTGTATTTCCGGCAGTTTCGAAAGTCTACTAAGGTATTGAGACCTTCGTCTACCACAAAAATAACGTCGCCGCCACGGCCGCCATCGCCACCATCCGGGCCACCATCCGGCACATATAATTCTCTTCTGAAACTCACGTGACCATCGCCGCCTTTACCGGAACGGACGTAAATCTTCGCTCTGTCTGCAAACATTGTCTCACCTTGCTTTCTTTCCATCAAAAATAGTTATATAACAAAATAGGGACACTATTCATAGTGTCCCCAAAAAAATCTTATTTGTCAACGACTGGGTAAATAGAAACCTGTTTCTTGTCTCTGCCCTTTCTTTCAAAACGAACAACACCATCAACTAAAGCAAATAATGTATCATCGCCGCCTCTACCCACATTAACACCTGGATGAATCTTAGTTCCACGTTGTCTGTATAAGATGTTACCAGCTTTTACAAACTGACCGTCAGCTCTCTTTGCACCTAATCTCTTAGCTTCAGAGTCACGACCGTTCTTAGTAGAACCAACACCCTTCTTGTGAGCAAAAAATTGAAGGTTCATCTGCATCATTTTCGTTACACCTCCTTAGTGTTAACTCTCAAATACTTTTTTCCATATTCTTTTGAAATTCCATCTAAGCCAATCACCATGGAACGAATCAGCAAGCTTGCCTGTTCTCCCGGTACTGAACAAAACCGAAAATCAATCTCACCATTTTCTTCATTCTGAGTTACCTCAATTGCTTCATTCGTGAGTTCTTCTATGGAATTAACTGTTGTCAAAACAATTGCTGAAACCGCACTACAAATAATATCATAACCCGGTTCCGCAAATTCTGCATGTCCATATGTGTGGAAACCTGTAAATTGATTCTTAGAATCAACAAATACTGTTACCTGAATCATACGACACCTGCCAATTAAGCATTAATAGCTTTGATTTCAACCTTTGTATATGGCTGTCTGTGACCCTGCTTCTTATGATAGCCGGTCTTTCTCTTGTACTTGTAAACGATAACCTTCTTGCCCTTGCCTTCGCCTACAACCTCTGCTGTAACCTTAGCATTCGCAACCTTATCACCGCAAAGAATATCTTTGTCATTGTTTACTACAACAACATCGTCAAATGTAACAGTATCACCTGTTGCTGCATTCAACTTCTCTACAAAAATGATATCGCCTTCAGCTACCTTGTACTGCTTGCCACCTGTTGCAATAATAGCGTACATATTGGTATCCTCCTTTTATCATTACTCGCCAACTATGGTGGTGTCAAATGGACACACTTCGACCTCGTTGTGCGGCACACTCAAGTATTATAACTGTTTAGGAAAATAAAGTCAATAAAATTCATGAAAAATTTGAAATGTATTCATAAAACATCCCATATTAAAGATTTTCAGCTATTGTTCTGTATACCCACTAATTCTGTTGCATATACTAATATATATAGGAGGTATTGCATATGGTTGCTTGGTTAATATTTTTATTTCGTATTATAAAGAATTCGTGATATTTCACAGCACCTCACCCAGCGACTTCCGCACTTTTTTTCTTGTAAGTTCCACCAGATTCAACCTTGTCATATCAATGTAATTGGTCTGTATCCGGTCTTTTTGAAGTTCTTTACAAAGATGATCCACTAACCGTTCTTTATGCTCAAGTTTCTCCATATCGATAAAATCAATCAGAATAATACCGGATAGATTCCGCAGTCTAAGCTGGCGGGCTATTTCAGTTGCTGCTTCCTGATTGACTTTTAGGAAATGCTCCTCCCGATTTTTCTTATTTACGGATTTTCCTGTGTTGACATCAATAACAACCATTGCTTCTGTCTGTTCAATAACCAGATAAGCCCCGGATTTCAGCCACACACGTTTTCCGGTCAGTTCTTTCCAATCCCGATCCAGCCGGTAAATGGCATATAAAGGTTGAAGTCCCGGTTGGAAGTGCTCTACCTTATTCTTCTCATCTCCCGATAATAGTTCAGTCAGTTCTTCCTGTATTTCCGGAATATCTGTGATGATACGAACTAAATCTTTGTTATTATAATCATCCAGCAATTTTGCCAGTGGTGATCGTTCCTGATATAGACAGGAATATGCCTTGTGGAATTTTGCCTGTTCCACAATATGGAATAGTTTCTGCAATAAACGGTCAAATTCCTGTTCTAAGGCTTCTATCGAACTTTCATAGGCATTGGTTCGAATAATGGCTCCATATCCCTCCGGCAGTTTGGTTTCTATAGATGCCTTCATTTCCTGTGTCTTTTCATCCTTTGGGAGTTTATTGGAAATTCCTACATTTCCATTTCCGTAGGTTACAATGACCAGATTTCCGGTCAACTGTAATTCAGAGCCGGCCAAAGGAGCTTTCGTTTTGATTGCTTCTTTTGTTACCTGTACTAATAGTTCATCACCAATGACAACTTTATCCGTATTCTTCGGATTCAAAAAATGATGATGATTTTCCTTCAAGGAATAATAACACACAAGCCCCGGTTGAATCTCTACAAATGCAGCATCCAGATTTTTAACTACATTTTGCACCTTTGCCACATAGATACTACCTAAAATGTCAGAATCGTTCGTCGTTTGGTTCTGACTGTTGGTGTTGGAAGCTTTTGTTAACACTTGAAGTTCCATCAATTGACTATCTTCATATAAGCAGGCACATATACGATTTTCATAATTGGTTATTACTAATTCTTTTGTCATTATGGACTCCCAATCCTTTAACTTATTCTTTCACCAGCCTCTAACAACGACACCAGTTCTCCCTGCTCGTTTCGCATATAGGTTTCAAGCCGATGTACCTGAAACGCCATTTTCTGATATTCTACCTGTAAATACTTACACATAGCCTCCATAACCAGTTCCGGTTTTATATTATCCACGCTTCCGGTGGAAAGCAGCATATAAATCCGGTTATCCCGTACCTCCATTTGATAAATAAATGGCTTAATATCCATAAGTGTCTCTTTTGTTTTAGACACTTTAATGATCTCAATATGCTCTTGTGCATAAAAGGCATCTACCGCCTGTAAAAAGCGTTCCGGCTCCACATATCCTTCCCGAAAGTCTACCAGATAGTCTGAACCGGCAACCACTGCCATTGCGGTCTTGGCTCCTTCTTTCAGAGCAACAATATCATTGATTTCCATGCCTTCTGCCATAGTTGCATTCAAACGCTCTACCATATCTGCACTGGTGGTAACGGAATTCATTTCTGCATCAAAGTATTCTCCTTCACTGGTTACACCCAAGCCTAAGGGTGCCGCAAAGGTAATCAGTTGATGAGGGCTATATCCTTGAGAATAAGCAACATCTAATCCGGCTCTGCGTAGGGCTTTTTGAAAGTACCGCATCACATCTAAATGTCCGATATATCGGAGTACGCCTGTTTTGGCATATTTAATTCTTATTTTCAAAGCAGACACCTCCTTTAAATGTTGCTGCTCCACAGCCGGAACACTGTTGTTTGCAGTTCGGCGTAACCTCTCCACGTTTCGCCCGTTCCCATTCCTGAATAAAGAATTGCTTGGTCACACCAATGTCAATGAAATCCCATGGAAGTATCTCCTCTACTGACCGTTCCCGATGGGTATAGAAATCAATATCAATCTTATGGTCATTAAAAGCCTTGTCCCAGATTTCCTGATGAAACATTTCATGCCAGGCGTCAAAGATACAGCCATCTTGATAAGCTTGTAAAATAGCCGGACAAAGCTTCCGGTCACCTCTTGCGAAAATGCCCTCCATAATGGTTAAATCCGCATCATGATACCGGTAATTCAGACTCTTCCGGTTCTTTTGCTGGAAGAAACCGTCTTTGACAAATCTTGCTTTTTGCAGGAATTCTTCCTCTGTGTTCATGGAAGCCCATTGAAATGGAGTAAATGGCTTTGGTACAAAGAAAGATGAACTTGCTGTAATCGACACTTTACCAATTCGCTCTTCCTTTGGAATGGTATAATAATCCACGGCAAGCTGTTCACAAAGCTCCGGTATTCCCATTAAGTCCTCTTCTGTTTCCGTAGGCAGACCAACCATAAAGTAGAATTTCACTTTTGTCCAGCCACCACGAAAGGCTTTCATAGCACCCTCCCGTATCATTTCCTCAGTTAATCCTTTGTTAATGACATTACGAAGCCGTTGGGTACCAGCCTCTGCAGCAAAAGTTAAACTACTTTTCTTAATATCCTGAACCCGTTTCATAACGTCTAAAGAAAAAGCATCAATTCGCAGAGAAGGCAAGGCAATATTTACCTTTAATTTACCCATTTCTTCTATCAGGAACTCCGTCAGCTCCGGTAATGCTGTATAGTCACTGGAGCTTAACGAACTTAAAGTAATTTCTTCATGTCCGGTATTACGAATCATTTCTAAGGCATACTGCTTCATCAATTCCACATTTTTCTCTCTGGTCGGACGGTAAATGGCTCCTGCCTGACAGAACCGACAGCCACGAATACAGCCACGCTGGATTTCCAGGGTAACACGATCCTGTGTGGCTTTGATATATGGAACAACCGGTTTCATAGGATATGGTGCATGATCAAAATCCATGACAACCTGTTTCTTAATCTTTTTCTTAGCATGACAATTATTAGGTTCAAAGCTGGCAATGGTACCGTCATCATGATAAGAAACATTATAGAATTGAGGAACATAAATTCCCTCAATTTCAGCCGCCAATTCCAGAAATTCCTTGCGGGAGCCACCCATTTGCTTATTCTGCTTATAGGCATCCATCAAATCCCGATAAACCGTCTCGCCTTCTCCGATATAAAATAAATCAAAAAAGTCAGCAATAGGTTCCGGATTGTAGCTGCAAGGTCCTCCACCAATTACAATTGGGTCATTCTCCCCACGTTCCGTTGCAATCAACGGAATCTGGCTTAAATCAATGACTTGAAGAACATTGGTATAACACATTTCATACTGAAGCGTAATGCCAAGAAAATCAAACTCCTTGATTGGGTCCTGTGATTCCAGGGCAAACAGAGGAATCTTCTGTTCACGCATAATCTTGTCCAAATCCGGCCAAGGGGAATAAACACGTTCACACCAAACATCCTCCATACGATTGAACATGTCATATAAAATCTGAATTCCCAAATGAGACATACCAATTTCATATGCATCTGGGAAACACATACAAAACCGTACATCAATCTTTGATTTATCTTTCATAACACTATTGACTTCGTTTCCGATGTAACGGGCTGGCTTCTCAATTTCCATGAGAATCTCATCCGATAAAGCTAATTTTTCCATGGTATTCTCCTATGATAGAAAACGAGAGGTCGGAACCTCTCGTTTGATTTTCTCATAAATACTATATACAAAACATATAAAAAAAACAACTACTTTTTCTGTTTTGATTTTGCCAAGTTCAGTAGTTTATATTCAATGCATCCTATTTCCTACGTTTCAAAAAATAATGAAACAGCATATATAATCCTAAAAATACTAAACCACTGATTCCCATTTCTATGAAACCAACATACCATACCAGATTAATACGTGCAATTTTATATTCAGGTATACCGCCATTAGTCAAGTCAATAATTATTGGTATGGAGAATATTAGAACCGGAAGCATTACACCTACTATAAAGCTTAAAATTCCACCCAAAATGGTAATTATTTTTTGGTATTTATAAAGCTTTTTCATGTAATCAACTTGTATGGCAGACTTTTCATGCTCAATAATTTGTTGATTTTTTAATGTAACATGCATTCTTTCCAGAGTTTCACTGCATTTATTGCAAGAATGTATATGTTCTTCTACCATCTTTTTACTATCATTTGATATTACATCATCAATATATAATGGCAGCATGTCTTGTATCAGTGTGCAAATTGTATCATTTCCCATTTGAATTCGCCTCCTTAATAATTTGTTCCTTTCCGCGATAATAAGTCACTCTTGCCCAATTCTCGCTTTTGTCCATGATTTCTCCAATTTGTCGAAAAGTGAGATTACCAATCAAACGAAGATATATGACTTCTCTCATTGGCTCATTCAAACCATGTAGAATTTTCATAACTTCTACTGTTTCCCAGTTCTTTAAGATGCCATCTTCCATTCCTTCTATTGAAATTTCATATGTATCAACATCAATCTCTCTACTTTTCTGCTTCTGGGTTTGTCTAAAGTATTCCCGCAGTACATTTTTCGCAATGCCACATAACCACGTTTTAATGCTACTATGTTCTTCGTATTCAGCAAATTTTTGTACAGCTCTGAAAAATGTTTCCTGGGTCAACTCTTCTGCAACTGTTGAATCATGGATTTGTGAAAAAATATACCAATAAATTGTCTGTGCGTGTTCCTGATAGATTTCATCTAAGGAATTCATAGATTTTACCTCCTTTCAAACAATTAGTGTTTGAAAGTTATAATTTGTTACAAAAAATCGGTAGAAATTTCTCTCTACCGATTTTTATACCAATTTGTTTACATAATATAATTATAGCAACCCATTATCCTTCAATCACAACTTTATAAATGTTTTTCTTACCTTTTCGGATAATAATAGCACCATCAACGATATCTGTTTCCAGTAATTTTCTGGTTGGGTCCGTTACCTTATCATCATTGATTTTTACGCCGCCTTGCTCCATATTTCGTCTTGCATCTCCACGACCACTGCAAAGCTTGGTATCAACCAAAACAGAAATCAAGTCGATACCTTCTTCAAACTGTGCCTTGGTATAAGTAATACTTGGCATATTTTCACTGATACCGCCACTTGCAAATACAGTTCTTGCCGCTTCCTGTGCCTTCTTTGCTTCTTCTTCCCCATGTACAATCTTGGTGATTTCATAAGCAAGGACTTCTTTGGCTTTGTTAATTTCTGCACCTTCTAAGGCACCCAGACGGCGAACCTCATCCATTGGCAGGAAGGTAAGTAAACCTAAGCATCGTTCCACATTGCTGTCTTCAATATTTCTCCAGTATTGATAAAACTCGTAAGGACTGGTCTTGTTCGGGTCAAGCCAAACAGCACCCTTCATGGTTTTACCCATCTTCTTTCCGTCAGAAGTAGTTAATAAAGTAAAGGTTAAACCAAAAGCCGGGTCTTTCTTAAGTTCCGCACCATCTGCTCCTTCTTCTGCCAGCTTCTTTCTACGAATCAAATCTGCACCGGCAAGGATGTTAGACCATTGGTCATCGCCACCCATTTCTACTTTACAGCCAAACATCTGGTTTAATTTGTAGAAGTCATATGCCTGCATTAACATGTAGTTGAACTCGAAGAAGGTCAAACCATTTTCCATACGCTGTTTGTAACATTCTGCTGTCAACATACGATTGACGGAGAAATGTACTCCTATCTCACGCAGGAATGTAACATAATTCAAATCCAACAACCAGTCAGCATTATTTACCATAATGGCATGGTCATTATCAAAATCGATAAAATGAGATAACTGTTCCTTAAAACGGTTTGCATTGTAATCGATGGTTTCTCTTGTCATCATGGTACGCATATCGGATTTACCACTTGGGTCACCAATCATAGTTGTACCACCACCAATTAACGCGATTGGTGTATGACCATGTTGCTGCATATGCATCATAGCCATAATCGTTAAGAAATGTCCGGCTGTTAAGCTGTCAGCCGTTGCATCAAAACCAATATAGAATTTTACTTTTTCCTTCCCTAATAATTCCCGTAACTGCTCGTCATGGGTAGTCTGGGCAATGAATCCACGTTCTTTTAAGACGTCAAATACATTTTCTTCCATTGTTTTCTCTCCTTTATTTCCATTTGCTAATATTTTGATAATTCTTCTAAAACACGCAGAACAAACGCATAGGTTCGCTGTACGGATGCAATCGACATTCGTTCCTGTGGGGTGTGAATGTCCAGAATATCCGGTCCGGTGGAAACAATATCCAAATCCGGCATACCGGATGCTAAGATTCCGCACTCCAATCCTGCATGAATGATTTCAATTTTCATATCCTTCTGATACATGTTCCGGTAAATATCAACCATTACCTCTCGCAATTTGGAATCCCTTCGGTAACTCCAACCGGGATATTCTGATTGCTTTTTGCATGAACAATCATTTGCCTGAGCGATTACCTGAAGCTTCTTCTCCAACAACTCTAAACCGGCTTTATTACTGCTTCGATTGGAAGCTTCCAAGTATATCCTGTTTTCCTCTAAACAGGTCTTTAATACGCCAAGATTCAAAGATGTTTCCGGCAATCCGGCAACG
Organism: Lachnospiraceae bacterium; assembly: GCA_017623675.1. Taxonomy (GTDB): domain Bacteria; phylum Bacillota; class Clostridia; order Lachnospirales; family Lachnospiraceae; genus CAG-632. The sequence continues at coordinate 50,203 of JAGAOO010000046.1, forward strand.
GTCTGACTCATGGCTTGAACGCCGTCCGGTAGTTCCAATAATAAATGTAAGAACCGTCTCTTATCATCTTCCTTTATTACCGTTACATGACCATTTTTCACCTTATACTCTACGCCACATGGTTGTAAATCTATCTCAATTCCTGCATCGGAATCCTGATATGCTTCCATAAACAGGCTTTGATATCGTTTTATCACTGCCATTGCATCCGAAATTACATCTTCCGACTGGAATACAATCTGAGCCACTGTTTCCCTTGGAATGGCATTATGCTTTGTACCGCCATCTACTGAAATCAAATGATAAGGCAATGCATCTGAAAGTCCCAGTAATAACTGAACCATTAATTTATTACTGTTGGCTCTGCCTTTCTGGATTTCCACACCGGAATGGCCGCCGACCAAACCGGAAATCTTAAGTTCATAAGGGAAGCCTGTCATTTCTTCTGTCTCATATGGCAAATAGATTTCCATGGTAGAACCACCTGCACAACCGACTGTTAAAACGCCTTCCTCTTCACTATCCAGATTCAACAGATATGACGCCTTCAAATCTGAGGTATCTAAACCTAACGCACCGTCCATACCAACCTCTTCTTCCGTTGTAAAGACAACTTCTAAAGGTGGATGTACCAGAGCGTTATCCTCTAAAATTGCCAGACATATGGCTACCGCAATTCCATCATCACCACCAAGGGTTGTACCGTCGGCAGTTACGTAGCCATCCTGTACTAACAAATGCAAGCCTTCTGTCTCAAAATCATGAATCACATGAGATTCTTTCTCACAAACCATGTCCAAATGTCCCTGTAACATGATTATAGGAGCATGTTCACATCCTTTGGAACCCGGTTTTCGAATGATTACATTATTCCATTGATCCTGTTTTACATCTAAATGAAACCCTTTTGCTACCGAGACACAATAGTCACTGATTGCTTTTGTATTATAAGAACCATGAGGAATCTTGCAGATTTCCTCAAAGTAATAAAATACACGAGTGGGTTCTAAATTGCTTAATATACTCATAAAAGACTCCTGTATAAATTAAGGTTTAGCGTAGTACCTGCGACCGCGGTTTTAAGGATATATATTCCCGCACGACACGCAAACGCACTTCGTGCTTACGGGTAGTGCACTGATGTGCACGCAGGTCGTAAGGAATCCTCCCACTTCGTGGGTCCCTCCTTGCGACAAGATACGCTCTGGCCAGCACGTAGCGGTACGTAAGGCTGTGCATTAATAAGTCTATGTTTTCTTATTACAGAGCACAGCCTAAGTACCGACGTGCTTCTAAGGTCGTTGCGGAAACATATACCCTCAAAACCGCTACTGTAGGAATGGATAAGAACCATAATTTATATTGGGGAAAGTAGTATGGCTCCGCAGTCATTGATACCTTGCGCGGAGCGGTACTTTGCTTCCCATATAAATTATGGGTCATTTCGTACAGTTGGTTACCGGTTTCTGGTGATAAATAATTGCAAGCAGACCTTAAAAGCACGTTGGTGCTTAGGTGCGGTATTGTCGCACCTTATGCACCATTACGTGCTGACCGGAGCGCAAGCGTGTCTGCGGTAACTATCTGTCACCAGAAACCGATAAGGCGACTAAACCAACAAACCTTAATTAATAATTTTAATTCTTAAAGCTATGAATTGGTGCCGGTATCCGTCCGCCACGATTAATAAAGTCATCGCAGCTATATGGATTTACATGCATGATTGGTGCGTATCCCAATAAGCCACCGAATTCGGCACTATCTCCTTCTTTTTTACCAATAACCGGAATGATACGAACTGCTGTTGTCTTTTGATTTACCATACCCAGTGCCATTTCGTCCGCAATGATACCGGAAATGGTGGTTGCCTTTGTATCACCAGGAATTGCAATCATATCCAGACCAACGGAACATACGCAGGTCATTGCTTCTAATTTTTCTATGGTTAATGCACCGCAGGCAGCCGCATCAATCATTCTCTGGTCTTCACTAACCGGAATAAAGGCTCCGCTTAAGCCACCAACGAAGGAAGATGCCATAACACCACCCTTTTTCACCTGATCATTTAACATGGCAAGTGCGGCAGTGGTACCCGGCGCACCGGCATACTCTAATCCAATTTCTTCTAAAATTTCACCAATACTGTCACCAACTGCAGGTGTCGGTGCCAATGATAAGTCAATAATTCCAAATGGAACACCTAACCGTCTGGAAGCCTCCTGTGCCACCAACTGACCTACTCTGGTAATCTTAAAGGCTGTTTTCTTAATTGTTTCACAAAGTACTTCAAAGTTTTCACCGCGAACGGATTCTAAAGCAGTTTTTACAACACCCGGACCGCTGACACCAACATTTATAATCTTGTCCGCTTCTGTTACGCCATGAAACGCTCCTGCCATAAATGGATTATCATCCGGTGCATTGCAGAATACCACAAACTTGGTACAAGCACTGGAATCCGTATCTTTTGTTAATTCGGCTGCTTCTTTAATCATTTCACCGATTAATTTCACGGCATCCATATTGATACCGGTTTTTGTGGAACCAACATTGACCGAACTACATACTACATCCGTTTCTGACAATGCACGTGGTATGGAACGAATCAATAATTCATCTGCCGGTGTCATTCCCTTGGTAACTAATGCAGAATAACCACCGATGAAGTTAACACCTACCGTTTTTGCTGCACTGTCTAAGGTTTTAGCAATTGTAACAAAATCATCAATTGATTTACATACGCCACCACCTACTAAGGCAATTGGTGTAACGGAAATTCGCTTATTTACAATTGGTATACCATACTGTAATTCAATATCCTTACCTACTTTTACCAAATCCTTGGCTGAGGTAGTGATTTTCTCATAAATCCGGTCACATACATCCTTTAATGAATTACCGGTGCAATCCAAAAGACTGATACCCATGGTAATGGTACGAACATCCAAGTTCTCCTTTTGAATCATTTCATTGGTTTCAATTACTTCATGTATATTAATCATAGTCTGCCTCCATACCCCTAAATTCTATGCATCATATTGAAAATTTCTTCTCTTTGCAGACTGATTACAACTCCGATTTCTTCTCCGATTTGGATTAATTCCTCGGATAATGTCTTGAATTCTTTTACTGATTCATTGGTATCCACAATCATCATCATATTAAAATAATCCTGAACGATGGTTTGGGAAATATCTAAAATATTCACCTTGTTATTTGCAAGATAGGTACAAACCTTTGCAATAATACCAACTGTGTCTTTTCCTACTACTGTAATAACTGCCTTATTCATGCTTATTTTCCTCACTTTTATATAGAGTCCGTATCCTTTTGAGAACGGCTTTTGTACAATGTGTTTTTGTTCCTAGGTGGTTAGCAAATCTGAATGACAGGAACGATTCGCTACCTGTAAATTAAAATCCCGAATATCACTGGTAAAATGATTATCCTGTAAGGCCTGGGCAACTGTTTCATAAGCAAGCTCTGCGATGTTATTCTCTTTGCTCAAATGCCCTAACATGATTCCTTTGATGTGATTGTTCAATAATTCCTTTATGAACTGCCCGGAACGCTCGTTGGATAAATGTCCATGGTCACCTAAAATACGCTGTTTTAATGGATATGTATAGGGTCCGACCAACAGCATATTCACATCATGGTTGGATTCTATAAATAACAAATCCGAATCCGAAAGCTTCCGAACCAGATAGTCATTATAATCTCCTAAATCAGTACAAATGCTGGCTTTATGACCATCATGATAGAATTGGTAACAGACAGGATCTACTGCATCATGCCAAATGGTAGAAGCTTCTATTGTCATATCCTGAATCTGAAATGGTAAATCCGGCTGAATCTCAATAAAGTTTGAGGTGTCCAGTTCACCTAAGGATGTTGTCTGTTTAATAGCTTCCAAAGTTGCTTTGGTTCCATAAACCGGTACGGAATACTTTCTGGTAAAGACCCCCAACCCCTGTATATGGTCGGAATGTTCATGAGTAATTAATATTCCCTGAATATCCTCTGGTTCCAAATCAATGGTATGTAGTTCATCCACAATTCGTTTTTTGCTGACACCGGTATCAACCAGCAAGTGGGTCTGTTCCGTTCCTACATAGATACAATTGCCACTGCTTCCGCTTGATAAACTGCATAAATGCATGGTTTTCAACTCCTGTTCCTTTGTAAATGGACACAAATGCCCATAATCGTGAAATATTATAGCATACCCCATGAGAATTTGCCATAGAAATTATTATTCATGAAGTAGTAAAATGTGATTTCCTTTAATTTCCTGCATAGTCTGCTCCTGAAGTTCTGCCATCTCAGCATATTTCTCCCAGTTGACTACAATACTGATTACTTGTTCCATAATTTTTTTGATTCGATTATCAGATATATTCATATGTCTGCCACAAGCATACAAATCATCCAGAGTGATTTGTTCCACTTTACCATTGACACTCATTTGATGCTTAGCAAGCCACATATTAGTCGGGTCATATGAATAAGTGACATCATAGGCCGGAGCCAACTGCCATATTCCCTTTTTATCCATTAAAAATGATAGATTTTTAACATGATCATCTTGGTTTCTGGCAACCACATTAAAAACTAAACGTCTAAATAATTCTTCAATTTCAGACTGTCCCATGTGTAGCCTGTATATGATATCTGCAGCTTGTTCATAACTATATACACCCGGAGAATTGTAATCATAATGTGCAATTGCACCAAGGGACTGCATATGAAGTTTTGTACCCTGTTCCGTTCTGTCGAATCGCTTTGTCATAAAATGATATTTATCATCTTCCTTATAGAGCCTGCATTCGCTCATTTGTATTCCGGCTTCTTTTGCCATTAAGTAATACGCATATTCAATTTTTGTGTATTCGCTGCAATCCGCTTTATCACCATGGTCTTTATTATTTGATATGCCGTCAAATTTAATCAGCCAATAACTATATCCATCGCCGGCATTTACCTGACCTGAGCGAATATCTTTTGTTTCCTGATTCCAGGCAATAATCGCTTTTGCTCTGGCTCCACCCGCAGATGTTCCGATTTTCAAAATCTGTTTCATCGTTTGATGATTCTCGTTAACATGAACGGTTTCTCGTTCTGTTAGAATATCAGAAGCAAGCTGAACCAGACAGTTAATATCGATGGACTCATCTGGTACGGATATTGACTTGTCCGGAACGTATTCTAACGCTCCCATCCCCCGCTTACCGGTATAACACAACCGTTCTATAGGTCCAAAGCTTGCCAAATCCCGTCCAAGGTCTGTCAAGTAACGTTCAATTAACTTATTTCCATATTTATCAGGAAGGGAGTCGGCTAATAAGCCGGGTAGATAATGAAAAGTCGCTGGATTTAAGGCAGGAAATTGATAGATTCGTTTCGATAAAGGCATAGCAATGGGTGAAACTTCAATTCTGCTTTTTAAAAATTTTTCATCATAGGAAAATCTAGGAATATCTGTGAGACTATCTTGAATAACAACACCAATTCTTGTGTTCCACAAAAAAACTTCTGCTGCAATCATGTTTCATCCCCCCATTTCCATTCATCTGATGTCTTGGTTGCCTTGGAAACTCGTTGTCTTTTTTTCTTGTGTTCCAACTGCTCCACCGGAAGTGGTATCTGTTCCGCTATCAACATTTCTAAATTAGGCAACAAATTCAACACTCGCATTACATTCAGAATATGGTCCACATTTACTGCTTCGCCTTTTTCCATACGAATCACTGTACTAAGGGAAAGTCCGGCTTTTGCTGCCATATCACGTTGAGAAATAGACATAGCAATCCTGCTGTCTTTGATTCTTGTTCCTAACTCACGCAATATGAATTCATTGTTTTCTGTACCATATATTTTCATATTTTTATATCCTTTCAAAATATATATCACAAACACATACAAGGTTTCTTTTATGAAATATTATGATGTAATTATGTCTATAATATTTCTTTTTTTACACTTTATATATTATATTTACTGATAATATTTGTCAAGGGATTTCGGTTTCACTTTTTACTCTCCTCTATCTGTTCCGCCAAATCATTCAAATATACCCAGCGTTCCATTTTCGCCTCTAACGCCTGTTCTAATTCTTCTTTCTGATTCGTATATTTCTCAAGATTCACGAAATCCGTTGCAGACTTTATAATCAATTCCTCTGTCTCGGCTATTTGAGCTTCCAGTGCTGCAATATCGTCATCAATAGTTTCGAATTCCCGTTGTTCCTTATAGGTGAATTTTAGTTTTGTGTTTGGCTGTTTCCAGCTTTTTGATTTATTTGATACATCCTTCTTATCAGAGGTTTCTGTTTTATCGATTTTTTCCTCAGCTTGTCCATAGATTTCCTGGTGTTTCCAGTAATAATCTGTATAACCACCTTCATATTGACGTAGTCCATCCGATTCAAAAGCAAAAATTCGGTTTACGATTCTGTCCAGAAAGTATCGGTCATGAGATACCACGATTATAATTCCTTCAAAATGGTCCAGATAGTCTTCTAATACATTCAGAGTCTCAATGTCCAGATCATTCGTAGGTTCATCCAACACCAGAACGTTAGGTGCACTCATCAAAACGTGGAGCAGATACAATCGTCGCAATTCGCCACCGGACAGTTTTTCCACCAGTGTATACTGCATATCCGGAGTAAAAAGAAATCGTTCACACATCTTAGAAGCTGTAATTCTTCCATTTGAAGTCGGCAGATATTCCGCAATTTCTTTTACTGAGTCAATAACTCGTATATTGGCAGGGATGCTTTTTGGTTCTTGGGACAAGTAACCGATTCGAATGGTTTCTCCTTGTTCGATATATCCGGTATCCGGTTGCAACTGCCCAACAATCATTTTTAGTAAGGTGGATTTTCCACAGCCATTGGTTCCGACAATACCCACTCTTTCATTTCGCAGGAAATTATAATTAAACTGTGGAATTACCGAAATTTCGCCATATTCCTTAGAAATATTATGAAGTTCAATGGTTTTCTTACCTAATCTGGATGCCGTTGACTCCATTTCAATGGTTTCTCTTATCTGAGGACCTTTTGTGTTCTTTAATTCCTCGAAACGCTGTAATCGTGCTTTTTGTTTGGTAGAACGGGCTTTTGCTCCCCGCATGACCCATTTTAATTCATTTCGCAAAAGATTTCGGCGTTTATCATCGGAAGCAAGCTCCATCTCTTCTCTCTGGCATTTTAATTCCAGATACCCGGCATAATCTGTATCATAAGAATAGATATGACCCTGATTCAATTCTACAATCCGATTCGTGACATTATCCAGAAAATAACGGTCGTGGGTCACAAGCAGAATACAGCCCTTATATGCCTGCAAATAAGTTTCCAACCACTCTATCATCTGACTGTCCAAATGGTTGGTTGGCTCATCCAGTAATAATACATCAGTCGGAAGTAACAATGTTCTTGCTAAAGCAGCACGTTTCTTCTGTCCTCCTGACAATGTATCAAGCCCTTGAGAATAATTCTCAAGACCTAATTCCTGCAATATTTTCTTGCCTTCTACTACTAAGGCTGGGTCGGAAGCTCCATCCGTTACATATTCCAGAATAGAGGAATGAAGGATTTCTTCCATATGCTGGGATAAATATGTCATATGAATGTGATTTGCCCGTATTACCTTACCGGAATCCGGTTCTTCCAAGCCTGCAATGATTTTCAGTAAAGTGGATTTTCCTGTGCCATTTACGCCTACGATTCCGATTTTATCATGCTCTTGAACACCGAAGCCTGCTTCCTGAAAAATCACCTTTTCACCGTATACTTTTGATATTTTTTCCAAATTTAATATATTCATATGAATGCTAACCCTCGTTATTTAAGTTATTGTTTCGGAAACGGAATCCGATGCAGGAAAAATTCCTGAAAATTCTTACTCATGGATAAATCCAAGACCTTTGAATTCTCCAGTCTTGTAGGCAGTCTCAGCATCGGTTCCGATAAACTCAAGGTCTGAATGGCTCCTTTCAAGGATGTGTTCCCTACAGTAGTAATACGACCTCGGAATTCATCCGGTAACAGACCAATGGTAAAAGCAGATTCTAAGTTCAAAAAAAATCCAAAGCCACCGGCAAGATAGATTTTAGAAATATTCTCAAGGGGGATTCGAAGCTCATAAGCGGCCAGTTCAATTCCTGTACGAATGGCTGCTTTTGCAAGCTGTATCTGCCTTACCGTATCCTGTGTAATAATAATTTCCCCGCAAGAAATACCTTTCTCAAAGTATTCTCCCTGCAATAGACCATTGCTATCTATTTTACCTTCAATATAAGCCTTGGCAAGTTCATCCAGCAAACAGGTTCCATAGACATTTCCCTTTGTAACGCTATTCGCGAATGCAGGTCCACAAGAGGTAGAAGTACAAACTCCTTGTTCTTCATTTAACAACCAAAGTTCACCATTGGTTCCCAAATCAATTAATAATTCATATTCCTGACCGCATCCCAGATTCAGAGCCTGCACACCGGAAACAATATCAGCACCAACAAAAGCAGATTTGCCGGGCATAATCTCTATCAACATATTTTCATATTCATATTGTTGTCCGTCTAAGAATTCCGGCGCAAAAGGAAATCCGGTCAAACCATTTACAGAACGATTCATCAGAAAATGAAGCATGGTGGTGTTACCGCTGAAAACCAGTTTCTTCATTTGTTCTTTTCTATATCCCTGTTCCACATATGACTGAATTAAGGCTTCAATATCCGCACAAATCAATCGGTGCATAGTATTCAGTCCATCAGGGTTGGAACTGGCATACTGTATCCGTGAGATAACATCTGCACCAAACTGACTCTGTCGATTCATACAGCCCTGTTCCGAAAGAATTCTGCCGGATTCTAAATCAACGAAAGAGGAAGCGATTGTGGTAGTACCGATATCAAATGCTATGCCTAACTGCACATTTCTATCTTTGGTATACTCAAACGTTGTATTTGAACTAGTTGTATCTGAATGATTAGTAAGTAACACGCTTTGCTCTGCCGGTCTCCCTTGACACACAATATGAAGGTCTTCAGAACCAATCTCATATCGACAGGCTAAGCATTCCATTCCTTCCTCAACAATATATACCTGACAACCACGACAGATACCGGCTCCTTTACAGACCGCACCCTTCATACCAACACCATTACGGGTGAGAACTTCATATAAATTCTCACCCGAATCACAATTAATCACATGCTGAAATCTTCCGCTATTATATTCGTCAACAAATAGTTTTGACATTTTCTTCACCATAATCCTTATATCATTAAGATCTTCACCTGTTATTATCTCTTAAAAAGTTCAAAAATTCTTCCTGTGGTAATGGTTTTGAGAAATAATAGCCTTGAATGTAACTGATATTCAGTTCCTTCATAGTATCTAACTGTTCTTCCGTTTCAATCCCTTCAGAAACAATCTGAAGCTCCATACCATGTATCATGTGCATAGCAGCATCCATGACGTATTTCGCCTTTCCATTATTAAAGTAAGAATTTGTCATGGTACGGTCAAATTTCACAATATTTACCGGCATGTCCACAATATAATTCAGATTTGAATTACCGGTACCAAAATCATCTAAAGAGAATTGGACACCGTAATTGATTAATTTCTGCATATTTTCCAGCATAATTTTTCTTGTACTGACAGAACCGGTTTCTGTAATTTCCAGATTAATTTGGGAAGGATCAATCTGATATTCTTCCATAATATGTATAAACTGCTGGGACAATAATTCATAAGAACATTGAACAACAGACAAATTCACTTCGATGTACTTAATTCCTAATTGCTGTGGCATTCCTGATTGTAGGAACTGACACACTTTTTCAAAGACTCGTTCTCCCAGCTTTAGTATCATGCCATTCTTCTCTGCGACTTCGATAAATCGTACCGGAGGAATGATGTCACCATTTTCATTATAAATTCGACACAGTGCCTCAGCCGAAGTAAAACGATTCTCTTTCGTAGAAAAAATAGGTTGATAAAAAACTTCAATTCGATCATATTTCAATGCGGAAGTAATTAACAGCTCAATATCCCGTTCTTCATACATATGATTTACCAGCGACAAATCCAGTACTAAACGATCATCATCCGTAAAATCATTATGATTCTGTCTTACATAGTGCAGGAAAGGCAAAACGTCTTCCGGGCGATTTAAGATTAGTGCACTTGGCATTATCATATAATTGGGTTTCGTCAAAGATTCATGATTCTTCCCCCAACCAAAAGCAAAACGACTGCGTAACATAGTTTCAACTGTATTTATATCCATATTGGGTTTAAGGACTAATAACAATTCATCTTCCATACTTTGAAATGCAAAGACCTCCGGCAAAGAACATACATAATCAATAACGTCAATTTTGAATCGTAATCCAGCCTCTTCCGAATGAATTAATTCACTCGCATGTGGAAAAGTAATTTCAATCAAGCCAAAATCTTCATTATTGCTGTACATTTGCTTAACATATTGTAAAAATGCAGTCTCATTAAAGAGACCGGTATCTCTGTCACGATTGGTTTCCGGGTTTTCTAAAATCAAATATACTACCATTACGCCAACAGCCCCGGCAAATCCCACAATCAAAATACGATTGTCAATGAATTGTATAATTGCTGCACCAATCCATAATATCACCCATGTAATCACAGCACGTCTACGTTTAGGATTCATTCTATTCTTTGAACGCAGAATCAGAACGGTAATTAATAGAAAATATACCACGCAAAAGATATATGTAGCTATGACACTTGGTCCATAGGTATACATATTACTCTTGTCTTCTATTTCTTTATAAATCGGCAAAATAAAGATGATGATAATCTCGACTGCAGTAAGAATATTATATATCCAAACTCTTTTTTTATAGCCGGCACCCTGGTTAAACACATCAACACAGACATACATTAACCCGCTGTATGCCACCAAAACCAATGTAGATATATAAGATTTACAGAAGAAATCCACGACAAATGAAGGAAGAACCGAACTGTAATTCAGGGCAAACAAAGAACAGATATCCAAAGTTAAACCAATGGCTACCATAATAAGCAATCGAAGAAATGCTTTTTCTGTATTCAAATTGATTTTCTTCTGCCGTGAATAGATAAAGATAATTACTAAGAGAATTATCAAGCCACAGCATTGCATTTTAATGTTCATCTGTTCCTCCGAAATTACTTAGTTGGATTGTTTCTAAAAAATACTCTTAGGTGTTTTTTCAATCGGACGGTATCCCTGTTCTGCCAATTCCTGAATGATTGCCTGCTTATGCTCCGGTCCAAAGGCTTCCATGGTAATCACAAGTTCTACTGCGCTGTTCCGGTTCAGACTGACAAACTGATTATGCTCCAGACGAATGATATTTCCCTGTGCTTTTGCAATGACAGAGGAAACATTCATTAATTCACCCGGCTTGTCCGGTAATAATACGGATACTGTAAAAATACGGCTGCGGGCAATTAAACCATGCTGGACAACGGAAGCAAGGGTAATTACATCCATATTACCGCCACTGATAATGCTGACAACCTTCTTATCCTTTACATTCAAATGCTTTAATGCAGCTACAGTAAGCAGACCGGAATTTTCAGCTAACATTTTATGGTTTTCAATCATATCCAAAAATGCAACAATCAATTCTGAATCGTCTACGGTAATAATATCATCTAAATTCTTCTGTAAATATGGGAATATCTTACTGCCCGGTGTCTTTACAGCAGTACCGTCTGCAATGGTATCTACTCCTGCTAATGTAGTTACTTTTCCGATTTTCAAGGATTCCTGTAAACAGTTGGCACCTGCCGGTTCTACACCAATCACTTTAATATTCGGATTTAGCATCTTTGCAAAGGTGGATACACCGGTAGCAAGACCACCGCCACCAACCGGCACCAGAATATAATCAACCGTTGGCAATTCCTTAATAATTTCCATGGCAATGGAGCCCTGTCCGGTTGCGACATCCAAATCATCAAATGGATGAATAAAGGTATAGCCCTTATCTTCTGCCAGTTCTAATGCATATGCACAGGATTCATCGTATACATCTCCATAAAGAATCACTTCTGCACCATAGGACTTGGTACGATTTACTTTAATTAATGGTGTTGTAGTAGGCATGACAATTGTAGCCTTTACACCATACGCTTTTGCAGCATAAGCCACACCCTGTGCATGATTTCCTGCTGATGCAGTAATCAGCCCCTTTGCCCGCTCTGCATCGGATAAGGTACTGATTTTATAATAAGCACCTCGAATCTTGTAAGCACCGGTCAATTGCATGTTCTCCGGCTTTAAATAAACCTTGTTCCCGGTTTGTGCACTTAAAAATTCGCTGTACACCAGATTGGTAGGTAAGACTACCTGTTGTACAATATTGTATGCCTCTTCAAATTTCTCTAAGCAAAGCTCTGTTACTGCCATGATTCTTCATCCTCCTCGATAAGCATTTCAACCTCTGACCTTACATCTAAATCTGCAAATAACGCTTCTACATAATGAGTCGGGTCAAACCGTTGTAAATCATCTATTTTTTCACCAACACCAATATATTTTACCGGTACATCTAATTCTGCCTGAATGGCAATGGCAATACCACCTTTGGCAGTACCGTCTAATTTCGTTAAAATTATACCATTTAAGTCGGTAACCTCACTGAACTGTCTCGCCTGCTCTAACGCATTTTGTCCGGTAGAACCATCTAAGACAATTAAGGTCTCGCAGTGCGCTTCCGGATATTCCTTCTCAATAATTCGACGCATTTTTGCAAGCTCATCCATCAGATTCTTCTTGTTGTGCAGACGCCCTGCTGTGTCGCAAAGAAGAATGTCCACATTTCTGGCTTTTGCCGCCTGTACTGCATCATACACAACCGCTGCCGGATCGGAGCCCTCCTGCTGCGCGATAATGTCCACTCCTGCCCGTTCTGCCCAGGTCTTCAACTGGTCGATAGCCGCAGCCCGGAAAGTATCCCCTGCCGCCATCATAACCTTTTTACCACGTTTCTTATATTGAGCTGCTAATTTACCAATGGATGTGGTCTTTCCAACACCATTAACACCGATAATCAGCATAACAGTCTTCTGCTCTTCAAAGTCATAGGCAGAATCATCCACCATCATCTGATCACGAATAATGTTATTTAACAATTCCCGGCATGGTTCCACTTCCTTAATCTTATATTCCTTTACACGTCGCTTTAGGTCCTCAATAATCTTGTCTGTGGTTTCCAAACCTAAATCTGCCATAATCAGAACCTCTTCCAGTTCATCATAGAAATCATCATCCAGTTCTGAATGTCCATGAAAAATCTGATTTAAGCTTTCTGTCAATTGATTCCGGGTTTTTGTCAACCCACTTACCAGTCGTTTAAAGAAGCCATGCTCCTTCTCCGGCTTAGATTCAACCGCTTCTTCCGGTTCTGATTCGTTCTCCGGCGTTCTTTCAGTTGATTCTACACTTTGTTCCGAAACTTCCACAGATTCTGCCTCTGTCAGTTGTTCCACTAACTCCTTATTTTTTTTGAATTTGTCAAATAAACCCATTTTTATGCCTCCTGATTTATATCATTTCTGTTTCGCAAAACAGCGCGTAATTCCTTGAACCTTTCTTTCCATTCCTTTGTAATTCGATAGGAATCACAAATCTTTTGAATTGCTTTCCCGTTAATGTTATAAGTTAAGTTATTTGTTTTCATCCATTCATATACTGTGTCAGATTCTTCAATGGCTAATTCTGCAATTAACCATGCTTCTCCCATTTGTACATAGTAATGTGAATGATTTTGCATAAGTGGTAACAGAGTTGTCGCATGTCCTCTTCCAAGCTTTGAAATGAATAACACATAGCCCCAGCGTACAATAAAAGGATCCTCTGATTTGATATATTCCTTTGCATATGACACTGCCACATCAAAATCCAAATCTGCCACATACTTAATCAATTCATCCGTATGCCACCAATCCTCAAACAACAAATTGTTATGTATAAAAATCATACGTTCCGTTACATCTTTCATCTGTTGTAATGTAACATAGTAATAGATTCGATGAAATTGCTGTTCCGTTAAGACATATTCGCGCAATGCGGATACATCTGCCTGTTCTTTAACATATTTCTTAATCAACGCATCAACGTCTTTTGTCTTGTAGTTTTGTGGCAATGCATCAATATCCTTTTGTATCTGTTGCTTTGTAAGTTTCAAACTTCACAATCCTCCTACAATTTACCTATTTATCCAACTCATTTTCTATCAGGTTAACAGACACCAACGTTGACACGCCCTTCTCCTGCATAGTAATACCATACAGCACATCAGCAGCCTCCATGGTACCCTTTCTGTGAGTAATGACAATGAACTGGGTATCCTTGGTCAGCTTATGCAGGTATTTTGCAAAACGGTTTACATTCGAATCATCTAATGCAGCCTCAATCTCGTCTAACAGACAGAATGGAGACGGCTTTAAGTTCTGGATTGCGAATAACAGTGCAATTGCAGTTAAAGATTTCTCTCCACCGGATAACTGCATCATGTTCTGTAATTTCTTTCCTGGTGGCTGTGCAATAATCTTAATACCAGCTTCCAGAATATCTTCGTCATCTACCAATTCCAGATTGGCTTTACCGCCGCCAAATAACTCCTTGAATACTTTATCAAACATAACCCGAATTTCAGCAAATTTCTCACTGAACTGTTCTCTCATTGCGGTATCCAGCTCAGCAATAATCCGTTTCAGATTCTCTTCGGCTTTCACAATATCATCATGCTGGGTCTTTAAGAATTCATACCTTTCTGAAACATTCTTATAGTCCTCAATAGCATTCACATTAACATCACCTAAGGACTTAATCTTGGTTTTTACTGCCGATAATTCCCGACGCAGCATTGTTAAATCTGTAAATTCCTCGTTGCGAAGTTCCAATGCCCGGTTATAGGTCAATTCATATTCTTCCCACATATAATTGTTCAAAGAATCGGACTGTTCATTGATTTTTTCTAACTGTGCATTTAAACGGTATCCTTCTTTATCCAGACTGGCAAGTTCTTCCCGAAGACTTTCTCTCTGGTTAAAGAACTCTTTGTGAGAGGTCATCATTTCCTCTTTCTTCGCTGTATCCACAGATAATTGGTTTTCCATGGTCTGAATCTGAGATTTTCGCTGATTCATTTCTTTTTGAATACCATTAATCTGTTCGTTAATCTCCATGATTTCATCAGCAGCACCATGGGTACGACGATTATATTCCTCTAATTCAGCCTTTAACTTATCATTTTCTACCCGAATACGGTGAATGTTCTCAATAAAGAAATCATCCTGCTGTTTTATGGTATTAAACTCTAACAGCAACTCAGACACCTTTGCATTGGCAGTCTCTAACAATTCCTTTTGTTCAACAATCTGTTCTTCATACTTGGCGATACGGGCTTCACAATCCTTTTTTGCCTGCTCTTGGAACTTGTTACCTTCGAAAAGCTGATTCTTATTCTGATTGATTTCTTCAATCTGTGCATCCAATTCCTTAGATTCATTCTGTAAGGATGCAAATATTGTAGCATGCTCAGACAATCGGCTGTTCACCTGTTCCAGATTCAAATGATTGGTATTCTTCTGCAAATACAATTCCTGTAACTTCGAGGATAAGGTTTCTTTTTCCTCCTTCAAAGTATCCCGGCGATTCCGCAGCTCCAGCTCCAACTTTTCAGCCTCTAAAATCTTGCGACTGTGTTCCTCTACCACCTGATTTAATTCATCCAATTCCCGTTTTCGGCCTAATAAATTGCTGGCGTTCTTGTAAGCACCACCGGTTAAAGCACCACCGGGAGTCAGTAATTCTCCTTCGAGGGTTACAATTCGAATGGAATATTTATATTTTTTTGCTATAGCAAGGGCATGGTCGATGTGGTCTACCACAAGAATACGTCCTAACAAATGCTCAGCAACCGCCTGGTATTCCGGCTGTATCTTGACCAAAGAGCTTGCCAGACCAATCGCACCCGGTTCCTGTAAGGCTTCCTGTTTGTTAAAACCACCATTTGAACTGATGCTGGTCAATGGTAAAAATGTAGCACGACCATACTTATTCTGTTTCAAATATTGAATTAACTTTTTGGCTGTTGCTTCATCAGAGGTTACTATATTCTGAATACTGCCACCTAACGCAGTTTCTACAGCAATCTCATACTTTTGCTGTACGGAAATGATATCTGCTACAACACCAATAATCCCCTTGGTATGGTTCTTCTGTTCCATGACGCGACGGATACTGTTGCCATAGCCGTCATAGCGTTCCGTAATATTACGAAGCGATTCCGCCTTTGCCTTTGCGGTTGTATATTCATTTCTTAATCTGGCCAATGTGTCCCGATTCTCATGAGTAGCAGCCGTATTCTCATCTAAATTCTTGTCACAGACATTCAAAGCCTCCTGACGATTCTGAACCTGAGAATCCAGTTCCTGTAATTCCTTCTGAAGAGCCTCATACTGCTCTTTATCTGCCATTTCATCACTCTTGAATTGGACATATCGCTGATTAATCTGTGTCTTTCGATAGCTGATATTTTCCAACAAGGCATCATATCGGGCAACCTTTCCCTTCATACTGGAATTCTCATTCATTAATTCAATGATATCTGCCTTATTTTTCTCAATGTTCTCTTCTAAACGGGCAATTTCATCCTGAATTTCCTGAGAATGAGCCTTAGCCTCTTCCACAACATCATCTGCGGTATCCAAGCGTTCATCTAAAACTGCCTTTTTCTCCTGATAGCCCCGCATTTCCTCTGTCTGCTTTAAGAGAGAATCCTGCACACGCCGAATCTGTTCGCTGATATGGGCGTCTGACAACCGAACACTATCAATTTTTTGGTTCAATACCTTTACTTCACCTTCAGCCCGTTCCACTGCCAGTTTTAACTCCGTCACTTGTGACTTCCCGGTGTCAATTTTCTGGTTATAGGCTTCCAATTCTGTTTCCAAACGATCATATTCGGTTTTAATAGCTTCATATGTATCATTTAATTCCGAAGTACGATTGGTAACTATGTTTAATTTTTCCTGATTTTCTTCTTTTGCCTCTCGAATCCGCTCACTGTCCAATAGGAATACATTCACGTCCAGTTTTTTCATCTCTTCCTTATACAAGAGATACTTTTTTGCCACCTCTGACTGCTTCTCTAATGGCCCTACCTGTTTTTCCAATTCGGATAAAATGTCGTTTACACGATACAGATTTTGACGTTCTGCTTCTAATGCTTTTTCAGTAGCCGCTTTATTCTTCTTGTATTTTACAATTCCGGCTGCTTCGTCAAAAAGTTCTCGGCGTTCCTCCGGCTTACCGCTTAAGATTTTTTCAACCTGGCCCTGTCCGATAATGGAGTATCCTTCCTTACCGATACCTGTGTCAAAGAACATATTATTAATATCTTTTAAACGACAAGGAGTACCATTAATTAAATATTCACTTTCACCGGAACGATATACCCGACGTGCAACAGTAACTTCCTCATAATCAATTGGCAGTACATGGTCACTGTTATCCAATGTAATAGCAACATAAGCGGAACCATGGGGTTTTCTTAGTTCTGTACCTGAAAAGATAACATCTTCCATCTTGGCACCACGAAGCTGCTTCGCACTTTGTTCGCCCAGCACCCAACGGACGGCGTCTGCAACATTGCTTTTACCACTTCCATTCGGTCCTACAATACCGGTAATTCCATTTTCAAATTTAAATAATATTTTATTCGCAAAGGATTTGAAGCCATAGACTTCGATACTTTTTAAATACATTCCTTTAACCTTCCTTTGTTTTTAGTGCCAAAATTGCTGCATATGCCGCCTTTTGTTCTGCATTCTTTCGATTCTGTCCGTCACCGGTACCATAAGGCTTACCATTGATTTCCACCTGCACAATAAAATGTTTATTATGATCCGGTCCTTGTTCATCCAGCAAAACATAAGAAAGTTCTCCTAATTCCTGTTTTTGAACAAGTTCCTGTAAATTTGTTTTGGCATCATAGAATAAGCGTTTATTTTCAATATCAGATAATAGAAATTTTTCTACATATTCCGTTGCAGGCTGCAAGCCTCCATCCAGATAAATAGCACCTAAAACTGCCTCAAACAAATCACAAAGTAGAGAATCCCGATTGGCACCGCCGGTTTGACGTTCTCCTTTACTAAGAAGTACAAAATCCGGATAATGCAAATCTCTGGCACATTGTGCCAGACAATATTCACATACCAGAGAAGAACGAAGTTTGGATAACTCGCCCTCATGCTTTTTAGGGTATTTCTGCAATAAGGCATGGCTGGTAATCATCTCCAGCACTGCATCACCCAGGAATTCCAATCGTTCATAATCCTCAATACGGTTAATTTTTCGCTCATTTGCATATGAACTATGGGTAAAAGCCTGCTTTAGTAAAGCAGGATTCTGAAACCGGTATTCAATTATTTCCATAACCTTTGAAAAATCCGTAGGCATAGTTCCTATTCCTTTTCTACAGCGGTGATATTTTCCTGAATCAATTCTTTAATGTGTAACTTACTAAAATCCATGCACTGGGTAACTGCATTCTTTACTTCACTTGCTTTTGAGTTACCATGTACTTTAGCAACTAATCCATTAATTCCTAATAAAGGTGCACCACCATAATTTGAGGAATCAAATTCCTTTACTGCTTCTTTTAACTTTGGTTTTACCAAAGCAGCACCTACCGTACTGATTGGGGATGAGGTCATTGCACCCTTAATCTGCTTCATAAGGAAGGAAGCTGTACCCTCATATAATTTCAAAATAACATTTCCCACAAAGGCATCACACACGATAACATCTGCATATCCAGCCGGAATATCTCTGGCTTCAATACTTCCAATAAAATTAATATTTGGACAACTCTTCAGCAATGGGAACGTTTCCTTCACCAAAGCATTTCCTTTTTCCTCTTCAGCACCAACATTTACAATAGCAACCCTTGGGTTATCAATTCCTACGATATGCTTCATATAAATCGAACCCATTTGAGCAAACTGTACCAAATCAGCCGGTCTGGAATCCATATTGGCACCACAGTCAATTAAGATGGAAACACCGCCTTCGCGAGGAATCAACGGTGCTAACGGTGAACGCCGAATACCTTTCATACGTCCAACAACCATTCTGCCACCTACTAATATTGCTCCGGTGCTCCCCGGTGAAATCAAACCTTCTGCCTTACCATCTTTCACCAGATTCAGACCTACAATCAAAGAGGACTGTTTTTTGGTACGAACAGCCTCTACCGGCTGGTCATGACAAGTAATTACATCCGGTGCATCTACGACTTCAATCTGTTCCTTGTTGTAATCGTATTTAGCAAGTTCTTCCTCAATCTGTGCTTGAGGTCCTACAATATATAGAAAGACATCATCATGCTCTTTTGTAGCTAATACAGCACCTTCTACCATTGCCCATGGGGAATTATCACCACCCATAGCATCAATTACAATTTTTATACGATTCTCTTCCATGTCGTTCCTCCTTGTTAAAACACATAAAAACCCTTTTATAATAATACTAAATTCTGACTTCAAAGTAAAGAAAATCAGTAACAAAACTGATTTAAATAAAAATAAAAGGTCTTCCGAACTCTCGGAAAACCTTTTCTCACAAGACTAGTTTGTTGCGATAATTTCTTTCTTGTTGTAAGAACCACAAGCCTTACATACTCTATGTGGCATCATTAACTCGCCACACTTTGGACATTTTACTAATGTAGGAGCACTCATCTTCCAGTTTGCTCTACGCTTGTCTCTTCTTGCTTTTGAAGATTTATTCTTTGGACAAATTGACATAGTGTACACCTCCTTAACCCGAACTGATCTATGAATCAATCATAAACGAATGTCATATTTGCATTTGACAAAACCTATATGCTTTGCCACACCTTGACAATTATACATAGTTGAATAAGGTTTGTCAACATTAAAATTCTATAATTTACAAATTATAGCAAGGCAACAGTTTCTCTTGCAATTGCTAATTCCTCATTGGTTGGAACAATCCAGACCGGTACTTTAGAATCATCTGTGGAAATCTGCACTTCTTCACCACGAAGCTTATTTTTCTCCGTGTCCAGCTTAATTCCAAGATAACCAAGATATTCAAAAATTCCTGCCCGAGCGGTTGCATTGTTCTCTCCCACACCTGCCGTAAAAGCAATTGCGTCAACACCGTTCATTGCAGCAGTATAGGAACCAATATACTGAGCAACTCTATAACAGAAGACGTCCATTGCAATTTTGGCACGTTCATTTCCTGCTAAAATTGCATTGTCCAAATCTCTAAAGTCACTGGATACACCGGAAACTCCGGCCACACCGGATTCTTTGTTTAGTACATCGATTACTTCAGAAATGCTTTTCTTTCCTTTTTCTGCAATATACTCAATAACTGCCGGATCAATAGCACCACTTCTGGTTCCCATAACCAGGCCATCCAATGGTGTCAGACCCATACTGGTATCTACAGATTTTCCGTTCTTCACAGCACAGATACTTGCGCCATTTCCCAAATGGCATACAATTGTCTTTAATTCTTCCGGTTTCTTTCCGAGGATTTCTGCCATTCGTTTAGATACAAAACTATGACTGGTACCATGAAAACCATACTTACGAATCTTATATTTCTCATAATATTCGTATGGAATTCCGTATAAATAAGCTTTTTCAGGCATTGTCTGATGAAAAGCCGTGTCAAAAACTGCAACCATCGGCACATCTGGCATTAATTTCCTGCAGGATTCAATTCCAATTAAATTTGCCGGATTATGCAAAGGTGCCAAATCATTACATTCTGTAATAGCTTCAATTACTTCGTCCGTAATGATTGTAGAGGAAGCAAACTTTTCACCTCCGTGAACAATTCGATGTCCCACTGCACCAATTTCATCTAATGAGCGAATGACTCCATGTTCTGAATCTGTCAGCATTTTCAATACCAACTCCACCGCTGCAGTATGGTCAGGCATTGGAGAATCCATTTCTACTGTAGCCTTTCCTGCCGGTGAATGCTTTAATCTGCCGTCAATTTTAATACGTTCACACAATCCTTTTGCCAGTACTTGTTCTGAATCGGAATCAATCAATTGATATTTCAATGATGAACTTCCACAATTAATCACTAGAACATTCATATTCTATCCTCCATTTTTATATAATCATTTTAATAATCGAATGAAATACAATGAAAAAAATCATAGAGCCATATAACACATCGCTGCATTACATGGCTTTTTAATAATAATATTATTGATTTTGCTGTGCTTGAGCTTGTACTGCTGTAATTGCAATTACACCTACAATATCATCAGCACAACATCCTCTGGATAAATCGTTTACCGGTTTTGCGATACCCTGGGTAATCGGTCCGTATGCTTCAGCCTTTGCCAGACGTTGCACTAACTTATATCCAATGTTACCTGCATCCAAATCCGGGAATACCAGTACATTGGCTTTACCTGCCACATCACTGTCCGGTGCCTTGGATTTCGCTACCTCTGGAACAATTGCAGCATCCGACTGTAACTCTCCATCTACTTTTAAGGATGGGTCTAATTCCTTTGCTAATCTGGTTGCTTCCACCATCTTGTCCACATCCGGATGCTTTGCACTACCCTTTGTGGAATGTGATAACATGGCAACAATCGGTTCTTTCTCAACTAATAACCGGAAGGATTGAGCAGAACTTTCTGCAATATATGCAATCTCCTCCGCATTTGGAGACTGATTCAATCCGGCATCCGCAAAGATAAATGTTCCGTCTGCTCCCATATCGCAATTCGGAACAACTACTAAGAAGAACGCAGAAACCAGCTTAATATTAGGTGCTGTTTTTAATGTCTGTAAGGCAGCACGTAAAACATTGGCAGAAGAATTAATAGCTCCTGCAACCATTCCATCGGCATCCCCGGCTTTTACCATAATACATCCAAGGAACAATGGATTTGTAAGGAGAATTTCTCTTGCTTCATCAATTGTCATTCCCTTACCTTTTCTGATTTCAGCCAGTAAAGCAGCATACTCTTCCAGCTTTTCACAATTCTTCGGATCAACGAACTTTGCTTTATGCAAATCAAGACCCTCAGCTGTCATCATGATTTCCTTTGTATTACCAATTAAAATAATATTCGCAATGTCCTCTTCCAGCACTTTATGTGCCGCAATCACTGTTCTTCTGTCACTTGTCTCAGGCAAAACAATCGTCATCTTTTTTTGCTTCGCCCGTTCCTTAATCCTGTCTATGAACCCCACTTCCCAATTCTCCTTTCAACATTATCAATTTATTATACCAATTCCTTCAATTGTATACAATACACAATCCAGAAAAAAATTGTCTTTTTCTAAATACATTATCCTTCCTGAATATCCGGCCCATCTATCTTAATTTGACCTCTGCCATGCTCCTTTGCGTAATACATTGACCAATCAGCCCGCTTTATTAATTGATTTACATCATCACAAAGTTCAGGATATGAGGAAACACCAATGCTGACATTCATAGTCACCACATGACCATATGCCTCAACTGTCGTTGACGCAATTTCTTCGTGTAACTTTTGAATAATTGGTATGGATTGTTCAATATCAAAATCCGGCAATGCCAAGACGAATTCCTCGCCACCATACCGGCAGACAAAACCAAGCTCCGCTTCCTCAATGAGTTGATAAGCCATATGTGCAATAGCCTTAATTACTTCATCACCTACCAGATGTCCATAAGTGTCATTAATCCGCTTAAATTTATCAATATCAAACAAAGCAACAGTTAACGCTCTTTTTTCTTTCACGGCACGTTCCATTTGATCCGCAAACAGTTTGTTGAAATGTGTCCGGTTATTAATACCTGTTAGTCCATCCGTCTGAGCAATATGCCGCATTTGGGCATACATTTTTACATTATGCACTGCCAAATCAAACTGTGGAACAATTAAATCATAAAAGCGGACATATGTATCAAACACCTGATATTTAGAGGAACCACTAACCATGATGCCATACTTTTCACCATTTAAAACCAATGGCAAAACCAACATGGTGCATACTTTTGTTTGTGAAAGATTTGGAAATCTTTCTCTTGGAAACTCTTTTATAATCTGATGATCATCCTCACTATTAGTGGCCTGTTGAAACAAGAAAGACAGCTCCGTACATTCCGTTAATTCCGGTCTGGATTGACACTTGCAAACACTGATTGGCTTTTTGTTATAACAAATATCTTTATCAATATAAATCCCGCAGAATTCTACTTTTCGGACGCGAATAACAGCATCAATAATGTACTCCATGACATAGGAAATATCCATGGCAAAAGAACTGTTAATGAACTTAAGAATTTCTGCCTGAGCTTCAAGTTCACTATTATTCTGTTGAATTTCACGGTTTGCCTGAGCCAGTTGAACTCGCTGTAGGTTCAACTCTTCATTAACCTTTTCCACACGATTCTTAACCTGTGTTAATTCTTCATTATTGTCCTCTATAGCATCAATCTGTGCCAAAAGAACGTGAATATCGTTCATATATTTATGCTCGCTAATGTAACACAAACGGACAACCAAAATATCAAACAAACAAAGCATGACATACGCTGCCAACATTAAGAAAGCATCAATATTTACACCATATCTACAGAAGAATACCACAACACAAATAATCGCCGGTAATACCAGTACAAAAATGCTGCGAAAATTACCAAAAACATCAGAAATCTCATTGTAATATGAATACTCAAACATGAAAGTAAGTACCAATGCACTAATTCCAATGAGTAAAAATGCATTTTTATCATGCAGACAATACAGCATTACAAAATAAAATACATATTGTAGTAATGTGAAAAATCGAAGAACAAACGTCCGATTCATGAATGACAGTTTGGATAACAATGTTTCTAAAAGGCAAACAACTACAGTTCCTCCAATTAGAACAAAATATCCTCGTGGCACCTGCGACATATCCCAACAAAAGATAATACATACACATATTGCCAACATACCATATAAAATTCGATGAAATTTCAATTGAGACTGATGAAGTTCAATGATTTTCTCATCCATCATAAATTACTTCCTCCAAAAGATTTCTATCGTATCACCATTCGATAATTCGTCAAAGTGTTCCGCCTTGTGACCATTTAAAAGTAACACCAGTTCTTTCCCCTGAATTTTAGAGGTATCAAAATGTATCACATCAAATATTTCTACAAAGACATATCGTTCTTTACCGGATAATGTATAAGATTTTCCATTTGCAGTAACGACAATTGTTTTCAACTCAGGTGCTTCCCTATCTTCCATTTCTGATGTGACACTTGTCTCATTCTGCGTAATTTCCGGCTTTTCAGTCAAATCATCAGAAGCTTCCTCTTTTGGTTCTTCTTCCAAATCCTTATATTGTACCTGTTCTGACCAGGAAACTTTGAAATTCTCATACACCTTTGTATTTTCATCTGCCGGTTCATTGTTCACCAAAATCTTGCCCTCCGGCGAAACATCCATGAAAGCAAGAAGCTGTTCCAACGTATAATAATTCAATATCTGAATGTTATCATCTTCTTGAACCTGATAGAATTCTGACTCCAGATTTCCATTCACACTTGCAAACTTCGGACATTGAACTGTAATATCATTTACAAGAAAAGAGATGGTATTCTTAAATTCCGGTATCTGTCCCAAGGTTAGTATCGCATCATCACCTTTTGTAGATTCCTGAATCATGATTTGATCATTTGCTTCAATCGATGCATTAATAGATGTTTCATGTCCATTTACGGATATAACAGCAGCCTCCCCTTGATGTCCACGCATAAACCGGCTCTTGCCATCCACGGTATAATGCAAATCATTCCCCCGCTTTGGAAAAATATATTCGTTCTTTAAGCCCAACTGCATAGCGGCATCAAAGACGGTCAATCGGTTATTGTTATATAGTTTTACACGTTCCTCATTTACCAGAACATAGATAAAATTATTTTTCTGGTCATAATAATTCAAACAAATTCCAATCGGAGTAACTAATAACGGATCCTTCTTTACATTCGGAACTTCCATATGTATATTGTGCATAACCTCTTCACCACGAAGTGCCACACGT
The DNA here is from genome assembly GCA_017623675.1 of Lachnospiraceae bacterium. GTDB lineage: Bacteria > Bacillota > Clostridia > Lachnospirales > Lachnospiraceae > CAG-632. Next base: position 75,368 of record JAGAOO010000046.1, read on the forward strand.
TCCTCCGGAAGCTTCAGATGCTTTGCCAATGCCTTAGTAAAGCCGGGAAGTTTACCACCACCACCAACTACAAACACTGCACTAACCGATTTGCCACCATTTAATTCAATAATCTTTTCAGCAACGCTCCTGGTAATCTCCGAAACCACATCAGAAACCAAAGAATATACTTCATCCGGTGAAATCTTATGAGAAATTCCCATGATATCCTTATAGGTCATGTTTTTTCTCTTTGGTGAAATCATTTTGATTTTTTCTGCTGTATTAAAATCTACCAGATATTCTTTCACAATCCGTTCGGTAATCTCATCACCGGCAGAAGGAATCATTCCATAACCAATCACACTACCATCTTTCGTTACACAAATATCAGAAGTACCGGCTCCCACGTCCACCAGACAAATATTCAGTAAACGGTAATTCTGAGGAATTGCAACATTCATGGCAGCAATTGGCTCCAAAGTAAGGTTAGATACCGTTAATCCAGCCTGTTCCACAGCCGCATACAAACCATCCACTACTTCCTCCGGTAAAAAAGTTGCAAGGACATCTCCACTGATTTTACGTGCCTTATGCCCTTCCAAATTCGTTATTTCAAAGCCATTTAAGTAATACTTAATAACGGTATATCCTACACAATAATACTTTTCTTCCGTTCCAAGTTCCTCTACAATCTGCTCATATGCCTTTTCAACACCCAGCATTTCCAGAGAATGTATATATTCCAAATTCACTACTGTTTGATCATGGAACTCGTATTCACCAACACCTACTGCTGTTTTTAATACACGTCCGGCAGCAGCAATACAGACTTCATCCAGATTTTTTCCAATCTGTAACTCCAGTTCTGACTTCACATAGGCAATTTCTTCTGCCACTGTTCCTATGTCATGAATCTGACCATCTAACATGGCTCTGGTTTCATGTAATTTTACACATTGGGCAACAACATGAAAACCCTCTCTATCCTGATATCCAACTGTTCCCACGATACTTCTGGTGCCGATATCCAATCCAAACACCAACGACTGTGGATATTTTGTTAATGTTGCCATACTGCCTCCTACGTAACTTAGTATCATTTCATTTTATCATAAATTCAATGTTTCTTCAACAATTCATCTATCTGTTTTTTCGTATCGTCAAGGTCATTTCCATTCTCAATAAAATAATCACAATGTTTACGATAAAATGCATCCGAGGATTGATTACGCATAACTGCTTCGCACTTTTCCCTGCTGTATCCTCTGGATTCCATTAATCGTTTTATTCTTAATTCATCAGGTGCATAAATATACCATAATTCATCACAAATGGATGTATAACCATCCTCAATCAGTAAAGCTGCTTCAATAACAAAGTAAGCTGTATTTCCCATCTGGAGATAGTGACGAATCTCCGCCTGAATATAATCTTTTACTTCGGGATGTACAATGTTATTCAGTTGTTCAAGCCGTTCCGCTTTGTGGAATACCATTGTAGATAATTTTGCCCTGTCTATTTCTCCTGTTTCATCCAAAATGGCATCAGAAAATGCTTCTACAATTCTTCGATATGCAGGTTGTTCCGGCTTCATCAAATCATGTGCGACCTTATCTGCCTCAATTACATGTGCATCATATTCCTGTTTTAATATTGACAAGACGGTACTTTTTCCTGCACCAATCCCCCCGGTAATCCCAATAATCTTCATATTCATTTATCCTTTTTGTCTTATTTCGCATCATACCAGTTGTTGGCAACATGTACATCTACCTCTAACGGTACAGAAAGAACAGCCGCCTGCTCCATTTCTTCCTTCAGTAGCTTGCTTACAACCGAAATCTCGTCTTTCTTAGCTTCTATTAACAATTCATCATGAATCTGCAGAATCAAACGGGAATCTAATTGCTCCATCATAAGGCGTTCCCGCACCCGGTTCATAGCAATTTTTATAATATCTGCTGCAGTTCCCTGAATTGGTGAATTCATGGCAATCCGTTCCCCAAAATTTCTCTGCATAAAATTGCTGGATTGAATTTCCGGCACCGGACGAATGCGGTGGTACATGGTTTCTACCTCACCCGTCTGTTTTGCCGTTTCCACCTGTCTATCCAAAAAATCCTTTATCCTAGGGTAAGTCTCAAAATAACGGTCAATATATTCTCCGGCTTCCTTTCTGGAAATATTTAAATCCTGACTCAACCCATGGGCGCTGATACCATAAACAATCCCAAAGTTAACCGCCTTTGCATTTCTTCTCTGTAAAGGAGTTACCTCCTCAATAGGAACATCAAAGACCTCTGCTGCAGTTGTGGCATGAATGTCCCGATTATGCAAAAAGGCATCAATTAATACAGGATCCTCTGACAAATGAGCCAGTACCCGAAGTTCAATCTGAGAGTAATCTGCATCTATAAATTCATATCCTTCCTTCGGTATGAATACCTTGCGAATCATTCGTCCAAGAGGCATACGAATTGGGATATTCTGCAAATTCGGCTCCGTACTGCTGATTCTACCGGTTGCAGTAATTGTCTGATGGAATTTTCCATGAATTCGCTGATCCGGTTGAATATAGTTTGCCAGCCCGTCTGCATAGGTGGATTTCAATTTAGTCAGTTGACGATATTCCAACACTGCTGGAACAATCGGATGTTCTTGTTGAATCTTTTCCAACACCTCTACATTGGTAGAATACCCGGTCTTAGTCTTCTTACCTCCCGGAAGGTTCATATGTTCAAATAATACTTCACCAAGCTGCTTTGGAGACTGGATATTGAAATTCTCTCCTGCCATCTCATGTATGGAAGCCTCCAATTCCTGAATCCGTCTGTTTAATTGTTCACCATATTCAGTTAAGGCCTCTTTTTGCACCTGAATTCCCCATTTTTCCATATCATATAGAGAATATATAGTTGGACATTCAATATTCCAATACAAATCCAACATATTTTTATTCAAGAGCATTTCTTCAATTTTCTGACCAGCCAGATAGGCAACACAAATTTCATTTCCTAATACTTTCCGAACAGAATCTTCCTGCAAAGTAAATGCTGTGATTTCTGATTTTCCCAGTAATTCTGTTTTGGAAGGGACCGTAAGATTCAAAACATCTCTGGCAATATCATCATAGTAATAAGTGTCCTTTAACGGATTTAAGAGATAGCATGCTACTGCCAAATCCAGAATACGCCCTTTGCGTAGTCGGTCACCAAGGAAATGGAGCTGATTTTTCCATCCAATCGTAATAAGCTTTGCCTGTCCTTCCCACAGATTTGCAATCTTGTCACATATATACTCTTCCGTTACAAAACCGTCAATGGGAACAAAATATCCCTGTCCCGCCTGAAATGCCAAAAGAACTCCTAAAAAGCCTTGCTCTCCTGACACACATTGAACTGCCAATGAGACCGCTTCGCCTGCACGTTGAAACAAGGTTTCTACTTCTGTGAAATCTTCCACTGTCTGCAACTTCGCTTCAAAAGCTTGTATCTGCATTGGCTGGGAGAATCGATTCAAAATACTTTTTAACTCTAATTGCTTTAATATTTCGTAGGAATTCTCATTAAAGAATTCCCCGCGTTCCATGGAATCTAATGTTACTTCTAACGGACAATCCAGTTTAATTGTTGCCAATTCTTTACTGAGAAGTGCCTGCTCATAGTATGTCTGCAAATTTTCCTTAGCTTTATTTGGTTTGATTTCTTCAATATGTGCATAGGCATTTTCTATTGATTTATATTCCACTATTATTTTTGTTGCAGTTTTTTCACCGATTCCCGGAACTCCCGGAATATTATCGGAAGCATCTCCCATTAACCCTTTTAAATCAATAAACTCGGTTGGTGTAACCTGATAACGTTCCAAGACATCGACTGCATAGTAATTCTCAATAATGGTTCCGGAAGGCTTAGTTTTTGGTATCCGCACCTGAATCTCATCTGTCGCCAATTGAAGTAAATCCCGGTCACCGGATACAATCGTAACTTGAAATCCCTGTTCCAGACCTTTTCTTGATAACGTTCCAATGATATCGTCTGCCTCAAAGCCACCTTGCTCCACAGTTCTGATATTCATAGCATGAAGAACATCTTTCATTACCGGTACTTGCTGACGCAGTTCCTCCGGCATTGGTTTTCTGGTTCCTTTATATGCTTCATATTGAAGATGACGGAAGGTTGGCTGATGCACGTCAAAAGCAACGCAAAGATGTGTTGGTTGTTCCTCTTCCAACAGTTTAAAAATAATATTAAGAAATCCCAGGATTGCATTGGTATGCAGACCCTGAGAATTTGATAAATCCGGCAAGCCATAAAAAGCTCGATTCAATATGCTATGTCCATCAATCAGTAATAGTTTCTTCAACTTTATTTTCTCCTTCCTGATTATTCAGATAGATTCTTAATCGTTCATAATAACTACTATTTTCTTTCTGCACTTCATTCATATAGTCTGCCAGATTAAACATTTCATATTCTTCAGACCGAAATAAAGAATTTCCAAAGGATTCATAATAGTAATATTCGGGCTGTGCTGCTTTGATAGCTGCCTGTTCCTGCAAATATTTTGTGTTCTTATAGCTCTCATAAGCAAAAAAGCCTACGGTGCAGATTCCGGCAATAATAAGTACAATAGTGGAGCCTGTTAGTTTTCTTCGATTCTGAATGTGCTTATATTCTACATTCAGTTTTTCCTCCATTTGTGCCTTAAAATCATTGGATAACTCCTGGTCATTATCCAATTGCTTCATTCCTACTAAAAGTGTATAGTAGATTTCCAGTTCTTCAGCACAATTTTCACAACTGCGGATATGCCGAACAAATTCCAACAGTTCCCCACCTTCTAATTTATCTTCAATAAATGCTACAATTTTTGATTGTGCTTCTAAACAATTCATTCTGTCTCACCAGCTTCGTTATTATTGCCGTATCGTATTATAATAAAAATGTACCGTCAGCAATTTACTATTTTCCTGCATATTAATTCGTATCTGATTCCACTCCTGTTGGCTGCCCAGATAAAACACATCCGTCAAGTCATTACAACCATCAAATACATGATTACCAATAAACTGAATATGCGGTATCAAAAACCGATTTAAACTGTAACAATATTCAAAAGCAAAATTTCCAATTCCAATTAATTGATTCGGCAGGATAACCTCTTTTAGATATGGGCAATTAAAAAATGCTGTATCTTCAATCACTCGCAGATTAACCGGCAATTGTACATTTACAATATTGGTATAGGCAAATGCAGAACGTGCAATCACACGTACCGGAAAATGGTCAATTTCTTCAGGAATGATTAAAAGCGGACCATTAAATGGTTTTGTTAAACCTAAAATCATGATTTCTCTTTGATCCGTTACAGCATATCTCAGCCAGCCATCCTTCGTCACTTTAACCTTCAAATGTCCGGTAATGTTGTGATCCTTCTTCGAAAAGATAATCCCCATTGTAATGGTAAAAGCGTACATTGCAACCACAAATACAATAAATACTATAAATGATAACACATTACCAGCACTACACAAGAAATCATACAAACCGTGAATAAACATTGGGATTAGCAAACTGAATCCTATGTACATAAAGCATTTCCCAATCTTATGTTGAAACATTGCTTCCTTAGCTTTTCCATAGAAAAACCCCATGAATATGGCAACTCCGGTATGAAGAGGTACCGCAAGAAACGCACGTCCAATACCGGTTCCCAACCCACTCAGAAATCCCGTTTCAAAATGGGTACTAAACACATATCCGATGTTTTCTAATAATGCGAAGCCCAAAGAGGTTGAAACCGCATATATGACACCATCATATACATAATCAAAGTGTTTATTCTTCCATGTAATGGCAAACATAAACAAAAACTTAAATAGTTCTTCTGCAACTGCTACTACGAAAAAATACAAAAAGAAATTATAAATCAAAGGAAAGGAATGAAAGAACAAATCTACAATAAATTCTCCAATGTACTCCGCAATGATTGCAGGTATTGTACTAAGAATTCCCATTCCTAATAAAGCAAAAACTAACCACACTGGCTCCTTCTCAATCTTATCACCAAAGTAAACCAAAAGCATCAGAACCACAACCGGAACAATTGCTATAATAAATAAAAACAGTTCCATTTATTTTATCCTCCGTACTCGATATATCCATTATATGCGATTCCAACTTCGATTGCAAGAAATCAATCTTTTAAAAATAAATACCCCTTGATCTCTCAAGGGGTATAATGCCGGCAGCGGGACTTGAACCCGCACGTGGTTGCCCACAACAGATTTTGAGTCTGCCTCGTCTGCCATTCCGACACGCCGGCAGCTAATCTTACGATTAACCTTGATGCTTTGGCATCAACATCTGATAGTATATATGATTATCTATTAAATGTCAATCATTTTCTTCTGCAAAATAAACGTAAAGTTTTCACAATGGATTCACAAAGCTTTCCTACTCTATTTTCCGTGCTACCACAGCAAACCGTCCATTTTCTGTATTATAAGCACAGGTTGATAATGTTATTAAGGTATCTCCGTAACTGGCAGTGGCTTCTATCTCATACGGAGTCAAAGCCTTCACCTGCTCTACAAACTCATTGAATTCCTCTTCGGAATCTGTATCAAAAAACTGATAATACTTAAAATGCAATGTATCTGACTCATCATAAACCTGAGAATAAAAAGCTGCAATCACCTCATATTCACCATCCGCTTCAATGGTATTAAAGGTAATTGTTTTATGTTTTTCATAGAATTCCTGTGAATCATACTTTAATATACCGGCAAACATAGTGCCCGATTTCATATTATGTCCATATATAATCTGATTGGCTGTTGGTTCTGAAAAGCTGCATTGAATATCCATAAAAGGAAGCCCGGAACCATCCCATTCCTGTTCAAAATTCCGATTAATATAGTATTCATTTTCCTCCATATTCTGCATAACCGGATAATCTACCTTTGTATCCGGAATTGTAATCCAGCCAATAAAATGAGGATTTTCCCTGTACAATTCTGCATATTTCTTTTGTACCATCCTGCCATTCACTTCAACAAGCTGAATATCAGCAGTATTCTCCTCAGACGTTGAAGAATCTACCTCCTCAATAATCAATCCTTTTAAAGCATTTACACCATTCTGACTTTGCCTGATTTCCATAAAATATTTTCCAAGATAAACAACACAGAATAATGTAATCAAGAGGCAAACACAAGCCAACACCAGACGAATGATTTTATTCTTATCATTTTTCATTAAAATTACCCTCTATCTATAAAAATTTCAATTGAAAAAGAGACCACAGGGTCTCTTTTTCTAAAAATACTTCTTATTTCCCCATTGGTTGTTTCGTTTCAGCTCCGTATATTCTGCATAAGCCTGTTCCAAAATCTGCTTTTCATTCGGGAACTTTAATAAATGATATGCTTCATGATATTTATAATATCCCGAATCTAAGAAATATTCCTCTCTTTGTGGTTTGCTGTAATAACTGTCAGCCATCATAAGATACCAATGAACGTCTTTCTTAACAACGTCTCCCGATGCATTAAACATATAATTGCTTTTATCAATATATTTAATAATGGTTGCACGTACGCCGGTTTCTTCCTGTACCTCACGCAAAGCGGTTTGAGCATGTTCCTCACCCTCTTCAACCGTTCCTTTTGGCAAGACCCATCCTTCATACTTATTTCTATAATTCTTATATAGTAGAAGAACCTTACCTCTGAAAATTACCACACCACCACAGCTTGTTGCTTCAATCATTGCAATTCCTCCTGGTGTGACTAGCTATCGTTACTAGTATACCAAGCTTGGACTTTAATTTCAACCATTATTGATAATAGGCATCAAAAATCTGACGTGCTACGGAGGTTGCACGAATACCGGAAGTATCCGCATCTTCTATCACAACACAAACTACAATATCAGGATTTTCCACATTCGAAAACCCTACAAACCAGGAATGGGACTTGCCTTCCGAATTATATTCTGCTGTTCCGGTCTTTCCTGCCACGGTGTATGCATCTGTATTTACACCATATCCGGTTCCGTAATCCACAACTCCCTCCAACAGAGTTGTCATTTCCTGCGCCTCTGATGGTGTCATTAATCGTTTATAGGAGGATGGAGAGAACCGCTTTACATTCACACCCTCATAATTCACAATCTGTTCCACCATATATGGCTTCATCATTACACCGCCATTGGCAATGGTAGACATAATCATAGCATTATGCAGAGGCGAAATCAACGTGTCACCTTGCCCAATAACCGTCTGTGGAATCTGGGATTTATCCGATTGACCATCCAGAACAAAACTACTCTTGCTATAATTGCCACCGTATGGCAAGCTGTCGTTAAATAAGAAATCCTCACAAAGTTCCCGGAATTCATCCATATCCAAATTCGTTCCAATATTGGAATAAGATGTATTACAGGAAAATGCCAAAGAGTCTGCCAAGTCCTCTTCTCCGTGAATCGTACCATTATAACAATGTATGGCAACATTGTTATAAATACCTTCTCCTTCACAGATAAAATGATAATCTTCCCAGTCCGGATTCTCACGTATATATTCCAAAGTTGTCAATGTTTTGAAGGTAGAGCCCGGAGGATACAACCCTTGAGTTGCACGATTCAAAAGAACACTGCCTTCTCCTTCTGTCTCAGTTGTCACAGACTCCCAAATAGCATCAATTTCATTCGGATTAAAGTCCGGTTTTGAAACCATAGCAAGAATTTTGCCTGTATCCGGTTCCATCACCACTACTGCTCCCTTTCCATATCCCAAAGCATTGTAAGCCGTACTTTGAAGATTATAATCTAATGTAGTGATAACAGTATCACCCATATTCTTCTTATCCTGAAGCGCATTTGTCGTCCTCTCAAATATATTGGCATTGGAGGTTAACAAATAATAATTGGAGGTTAATTCTAAACCTGATTTACCCTTCGTAGAAAAACCCACTGCATGTGCAAACATATTCCCATACGGATAAGTACGATAATAGGTTCCATCGTCCAGATACTGATTCGTTGCAACAACCACTCCATCACTGGTTACAATATCTCCGCGTATCACCCGTTCTGCCAGCTTATCCTGTCTGGTATTATAGGAATTTGCAATCACACGTTCACTATCAAAAATCATGAATTTGCAAAGATATAACACCATCAGTAAAAAAATACCGGCAAACACATATGTCATAAGCAGGATTGGCTTATTCGCTATTTTGTTTTTTTCGCTTCGTCTTTTTTCCCGCAACAGGAATTCCTGTGGATTCTGCCGCAAGGACGATTTTTTCTTTTTCTCGCTCAATTTTTTCCGCCTCTTTACTTGTTATAATATAAATTCCTTGAATAATCTGGAATATAATTAAGGTGCTTGTAATAGAACTCAGTCCATAGCTGACCAGAGGAAGTGTTACACCGGTAGAAGGAATGAATTTTGTCGCTCCTCCAATATTCAACAACACCTGGAATATGTAACAAACTGCAAAACCAAATGCCATATTCTTATAAAAAGAACGTTTGCATTTCATTGCAATGGTAATAAAACCAATAAAAATACTAAAGCAGATTAATATCAAAATTAATGCTGCCAAAAGCCCCATTTCTTCTGCAATAACAGAAAAGATAAAATCGCTTTCCCGAACAGGTATTGCCTCCGGCATTCCTTCATTTAATCCAGAGCCAAACCATCCACCGGAGCCTATGGCAAATAAAGATTGGGCAATCTGATAACCGGAATTATCAATATCATTCCATGGATTTATCCAATTCTGAACCCGCACCAGAACATGCCGGAACAACTGCTTTCGGAACAATATAAATGCTATTCCTCCCAGAAAGCATGCTCCACCAATACATCCAAAGAAATATAAGGGCCGTCTGGTTGCAACATAAAGCATGGTAACATAGATAACGAAAAATATCAGTGCACCACCCAAATCTTTTTCCAAAACCAAAACACCAATGTGTGCTGCCGCAAATCCTGTTGCAATAACAATTTGACGAAATTCCGTACTCTTTGCAAACATACTGGCCACAAAGAACACAAACAGTATTTTTACGAATTCAGACGGTTGCAGGGAAAAATTAGCAAAACCAAAATCAAAGGCAAGCCAATTCCTGGCACCATACTGTTCAATTCCGTGAATAAAACCTTCACCCGGAATAAAAACTGTAGCCAGACCAATTAATCCCAAAACACCATATACATAATAATAATTTCTCAAATTACGATATTTCAACATAATCAAAGGAATAAAACTTACAACTAACAGCGTAACCGTTGAAATCGCAAACTGCTTCAATGCCAGATTGAAATTAATCCGAGTCAGCATGGTATATCCAAATAACAACAGAAAACACATATTGTTAGTGATTAACCGTGAAGAATGCGGATAACATCTGTGGTACAAGACCATATACAATACAGCCACCAGAATTTCTGCGCCATATAATAATAGTATTTTTATTGATTCCGTCTTTAAAAACAATGTTAAATACCATAAAAAGTGAATGATGAACACTAATATGATCTGCTGAGTCAGTTTTTTATCCTTTGCAGCTTTGTCCATTGGCTTAAACACGCTGTAACACATCCAGCCATAGATTGCCAGCAGAATAATACTGACATACTGTGCAATTGTCGCAATTACAATTACCATATTGCTTACTCAATTCCTTTCTTATAGTGACCAGAATTTTCGGATGTTCGAGAAGATAAATTCAGTATTTCATTAATTTCCGATTTTCTTTCTGTTGTTAATAGAATTCGATAGGTTTTAATCTGATTTTCCTTCAATTCCTGCCGAACCGGTATCAGGGAAGTTGGCTCCTTCTGATAAATCACATTATAACAGTATTTGCAGACCGGATGTATTCGAAATACGTCCTTATGGTCATTTTTTAAGCACACATCTCTACCCTCATGATAACAGCCTGTGGTATTCTTAATGGTACACTGTGTCGTAATCATCACCGGCTGACACCCATATATTATCCATTCCCATTCTGTTTCCGGTGTTCGTAACAGTAGTTCTTCTATCTCTGAACCATTCAATTCAACAGGAAGAGTCAGATGAAGATTGGACATAAATGACTGATATCGGTTAACAGCCACCCAATTATAGGCATAAAGGCTATAATCACAAATCACTGGAGGTTGAACCTGTTTTTCACGCAAGAATGCCAGTTCATCCAAGGTTCTTACAATGAAACCATCTGGATTCAAGTCAAGTAATTCCAATAGTTCCTGCTCCATGCTTCTGCGGAACATTCTTGGCAGATTAATATATGCCTTTTTCCCAAATTGACGAATCTTATTTATAAATTCTTCTGTTTTTTTTGGAGAAAAAGCTTCCAATTCCAGTTCTATTCTCTGTACATTCGGATACTGACAGACCATTTCAAGTTGTTCCAAAGTCGAAACTGCAACCGATAATCTTGTTTCCAATGGTAGCTCATCTTCTCCAATATTTGTCTGCCTTTCAAGTTTTTCTTTCTGCTTCCATCCTGCAAAAGAATCTGTCGGCTGTGTTTTCAACTGTCTTTTCTTATCCCTAGAGCATACTTGTTCCAGTTCTGCCAAAGCCTGTCTTCGTAAAGCATTGAACTCTTTCATAGAAAAGAAACAATCTTCATCCATATCAATCGTAATGTCCGTAATAACGAAAGGAGCCTCACCAAGCTTGTTCAGTTTTTCAATAATCATAGCCTCTGTTAAAGGCTGGTTCTGGGCTTTGGTTACCACTGTACCGGTTACTGTTACAGATTTTTCACCGCAATCCGCTTTTATCATAGCAGATAACTCTTTCTTTAGCGTAACAGAAATATGAATATTTTCTTTCAATCCACAAACAGAATTCTCAGCCAATATTGTCTCACAAAGCAACGCATTTTTGGTTCGAAATACCAAATCGTTCGGCTGTATATCCTTCAATTGCTTGGCATTCAACCATACCTCTTTACCCGCTCTTCCTATTTCAGCGGAAGTCAGTTCAATCAACTTTCCTCGTTGTGTACGGATTTCCAGAACATCTCCACGATTCAAATTCCGCTGCAAATGAATTTTCACTTGGCCACCTTGCACACCAACGACCGTACCAATCATTAAACCATTATGATTGTTCCGGTCTACACACATCATTTCTTTTCCATTATGGCAATGAAAATAGCCCTCAGTAAAATTACCCCGATTAAAAATATCTGCCAGTCGTTCCCGTTCCAAATCAACATCAAAGGTTTGTTGCGAAACATAGGCTTCTACTGCTCTTTTATATGCTTCAACTGCAGAAATAACATATTCCGGCTTTTTCATTCTTCCTTCAATCTTGAATGAATCTACACCAGCTTCTATTAATTCCGGGACGGCTGATAAACCACACAAATCCTTAGGACTTAAATAATACCCCGAAGTGCCATCCGGCAAAGAATACTGTTGCCTGCAGGGTTGGGCACATCTTCCCCTATTACCACTTCGACCACCAATCATACTGCTTAGAAGACAATGACCGGAATAGGAATAACACAACGCTCCATGGACAAATACTTCAATCTCTAATCCTGTTTCCTGCTTTATCCTGCGAATTTCTTCTATCGATAATTCTCTTGCAGGCACGATACGCACCGCACCCATTTCCTTTATTAGCTTTGCACCATAATGTGTAGTCAACGACATCTGAGTACTGGCATGCAATTCCATTTCAGGAAACATTTCATGTATCAATGCAGCCACACCCATATCCTGTACAATGACCGCATCCAATCCTGCTTCGTAAGGCTTTTTCAAATACACGAAAAGACGGTCAATTTCTTCATTTTTTAATAAAGTATTCACCGTCAAATAAAGCTTCTTATGATGCAGCTTGGTATATTCGATTCCTCGTAACAATTCTTTCTCCGTCAGATTTGCAGCATATGCCCGGGCACCAAAACTGGTACCGCCCAGATAAACTGCATCTGCTCCAGCTTGAAATGCTTGCTGCATAATCTCAAAGGAGCCTGCCGGAGCCAGAATTTCCGGTTTCTTTGTCCACATATCTGCCTCAGGTTATGATTTTGTTTTAATCATATACTTCTTATTTTTTATTGCTTCTATCATTTTCCGCTTCCAGTTGAATAATTTTTCTCTGCAAGGCATTGACTTGTTCCTTGTATTCCTCAACCAGTTTCAAGGCAGATTCCTGTTTAATCCGGGTCTCAATCACCTCGTGGCGCAGATCATAAAGCTGTTTTTCCTTCTCATCTTCCACCTTTACAGATTCCTCTGCCTGCTTCTTAACCTTGAAATAATCATCCGCAATATTCAAAGCCAACAAAACACCCTGGTATTCTGTATTTAATTTCCGATAATGTTCACTACTCTTACATTCTGTAATTTTATTATTAATATACATTGCGATACTTTGCAGATATTCTTCACTTTCATATCCACTTAAGGTATATACCTTCCCATTAATAATTACCGGAATATCTTTCTTCTGTGCCATAGGTTCCTCCTTAATCCTCTCTTGGTATCATTGCTTCTAATCCAAAATGTCGGTAACACAATTCTGTTACCATTCGACCTCTAGGGGTACGATTTATAAATCCATTTTTAATTAAATATGGTTCATATACATCTTCAATGGTTCCCGGATCCTCTCCGATTGCCGCCGCCAGGGTATCCAGTCCAACCGGCTTACCATCGAATTTTTCTATCATAGTCCTTAACATATGTCGATCTGTCTCGTCTAAGCCCATAGTATCAACCTCTAAACGATCCAAAGCAGTTCGAGCAATCTCATAGGTGATTTCACCCTGATATTCCACCTCTGCAAAATCCCGCACCCGCTTCAATAAGCGATTTGCAAGACGCGGTGTTCCTCTGGACCGTCTGGCAATCTCACCGGCTCCCGCCGAGTCCAATGATACTCCTAATACATATGCTGAACGTTCGATAATTTCTGTTAATTCCTCATTGGTATAGAATTCCAAACGATTCACAACACCGAATCGGTCTCTCAACGGTGCTGTTAACATACCTGCTCTGGTAGTTGCCCCAATCAGTGTAAAATGTGGCAAATCCAGCCGTATGGAGCGGGCTGCCGCACCTTTACCTATCATGACATCAATCGCAAAGTCTTCCATGGCAGGATAAAGTACTTCTTCAACCTGGCGATTTAAACGATGAATTTCATCAATAAATAACACATCATGTTCGGACAAATTATTCAAAACAGCTGCCAATTCTCCCGGTTTTTCGATTGCCGGTCCGGAAGTAATTTTCAGATTTACTTTCATTTCATTGGCAACAATGGACGCCAGTGTTGTTTTTCCCAGCCCCGGTGGACCATATAGCAACACATGATCTAAAGACTCTCCACGCTGTTTTGCCGCTTCAATGAATACTTTAAGATTATTCTTTACCTTTTCCTGTCCAATATAATCATCCAAGTACTTCGGTCGCAAACTACTTTCCAGCTTACTGTCTTCCTCAATAAATTCAGTTGTTATCACACGATTGTTCATTTTGTTCTTCCAATCCCGTTCCATCATTTATCTTTATATTAGAGCTTCTGCTTAAGATTCTCTATTGGTTTTATACATTCTTAAACAAGCTTCCGTAAAGCTGCCTTTAATAATTCTTCTTCTGTCATTCCATCCGCATGCTCAACTCGCCTGATTGCCTGCGTCGCTTCCAGTTGGGAATAACCTAAGCTTGTCAGTGCCATTGCTGTCGTAGTAAACACATCTGTATCCAACGGAACCCCCGTAGATTCCTGAACATCTTCTTCCAACAATGAATCTAAGGATAACTTATCCTTTAATTCTATTATGATTCGCTGTGCCCCCTTGGTACCAACCCCGTTTGCTTTTGTCAATGCTTTTGCATCGCCACTTATAACAGCCATTTGTATGTCATTCACCGTTAACGCAGAAAGTACGGCAATCGCAACTTTAGGACCTACGCCAGAAACGCTGATAAGTAGTTGAAATAATCGAAGTGCTTCTTTATTCAAAAATCCGTATAAACTAATATCATCTTCCCGAATGTTCATGTGAAGATGTAGGGTAACCTTCTCACCAAGAGCAGGCATTCTTCCTAAATCCATTCCGGATGTAAAAATCCGATACCCCATTCCATGATTGTCAACAATTACGGAATCATCTTGAATCTCTTCTAGTGTTCCTTTGATATATGCTAACATTGCGTTTCTCCATTCGTTCTTTCCGCATGAACGCCACCTCAAAACCTTCGGTTTTTCGGTGTTCGTTGCACTCACATAAGCTCTCTGATAAGCACTTGCCTGCCAGCAGTCAATGCTTATCCTTCGACCTTGCGTTCATGCTTATGCGAGCATTATATCATAGTTTTTGGTATTAATCAAAAAATAACTGATAAACTCTCTGTTTTTTATGCTACTATTCTGAAAAGGGATAAATACTGGCTGTTTTTAATCTTTTTTGCTATAATGTACGAGGAGGTAGGCACTATGAAAGAATGGAATGGCGCATGGGAAGAAGCAATTGACATTCAGACCAAGAACTGGTTTGAACCGAAGCATACTCTGCTATTTGATATTGAAACCACCGGATTATCACCGAGGAATAGCATGGTATATATGATTGGATATTGCTATTTCAACAGTCAATGGAATTATCGAATTCTATTTAATAATGATGGACGGTCTGAATATGCTATTCTTTCAGAGTTTCTCAGCGTATTAAAAGACTTTACTACGATTCTTCATTTTAACGGAGATCATTTTGATGTTCCTTATCTTGTGGAAAAATGCCGGCAATATCAATCTTTAGGTTTGCCACTTTCTAATACTGATGCATTAAACGCCTGCACAAGCTTAGATCTTTACCAGGTTATAAAGCCCTATCGAAATGGACTTTCCCTGCCAAATCTTAAACTACAGACATTAGAGAAGGCCTTGGGAATTAACCGTAAGGATACCTATAACGGTGGCGAGTTAATACAGGTATATCACAAGTACTTGAACAAACCATCTGATACAATGGAACATTTGCTTTTTCAGCATAATTATGAAGATATCAAAGCTATGGTTCCTATGCTTTCCTTGTTGAATTTTCAGGGATTAGCCAGGCATAACTGGGAATTAAAGGATATACTCCAAGTAAAGCAGGAATACAAGCTTCTACTGCAACTGAACAATCCTCTTCCAATACGTTATCTCTGCAACACTCCTAATTATTCCTTCCATGGATTTGAACATGAGGCAGTTATAACCATCCCGATTGTACAAGAGGAATTAAAATATTTTCTGTCTGACTGGAAAGATTACTACTATCTTCCAATAGAAGATAAAGTTATTCATAAAAGCTTAGCTGCATATGTAGACAATTCTTGCAAGGAAAAAGCAAAAAAAAGCAATGCATATATAAAAAAGGAGGGGCTCTTTCTTGCAATCCCCTCCAAAATGAAATCACTCACATTGCACATCTATAAGCACAACTATACGGATACACAACAATATGTAGAGCTAAATGACATTGAAGAAATGTCTTCTGATTTTTGGCTTAATTATATAAATTGCTTATTTTAACTTTCGGTATCATCTATACTTTTTTATAGAAGAAGGAAAATTGAGGTTCAAAATGAATGGAACGGGCTTGTAGAATCTGCTCCGTACTTCCAATAAATAAGTAACCTTCCGGTCTTAACGAACTATGAAAACGCTTAAAAACCTCTAATTTGGCTTCTTCTGTAAAATATATCAACACATTTCTGCATACAATCAAATCAAAATTCGTATCATAACGGTCTGCCAGCAAATTATGCTGTTTAAATTCCACACAGTCCATTATTTCCCGGGATAACCGGTACATACCATTTGCTTCTTTCTTAAAATACTTTTGTACATATTTCTGAGGAAGATTCGCAATACTCTTCTGAGCGTAACACCCCTCCTTTGCATACTCAATTACCTTATCATCCAAATCTGTTGCCAGTAAACTCACCTTTACATTTGGGAACATTTCTTTCATAATCATGATAATTGTGTATGGCTCATCTCCAGTGGAACAGGCAGCACTCCATATTTTTAATGCATGTTTATTCTTCGTCAACAGTTCCGGTATTACTTTGCTTTCCAGAACCTCCCACTGTTGTGGATTACGATAGAATTCTGAAACATTAATGGTCAGATAGTTCATAAAATGCTTTCTATGCTCCGCATTCTTTTTCAAATCCTGAAAAAAATCATTATAAGTCTTAAATCCATATTTTGTACTAAGTGTATGGATTCGGCGCTTCATCTGACGCTCTTTATATGCATTTAAATCAATTCCAGTCAGTTCTAATATATCTTTCTTGAATTGTTCATAATCGGTCATACCGCTTCCTCCAATAGAATTGATGATAAAAATTGAACTGCCGAATTACTCCGACAGTTCAACATATTCATTCTTAATACAGTACACAGAAATTACTCTTCTGTTGTTTCCTCAACAACATCAGCAGCTTCTGTCACTTCCTCAGCACTATCTGCTTCTTCAGCCTCTGTTTCGTCATCCGGCAACAAAGCCTTAATGCTTAAGCTGATTTTCTTATCTGCTTCCTTGAAATCAACAACCTTTGCAGTTACTTCCTGTCCAATAGAAAGAACAGAAGCAGGCTTTTCGATATGCTCTTTTGAAATCTGTGAAACATGTAACAATGCATCAACACCCGGCTCTAATTCAACAAATGCACCGAAATCAGTCATTCTTGCAACCTTACCGGTTACTGTATTGCCAACTGCATACTTTTCAGCAGCATTTGCCCATGGATTCTGCTCTGGGAATTTCATACTTAACGCAATCTTGGTTCCCTGAATATCCTTAATAAATGCTTTAACAGTATCGCCAACCTTCAGAACCTTCTTTGGATTCTCAACACGACCCCAAGACATCTCTGAGATATGCAACAAGCCATCTGCTCCACCTAAATCAATGAAAGCACCGAAATCTGTTACATTCTTAACTGTACCTTCAATTGTCATTCCAACTTCAATCTTATCAAATAATGCCTTCTGAGCTTCTTCTTTCTTAGCAACCAATAACATCTTACGATTACCAATGATTCTTCTCTTTCTAGGATTACATTCTGTGATTACAAATTCAATTTCCTGATCCATATACTTCTCAAGATTCTTTTCATAAGTATCGGATACTAAGCTTGCAGGGATAAATACCTTGCTTTCACCATAAAGAACTGTTAAACCGCCATCTAAAACCTGTACAACCTTACCGGTTAATACATCACCATTCTCGCAAGCTGCTTCCAACTTGTCATTCGCCAAATCCAAAGCCACACGTTTATATGAAAGTAAAACCTGTCCTTCGCCGTCGTTGGTCTTAACAACCTTTGCAGAAATCTTGTCGCCAACCTGAACCATAGTTGTCAAATCAGCATTTGGCTGATTCGTATATTCGCTTCTAGGAATTACACCTTCAGACTTGTAATTAATATTAACAATAATCTCTTCCGGCTTAACGCTTAATACTTCACCTTCCACTAATTTTCCAGGAGTAATCTGGATGCTGTTCTTTTCTTCTTCCTGTAATAATTCTTCAAAACTTAATTCTGACATGCTGTCATGAACCTCCTTAATAATAATATTTGGGGTAGATGCCCCTGCAGTAATACCTACCCTACTTGCGGATTCAAAAGCAGTCAAATCCAAGTCAACGAGTGTCTGTATATAGTAAGTATTTGCACATTCATTTTTGCTGATATCATATAGCTTCTGAGTGTTTGAGCTATTCTTACCGCCAATAACAATCATTGCATCTGCTTCCTTGGCAATCTGTGCGGTTTCTTTCTGTCTTGCCTCAGTTGCGTTGCAAATCGTATTACAAGCAATACTATCATACCCTTTTTTTGATATAATTTCAACTAAATCTTGAAATTTCTTGTTATTAAATGTCGTTTGAGAAACGATTACCAGTTTCTCATCTGGTTTTATATCAATTAAATCAATGTCTTCCGGTTTTTCAACAACAAACGGTTCATTGGCACACCAGCCCTTAATACCCTCTACTTCCGGGTGGTCATTGTTACCAATAATCAGAATCCGATTTCCTTTCTCACTTTCTTCCTTTACAATTTTGTGAATTCGAAGAACAAAAGGACAAGTAGCATCAACCAGTTTCAAGCCTTGTTCTTCAATGATGTCATATACCTTTTTTTCTACACCATGGGAACGGATGACAACACTTCCGGATTGAAGTTTTCTCAACTCATCCATACCTTCAATTACTTTGACACCACGCTGTTCTAAATCACGTACCACTTCTTCATTATGAATAATGGGACCATAGGTATAAATCGGACTGGATTCTTTTACCTGTTCATACACCATATCAACTGCTCGTTTTACACCAAAACAGAATCCGGCTGTCTTTGCTAATATTATTTCCATAGTCCCTTCTCCTTGCATTGATTCAGAATAGCCTCTACAACCTCAGCAATCGTCAGATTCGAGCTATCCAGATAATAAGCATCCTCTGCCTGCTTTAATGGTGCTATGGCACGGGACATATCCTGCTCGTCTCGCTTAATAATATCTGCTTCAATCTGTGCCAGGTCACATGTCTCTCCTTTTTGCTTCAATTCCTCATATCGTCTTCTGGCCCGTTCTGCGGAAGATGCAGTGAGGTATATTTTTACTTCAGCATTCGGAAGAACATTGGTTCCAATATCCCTTCCATCCATCACAACAGTATTCTTAGCTGCCATATCTCTTTGCAACTGTAACAGCGCATCACGCACCGGCTGCTTCGCAGAAGATTTGGACGCCATATTACCAACTTCCTCCGTCCGAAGAAATGGTGTAACATTCTCACCATTCAACCACACCTGCTGTGCACCATTTTCATAGCTAATACTAACTTCAATATTTTTACATGCCTGCTCCACCTGCTCCGACATCTCCGGGTCTAATTGATTCCGAAGAAAATAAACAGCAATGGCACGATACATGGCTCCTGTATCAACATAAATTGCCTGTAACTCCTTTGCTACTAACTTTGCTATTGTACTTTTGCCGGCTCCTGCCGGTCCATCTATTGCAACACTTGCCATACTATTATTCCTTCCTTACATTTTTATCTATTACTTTCAGATACTTAATCTGAACCACTTGCTATATGATTATACCACGAGAAATTAGCTATTACAAATTTCGGTTTAGGCATGAGCCATGCGTGACAAAGTTGAATTGGCTGATGGGAGCTTGCTCACAAGCAGACATATTCATACTTTGTCACATAGGGCGAAGCCCTGCGACCGAGCCGAAACGTAGTGAAGGCGAGGTACGCATGGCTCATGCTACTAACGAGCATTCTGCATCAAATATATTCTTGATGTAGATCCGCTCAATTATCAATTACCTACCAATCTTCACATTTTCGTACATTTAGTGGGTAATTCCCCTGTTTTGCTTTTCTTACAGGTACGCATTTACCTACTAGACGTCTTCATAATGTATAACTAGTAGGTAAATTATAAAGAAACGCTTCTCATTGTAAGCTCTTTTACCCACTAAACAAGCTTACTAAACTGATTTAGTGGGTATTTCACTTGCAATCAGATTAAATTGCAAGTCATTTTACCTACCAAACCAATGATAACGAATCATCTGGTAGGTAAGTGTGAGAAAGCTTCAACAAATTATGGAAGATTCTGACTGTATTTCATCAGAAGCCGAACACTAATCAGTACACCCTGAGCCATGCCACCTCGCCTTCACTACGTTTCGGCTCGGTCACGGGCATTCGCCCTATATTCGTATAACTGAATAGACTCTTTCGTGTGCAAGCACCCGCCGAGTCATTCAGTTATACTCATGCATGGCTCAAAGCTTACGTGCAAACCTTAATTTATAATACTAAGCATTACCAGCCGCATAACCGGTGCTCCATGCAATCTGTAAGTTAAAGCCTCCTGTCAATGCATCAACATCCAACACTTCTCCAGCAAAATACAATCCCTTCACCAATTTGGATTCCATCGTCTGTGGGTTAATTTCCTTCACATTCACACCACCCCGCGTTATGATAGCCTCTTTATAATCTCGAAATCCTGTTATGTGCAATGGCAAGCCTTTCAAGGTCTGTACCAATTGGAGGCGTTCTTCTCTTGTAATGATATTCACTTTCTTATCTGGTGAAATCTGACTACAAGCAATGACAATCGGAATTAATTTCTTTGGGAGCAGGTCGTCCATGGCATTCTGTAACTGCCGGTTTTGATAACGGAAGAAATCTCTTTGTAACCGTTCATCTAACTGTGATTCCGACAATGCCGGTTTTAAATCAATCTTTAATACTAAGGATTCGTTTAAATATTTACCTGTATATGCACTAGCACTTAAAATCAAAGGACCACTGACACCAAAATGTGTAAACAGCATTTCTCCAAAGCCTTCATATATCTTCTTTTTTCCACAGTTTAAAGTGACGGACACATTCTTAAGGGTTAATCCCATAATTTCCTTGCACCATGTCTCTTCCGTTTCCATTGGCACCAGAGACGGACTGCATGGTTGTATGGTATGCCCTGCAGTTTTTGCAAATCGGTATCCGTCACCGGTAGAACCGGTGCTTGGATAGGACAACCCACCGGTAGCTACAATTACTTTATCTCCATTTAACTTGCTTCCATCCGATAAAACGACTCCTTGAATTACACTGTCGCAGACAGAAATCTCCTTTACTTCCGTTCGTAGTTTCACCTGTACCTTCTGCTTTCGTAATTCCTGCTCCAATACACGAAGGACATCTGAAGAATGGTCAGATTCCGGGAACACACGATTCCCCCGTTCTGTTTTTAGATGCAGACCCAATCCTTCAAAGAAATCCATGGTTGTCTGATTATCAAAACCATATAAGGAACTGTATAAAAACTTATGATTGGTAACTATATTCCGAAACAAATCTTCCATATCACAGGCATTGGTAAGATTACATCTTCCTTTTCCTGTAATAAATAACTTCTTGCCTAATTTTTCATTCTTTTCCAACAGGGTTACTTGTTTGCCGTTTCTGGCAGCTATTATAGCAGCGAGCATTCCCGCAGCTCCGCCACCAATTACAATCATCCGTTCCATCTATTCCTACTCCTAACTGATTTAAAAGAGGTTGCCAATGCGACAATCCATGTGAATCATCACACAACAACCTCTTTATCATAATATTCTAAATACTATACCGAACCATTAAACCGGATATACCTTATTCTCGGTATCTGCTACAGAAGTATCAACCTTCTTCTGCTGTGCTTCCCGATACTTAAAGAATTCGGTCGCTACCTGTGGGAACAACGCATATGAAAGAACATCTTCATCCTGCTGCTTATACTGTGCCATTTCCTTCTCTAGCTTTTCAAGCTGTGGCTCAATATCATCTGCCGGACGATAGGTAATTGGTTCTGTCATGCCTAATGATTCCAATGCTTTCTTCTGAACATCCGCATTCACAGGCTTTGTAGTCTGACCATACTTACCAACTAACAAATCCTTAGATTCTTTTGTCAACATCTTGTATCTCTCGCCGGATACTACATTCAATACGGCCTGTGTACCAACAATCTGAGAAGAAGGTGTAACCAATGGAATCTCGCCAAAATCCTTACGAACACGAGGAATCTCTTCTAATACCTCATCATATTTATCCTCAGCCTTCATTTCCTTTAACTGTGATACCATGTTGGAAAGCATACCACCAGGTACCTGGTATAACAAAGTCTTAATATTAACGCCCATTACCTTTGGACTTAACAAACCGGACTCTAACCACTCTTCACGCATTGGACGGAAGTAATCAGCAATTTCTGCTAATAAATTCTGGTCAAATCCAGGATCATATTCCGTTCCTTCAAATGCTTTTGCCATAACCTCTGTTGCAGGCTGGGAAGTACCCATAGCAAGTGGAGACATTGCAGTATCAATGATATCACAGCCTGCCTCAACTGCTTTCATATAAGTCATTGCAGCCACACCGGAAGTATAGTGTGTATGAAGCTGAATTGGCAGGTTCGAACCTTCCTTCAACGCCTGAACCAATTCAGTTGCCTGAGTAGGTACTAATAATCCGGCCATATCCTTGATACAGATAGAGTCTGCACCCATATCTTCAATACGCTTTGCCATATCCTTCCAGTAATCCAAAGTATAAGCATCGCCCAAGGTATAAGACAATGCAACCTGTGCATGTCCTTTTTCTTTATTTGCTGCCTTTACTGCTGTCTGCAGATTTCTTAAGTCATTTAAGCAGTCAAAAATACGAATGATATCAATACCATTTGCAATAGACTTCTGTACAAAGTATTCTACAACATCATCAGCATATGGACTGTAACCTAAAATGTTTTGTCCACGGAATAACATCTGAAGCTTTGTATTCTTAAATCCATCCTTTAACTTTCTTAATCGATCCCATGGATCTTCATGCAAGAAACGAAGGGAAGCATCGAAGGTTGCACCACCCCAGCACTCTACGGAATGGTAACCAACCTTATCCATTTTATCGATAATTGGCAACATTTGCTCTGTTGTCATACGAGTTGCAATTAATGACTGATGTGCATCACGCAACACAGTTTCGGTAATCTTAATCGGCTTAGCCGCTGTCTGAACTGCCATAATAGTCCTCCTTTATATGTTGTTATTCGATTCTGAATCTTATTTCACACCAAAGATTGCCATAAATGTACCGGCAGCAACTGCTGTACCGATTACGCCGGCTACATTTGGTCCCATTGCATGCATTAATAAGAAGTTTGTAGGGTCAGCTTCTGCACCAACCTTCTGGGAAACACGTGCTGCCATCGGAACCGCAGATACACCGGCAGAACCAATCAAAGGATTTACCTTACCCTTTGTTGCCCAGCACATCAACTTACCAAACAATACACCGGCGGTTGTACCGATACAGAATGCTGCCAAACCTAAGAATACGATTTTTAATGTATCCCAAGTCAAGAATGCCTGTGCAGTGGTTGTTGCACCTACAGAGGTTCCCAATAAGATAACTACGATATACATCAATGCATTGGAAGCAGTTTCGGTTAACTGCTTTACAACACCACATTCGCGGAACAGATTACCAAGCATCAACATACCAACCAAAGGTGCTGTTGTTGGAAGAATCAAAACAACTACAATGGTAACTACGATAGGGAACAAAATCTTCTCTAACTTAGAAACCGGACGTAACTGAGCCATTTTAATCTTACGCTCTTTTTCTGTTGTAAATAACTTCATAAATGGTGGCTGTATTACTGGAACTAATGCCATGTATGAATATGCTGCCACCGCAATCGGTCCCATTAAGGTTCCGCCCATTCCCAGCTTGCCGGCTAAGAAAATAGAAGTAGGTCCATCTGCACCACCAATGATGGAAATAGCCGCAGCCTCTTTTCCATCAAAGCCCATAAAGATTGCAAGGAAATATGCAGCATAAATACCGAACTGTGCAGCCGCACCCAGCAAAAAGCTCTTTGGATTGGCAATCAATGGTCCAAAGTCTGTCATGGCACCAACTCCCAAGAAAATCAAGGACGGTAAAATACTCCATTCGTCCAGCATATAGAAGTAGTGTAACAAACCACCCTGTTCAATAATGCTTGGAAACATATTGGAAAGTAACATACCAAATGCAATTGGTACTAAAAGTAATGGTTCAAATCCCTTTGCAATTGCCAGATATAAGAATACCAAGGCTACCAGAATCATAACGTAATTTCCCCAGTACAATGTGGAAAAAGCTGTCTGATCTGCAAGATTTTGCAAGGTTGATAAAATGTAATCCATTTATTTTCCTCCTGTCAGAATTAAGTCGTTTGACAGTGCTTTAGTTTAATGTAGCTAAAGTATCGCCAGCTTCAACAGCCGCACCAACAGAAACATTGATGCTTGCAACAGTTCCGTCTTCCGGAGCAACTACTTCGTTTTCCATCTTCATTGCTTCCAGAATCAATACAACATCGCCCTTCTTTACTGCCTGTCCAACAGAAGCCTTAACTGCCAAAATCTTTCCCGGCATCGGTGCGGTTACTTCAATGCTGCCTGCACCTGCACTTGCGGCCGGAGCTGCAACAGGGGCCGGCGTTGCTGCCGGTGCGGCAACAGGAGCAGCTGCTACCGGTGTTGCTGCAGGAGTTGCTGCAACTGCACCTGCACCTAATTCTTCAACTGCTACATCATAAGCGGTACCATTAACGGTAATTCTATAATTCTTCATTTTTATGTCCTCCTACTATTATCGAGATACTCTCTTGATTGAACGTACAATTAATTTATCACTACTGGTTATTACAGAACCACTTCCACTGGCTGCCATAACCGCTGCTGTGATAACAGCAACTAATTCCTTATCATTCATTAAGTTTTCATCGGAAGCTGTCTGTGTTGCAACCGGCGCACTGGCAGGTGCTGCAACAGGTGTTTCCTTCTCTGCTGTCATCTTCTGTTGCTTTGCACCGCTGCCCGGAAGATGCTTAAACAGACTAATAACAAAAGAAATGAAAATCAATACCAGGAATACAATACCCATACCCATTATGGTATTCATTCCTGCTTCCTTCATCAACTCGCCCATGCTAAGCTGGGTTGCTACGACTACCTGTGTCAGAATATATTTATCCACAAAAGGATTGTATTCTGCCTTTGAATTTGGCTCGAAAGTATATTCATAATGTACGGTATGATTCTCAAATTCAACCGGCACAATGATTGTTACGATATCTTTGTTAATTCCCGAAACCGTATATTCTACTTCACCGGTCATACTCACCGGTGCGCCAGATTCTTCCATTGCAGTTAATGTACCGGAAGAAATCGACTTGAATACTTCTACATCAAATCCCAATTCTTCACTGGATACATAATCCTCTGCATCATTTGCAAAGATTGTCAATGTTAGTTCGTTTTGCTGCACTGCATCCATGGTTAAAGACAAGGCTTTATCACTATATGTGGAAGCATCAAAATCTTCCGGCAAAACAACTTCTTTATTACACGCAGACAGACATAGCAACATAGAAAACAGGGCAACAATTAAAAGTTTTTTCTTCATTCTGTTGTCACCTCACTACTTTGATGCATGCTTCTTTGCCGGTTTCTCTTCACACTTAGTATAGAGCATTTCAAAAGCGGCAATTAATCTCTTTCTGGTTGCATCCGGAACAATAATGTCATCTACAATACCGCGTTTTGCTGCCGCCATTGCACTTGCCTGTTCCTGTGCAAATTCTTTCTTCTTCTCAGCAATGACTGCCTTCTTATCATCTGCGGTTGCAATTTCATCAGCATACATAATCTTTACTGCTGCTTCCGGTTCCATCATTGCAATTTTAGCATTTGTCCATGCATATTCAATATCTGCACCAATTGCCTTTGAATTCATTGCAGTGTAAGCAGAACCAAATGCTTCACCGGTAATCAAGTTCACCTTTGGTACTGTTGCACCTGCAAATGCGGCTGTCATAGTTGCTACTGCCTTTGCCAGTCCGGCTTCTTCTTCTACAGTTGCCTTATAACCCTTTACATTCGTTACTGTTAAAACAGGAATTTCAAATGCATCACAAAATGCAACGAATTCCGCCGCCTTATAAGCACCCTTGGTAGAAAGAACATCGCCACCCTCGGTTCCCTGATTTGCTACACAACCAACAGTTGCTCCGTTAAAACGTACAAATCCGGTTACCATATCTTTTGCATAATCCTTCTTTGCTTCTACAAATAACTGATTATCAGATATTGTAATCAATAAAGATTTTGCATCATTTACATATCCTTCCACTGCAACTGCCCGATTCAAATCATCTTCACAATCAGAATAAGACAAGTCCGTTTCATTATTAGCAGGTAAAATTGACACTAACTGACGAATCTGTCCTAATACTTCTAAATCTGTTTCAAATACACCATCAATATTACCGGAGTTCTCGCTTTGATATGCTGCTGAAGCAGTATCTAACTTTGAAACATGATTTCCGTCTAAAACGTTTGGTGCGTTTACAAATAACTTACCGTTCTCACTGGTCATGTAAGTAAAATCACTTAAGCCCGGAATGATTGCTGCTCCACCACCACAGCTTTCAAATACTGCTGTAATCTGTGGTACAACACCAGATGCCATAACCTGCTTTGCATAAATGGTACCGAAACCATTCAAAGCA
Organism: Lachnospiraceae bacterium; assembly: GCA_017623675.1. GTDB lineage: Bacteria > Bacillota > Clostridia > Lachnospirales > Lachnospiraceae > CAG-632. Next base: position 102,542 of record JAGAOO010000046.1, read on the forward strand.
TCTACTGCCTCCTGTAACCGTAAACCGGCACAATCAATTAATCCGATGACCGGTGCACCCATCTTTACTGCCATATCATAAATCTTGGCAATCTTTGCTGCGTGCATCTCACCAATGGAACCGTTTAATACTGCTGCATCCTGACTGTATACAAATACCAGGTTACCATCAATTACGCCATAACCGGTAACGACACCGTCAGCTGGTGTTTCTTTGTCTGCCATGTTAAAATCCGTGCTTCTGGCTGTTACATAACCACCTACTTCTACAAAGCTGGAGTCATCTAACAACGAAGCGATTCTTTGTCTTGCAGACAATTGAGAATTATTGCTCATATCAAGCCCTCCGTTGTAAATTTATTTCATGGTTTTCATAAATACTAAATAAAAACCAATTTCTGCCGAGTATATTGTATTATTAATTGAGCGAAAATGCAAGGGAATTTTCCCCAACAAACCACGGATATTTTTCAATTATTTTTTTATAGCTCAATTTCGCCTTCATTGACCCAATACTATTTATTTGGTAAAATTAATGTAGTATTCATTATAATATCAATTCTTTACATTAATGCATGAAGGAACAAAGGAGAACCGTTTTATGGAAAAATTAACTCAAAATCCAAATAATGAATTTGATTTGTTAAATATTCCTGATGCCTTTAACGACCAGGCACATTTATATATGGAGTTAATGATGATGTATCGATGTGCCATCCGTGAGGTTCAAACCAAATTAGAAGTACTCAATGATGAGTTTTCGGTTCGATACCAAAGGAATCCAATATCCTTCATCAAAACCCGGATTAAATCTCCGGATAGCATATTAAAAAAATTACAATCAAAAGGATATGAAATTTCATTGGAAAGTATCCATTGTAATCTTCATGACGTTGCCGGCATAAGAGTTATATGTTCATTTATTGATGATATCTATGAAGTTGCACGTATGTTAACCAGTCAGGACGATATTATCCTAATTGAAACCAAAGATTATATTCAAAATCCTAAGGAAAATGGTTACAGAAGCCTGCATTTAATTGTGGAAGTACCTGTGTTTATGTCAGACCGCAAACAACCTATGCAGGTGGAAGTTCAAATTCGTACCATTGCCATGGACTTCTGGGCAAGCTTGGATCATCAGCTCCGCTATAAAAAAGATTTGGAAAATGCAGAACAGATTTCTGCCGATTTAAAGGAATGTGCGGATATCATAACTGCTACTGACCAGCGGATGCAGATTATTAAGTACCAGATTTATGGTGATGAATCCGGTAATTTTTTAAATTAAACCAACATATTTAGGTTTTAAATTTATTTAACAAAACTTTCCTAATAAGCATTGCTTGCATAAGGAATAATTTTTAAAACATAGTTGAATACTATCTCTAAAAGGAGGTAGATATTATGAATAATAAGGTGCTGGATTGTATTGCTCTTACCATTGCCATTATCGGTGCCATTAATTGGGGGCTGATTGGTTTCTTCAGTTTTGATCTGGTAGCTTTCATTTTTGGCAATATGTCCTGGATTTCCAGAATCATATATGCTTTGGTCGGATTATCAGGCTTGTATCTAATCACTTTTTATGTATATGTAAATGCAGTTGCCAAACATCGCTAATCATTCTATACGACGTCGTATATAATGACAGGGGATACCTGACCGGTATCCCCTAAATTTACTTTAAAAATCCATTAATAATCTGCTCTTCTGCTTCTTTTTCTGTAAGTCCTAAGGTCATAAGCTTAATCAGTTGTTCCCCTGCAATCTTGCCAATTGCTGCTTCATGAATCAGACTTGCATCAATATGATTGGCAGTCAACTCCGGTTTTGCAGTTACCTTTGCTTCATCCATTATAATGGCATCACATTCGGTATGACCGGAACAAGGTGCATTTCCATTAATAATGGATTGGAAACATTGAACAGACTTATCTTTTGCAACCGAACGGGAAGATACGCTTGCACTACAGCCTCCGCCATTCATATCTACGCTGAAATTCGTTTCTGCATATTGAGTTCCATGAGTCATGATTTTTTCTTTTACCACCAATGTGGCTCCTGCCGCCAAATCACCGGAAGTATTCCGAACAGTAGAGTCTACACCTTTAATCTGTACGGTTATCATTTCCAGATAGGCACCTTCACCAACATGAATCACGGTAGTTGGATTCAAAACCCGTTTTCCGGTTCCTTCTCCTTCACCATAATGCTTTTCAATATAACGCACCTTGGCATTCTTCTCCAGATAGAAGGTATGAATGCCGTCATGTTCGGAAGTATCCACACCACAATTATGAATACCGCAGCCGGCAACGATTGTTATGTCTGCATCTTCGCCAACGTAAAAATCATTATATACCATGTCTTTCAATCCACTCTGGCTCAAAACCACCGGTATATGAACGCTTTCATTTTTCGTTCCCGGTTTAATTATGATATCAATACCCGGTTTATCTTCTTTTGTAACAATATCAATATTAGCAGTGGTATTTCTGCCTGCCAAAGCACCATTTGCCCGAATATTATAAGCTCCTTCCGGTACTGTGTGAAGGTCAGCAATCTGTTCCAATAATGTCTGTTGTATCTTATCCATAGCCGTCCTCCTAAACCAATTTCTCCATTAAGGTTTTACACGCAGCACTGGAAGTGTTCAGCAGTCCCGGCAATACTTCTTCCCTTGTTCCTGTCTGAGTAATTCTACCATCTGCCACTACGATAATCTTGTCAGCAATATTTAGTATTCGTTCCTGATGAGAAATTATGAGAATGGAACCATTGATTTTCTGATACATGTCTTCAAACACCTGTATCAGATTATTAAAGCTCCATAGGTCAATACCAGCCTCCGGTTCATCAAAAATCGTAAATTTGGCACCTCTTGCAATCGTCATTGCAATTTCAATTCGTTTCAATTCACCACCGGATAAACTGTCATTCACTTCCCGATTAATGTAATCTTTTGCACATAGCCCTACTTCTGCCAGATAATTACAGGCTTCCGTAATTCCAATTTGCTTACCTGAGGCAAGGGTAATTAAATCACGAACGGTAATCCCCTTGAATTTAACAGGTTGTTGAAATGCATAGCCAATCCCTTTCTTTGCGCGTTCCGTTATATTACAATTCGTAATATCCTCTCCATCCAAAAGAATCTGGCCGGATGTTGGTGAGACAATTCCTGCTATTATTTTGGCTAATGTAGATTTACCTCCCCCATTCGGACCTGTAATAGCTACAAACCGTTCATCAATGGTGAGATTTATATTTTTCAAAATATCAAGCTGATTATCTTCCACCTGATAACTGATATTTCTTAACTCTAACATGTGTATTCCTCTCAAATGTTCTCGTCCTAGTATTACCAATATCTCTCATCAATATCATAGAATTTCTTGTGTACACCAACAAATTTGTAAGCCGGACGAATAATTTTTCCTTTATTTACCAATTCTTCCAACCGATGTGCACTCCAACCGGAGATACGGGAAATTGCAAAGATTGGTGTAAATAATTCTTCCGGAATTCCCAGCATACTGTATACAAAGCCACTGTAAAAATCTACATTTGCACACAATGGTTTGAATAACCGACGATGGTCAGCAATAACTTCTTTTGCCAGGCGTTCTACCCGGTCATAAAATTCAAACTCTTCATGTAAACCCTTTTCAATGGCTAATTTTTCAGCATATTCCTTCAAAACCACTTCTCTTGGATCAGATTCCGTATATACTGCATGACCCATACCATAGATTAAGCCGGCTTTGTCAAAGGTTTCTTTGTTCAATATCTTTCGAAGATAAGAACGCAGTTCATCCTCATTTTTCAAATCAGTAACATGCTCCTTAATATCCTTAAACATCTGCTGCACTTTCAGGTTTGCACCACCATGTCTTGGTCCCTTCAAAGAAGCAATGGATGCTGCAACTGCAGAATACGTATCTGTACCGGAGGAGGTAACAACATGATTGGTAAATGTAGAATTATTACCACCACCATGTTCTGCATGCAGTACTAAAGCAATATCTAATACCTTAGCTTCTAACTCTGTAAATTTACCATCTGGGCGAAGCATTTGCAAAATATTCTCTGCCGTTGACATATTTTTATCCGGGGTACGAATTACCAGATTTTCACCACAATGAATATGACGGTATGCATGATAAGAATATACCGAAATTAAAGGTATCTTTCCTATCAACTGTAAAGATTGCCGTAATACATTAGGAACCGAAATATCATCCGGCTTTTCATCATAGGAATATAATGTCAACACACAACGCTGTAAGCCATTCATAATATTCGCACTTGGAGCCTTCATAATTACATCTCGAATAAAATTACCGGAAAGTTCCTGTAAACTGGTTAAAATATCAATAAAGCTTTTTAACTGTTGTTGATTTGGAAGGTCACCAAACAATAACAGGTATGTAATTTCTTCAAATGCAAAGCGGCGGTCTGCATAGCTTTTAATTAATTCCTGTACATCATATCCTTGGTAATACAACTTACCATCACAAGGGATTTTAGCACCCTCATCGAATTTATAAGCAACCACGTCTGCAATTTCTGTTAAACCGGTTAATACACCTTTACCATTTGAATCACGCAAACCACGTTTTACATCATATTCTGCATATAATTCCTGATTGATTGCACCGGAAACCATACAATATTTCACTAAATCATCAAATTGTGCATTGAGTTCCTCATCTAATTCCATCATTGCCCGACTATTCATACCAATGCCTCCTATCTTCTCGTATCACGCAAACTGTTGTTGCAATCATACAACCATTTTTAAAATATTTCAACTTTTTTTACATCATCCTATGGATTTGTCGTAAATATTCAATTGTTCTTTTCTTGGGATTGACACCCCTTGCAATAACCATACAACTCCAATTTGTGTCCTGTAATTGTGAATTCATCCAGATTCGTACAAATAGGAATATGTTCCATTGGACATTCCTTAAGTGGGATTTTTCGACGACAGTTCAAGCAGATTGCATAATGCTTATGCTGTTCCCGTTTCCACTCATACACCGCCATATCTTCCCCCATCAACGTGGTTTTTTCAATCAGATTATGTTCCTCGAAGGCTGACAGCGAACGGTAAATCGTGGAAATTGCATAATTGGTATCCTTCGTTTCTGCAACGACTCTATGATAAATTTCCATGGCTGTCATGGGTTCCTCTGCCTGGGTCAGCACTCGAAATACATCTTCTCTTTGTCTGGTTCGTTTAATGCCGGATGGCCATTGATATTCCATGGGTTACTCCTTTCAAAATATGTTAGTGTAAATTAAGGTTTGTTGGTTTAGTCGCCTTATCGGTTTCTGATGACAGATAGTTACCGCAGACACGCTAATCGCACTTCGTGCTTACGGGTAGTGCACTGATGTGCACGTAGGTCGTAAGGAATCCTCCCACTTCGTGGGTCC
>JAGAOO010000047.1 GCA_017623675.1 Lachnospiraceae bacterium
GAAATTCCTGTTACAGTTTTTGACGAAGCGATGAGTGTTATAGGTGATACTGTGGCGATGAGTAGACCGCATGAGATAGAGTATTTAATTACTTTTTGCTCGGATACAATAGAGGCGGTTAAATAAGAGGGCGAATAAATGACAGGAAGAAAAAAGATAACAACAATATGCTGTATACTTTTGATGGGACTGCTTGGGCTGTGTAGCTGTGGCAGTCCTTCTTCCGATTCTGTGGAAAATACTTCATCCGAAACGAGTGAAAATCCCACAGTATTGGAACAAACAGAAAGCAGGGATGAAAAACAGGTAGAGCTTGTATATGAAAGCAGCATGGAGCTGAAATACGCAGAGAATTTCTCTGTGGATTATTATGTTGGTGGTTATAAACTTTTAACGGTAAAGGATGGTACAAAACTTTTGGTTGTTCCGGAAGGGAAAGCGGTTCCGGAAGATTTAGATGAGGATGTGTACATAATGCAACAGCCCATAGAAAATCTGTATCTGGTAGCGACAGCGGTAATGGATATGTTTGACTCTTTGGATGCAGTGGATACCATCAGACTTTCCGGACAAAAGGAAGGGAATTGGTATATTGAATCTGCAAATGAAGCTATGGCAAATGGGGATATGTTATATGCCGGAAAATATAATAAACCAGATTATGAGTTAATTGTTTCTGAGAATTGTTCTCTTGCCATCGAAAATATGATGATTTCTCATTCCCCGGAGGTAAAAGAGATGCTGGAAGATTTTGGGATTCCGCTAATTATAGATTACTCTAGTTATGAAGAACATCCTCTTGGAAGAGTAGAATGGATAAAATTTTATGGTGCATTGCTAGGGAAAGAAACAGAGGCAGAAGAAGAGTTTTCTAAGCAAGTGGCCATTTTAGAAGATGTATCTACGGATGAACCAACAGAAAAAACGATTGCCTTTTTCTATATTACATCCAATGGTCTGGTGCAGGTAAGGCAAGCTTCTGATTATGTACCCAAAATGATTGAATTGGCAGGCGGCAAGTATATATTTGAGAATTTGGGCGATCCGGAGTCAAGTCGTTCTACCATGAATATGCAGGTCGAAGAGTTCTATAACAGTGCAAAGGATGTGGATTATATCATTTATAACAGTTCGATTGACGGTGGGGTGAATTCCATAGAAGAACTGTTGGATAAATGTGCTGTGCTGGAAGATTTTAAGGCAGTACAGAACGGTAATGTATGGTGTACCACCAACGATATGTATCAGCAGTCCATGTCTATTGGCTACTTGATTGAAGACATACATGGCATGCTTCAAGGAGAAGATGAGGCAGAAATGGAATATTTGTTCCGCTTAGAGTAGAGGAGGCATTATATGCAGCATAGTAGAAAAATAAGGTATATCATTGCATTTCTTTTGCTTAGCATTAGTGTACTTGTTCTTGTAGCCATGAATGTGTGTATTGGAACTGTGAAAATTTCTCTGGAAGATATCATGGCATCTATAGGTGGTCAGCAAATTAACAATGGCAGAATCTTGTGGGATATTCGTATGCCCAGAACCATGGCGGCAATGATTTTGGGGGGAGCATTGGCTTTGGCAGGGTATTTATTACAGACCTTTTTTCACAATCCCATAGCAGGACCTTTTGTGTTAGGAATTTCTTCGGGAGCCAAAATGGTTGTAGCACTTGTGATGGTGTTTTTAATGGGACAGGCTATCAGAGTCAGTTCGGTGACATTGATTGCCGCAGCTTTTCTGGGTGCCATGATATCCATGGGTTTTGTACTTTTGATGTCCCGTAAGGTGAATAATATGTCCATGCTGGTAGTAAGTGGCGTGATGATTGGTTATATTTGTTCGGCTGTTACAGAGTTGGTAGTGACCTTTGCAAATGATGCGGAAATTGTAAATCTGCACAGTTGGTCAAGAGGCAGCTTTTCCGGAATGACATGGGACAATGTAATTGTTATGGCAGTAGTGATAACAGTAACATTTGTTATAGTCTTTTTTATGGCAAAGCCACTTAGTGCTTATCAGTTGGGAGAATCCTACGCACAAAA
>JAGAOO010000048.1 GCA_017623675.1 Lachnospiraceae bacterium
CCGGCTCAACAGCCACAATCTTAATATCCGGATTTTGTGCTTTCAGATATTCACCAACACCCGTCACTGTACCTCCGGTACCTACGCCTGCTACAAAGATATCCACATTACCATCTGTATCCTCATATATTTCAGGGCCTGTACTCTCCCTATGGGCTTTGGGATTTGCAGGATTCACAAATTGTCCGGGAACAAAACTATTCGGTATTTCATTGGCCAGCTCTTCTGCTTTCGCAATGGCTCCCTTCATGCCTTTCGCCCCTTCACTAAGCACAAGTTCCGCTCCGTATGCTTTCATAAGCTGACGTCGCTCTACGGACATGGTATCAGGCATTACAAGAATCATGCGATACCCTCTGGCAGCTGCAACAGAAGCGAGACCAATACCTGTATTACCGGAAGTTGGCTCAATAATTACTGTATCAGGTTTTAATCCGCCTGTACTCTCAGCGTCATCCAGTATTGCTTTTGCCACACGATCTTTTACCGAGCCAGCTGGATTAAAGTATTCCAGCTTGGCTAAAATTTTTGCCTGCAACTCATATTCTTTTTCAATATGAGTGAGTTCCAAAAGTGGTGTCTTTCCAATCAGCTGCTCTGCCGAAGTATATACTCTTGACATCTCAAACACTCTCCTTTACTTATTCTACCGCATCAAACCCATGCTGTAAATCATTGATAATATCTTCTATATGTTCTGTTCCAATAGAAAGCCGGATTGTATTTGGCTTAATTTCCTGCTCAGCCAGTTCCTCCGGCGAAAGCTGACTGTGTGTTGTAGTCGCAGGATGAATCACAAGACTTTTCACATCAGCTACATTTGCAAGTAATGAAAAAATCTGCAGATGATCTATAAACCTGTAAGCCTCTTTCACTCCCCCTTTAATATCAAATGTAAAAATAGATGCTCCACCATTCGGGAAATACTTCTGATAAAGCGGATAATCAGGATGGGAAGGAAGAGATGGATGGTTCACTCTTTCAACCTGTGGATGAGCGTTTAAAAATTTTACCACCTTCTTCGTATTTTCTGCATGACGCTCCAGACGCAGCGACAGTGTTTCGATTCCCTGCAATAAAAAAAACGCTGCAAAAGGAGAAATGGTTGCTCCTGTATCACGAAGCAGAATTGCACGGATATAAGTAACGAAGGCTGCTGGCCCTGCAGCTTTTACAAAAGAAACGCCATGATAACTTGGATTCGGTTCAGCGATGGCTGGATACTTACCTGAAGCAGTCCAATCAAATTTGCCTGAATCTATAATGACCCCACCAAGAGTAGTTCCATGACCTCCAAGAAATTTTGTAGCAGAATGTACCACAATATCAGCCCCATGCTCAATTGGACGAATAAAATACGGTGTACCAAAGGTATTATCTACCACAAGAGGTAAACCATGTCTATGGGCAAGCGCAGCCAATGCGTCAATATCCGGAATATCACTGTTCGGATTGCCAAGCGTTTCTATGTAAATCGCTCTTGTATTTTCCTCAATAGCAGCTTCCACTTCATCAAGATCATGTATATTGACAAAGGAAGCTGTGATTCCGAACCCCGGAAGTGTATGTGCCAACAGGTTGTAACTGCCGCCATAAATCGTTTTCTGTGCAACAAAGTGTCCACCATTTTGTCCCAGAGCCTGCAAGGTATATGTAATTGCAGCTGCTCCTGAAGCAAGTGCCAAAGCAGCAACACCACCTTCTAAGGCAGCAACACGCTTTTCCAGAACATCCTGCGTAGAGTTGGTTAAGCGTCCATAAATATTTCCGGCATCTGTAAGTCCAAAACGTGCTGCCGCATGGGCACAATCGTGAAAAACATAAGAAGTGGTTGCATAAATAGGCACTGCACGTGCATCCGTAACAGGATCCGGAGCCTCCTGTCCTACATGAAGCTGAAGTGTTTCAAATCTGTATTTTGACATAATATAGTTCCTTTCGTTTATAAATTTCAATGATTTCAATTAGCTTACTGCGGATTGTCACATTCGACCAAAACGAAAGTTTTCTCGTACAAGCTTTTCAAAATAAAATCCCATAACAAGCTCCTTATTGCCTACCGTTCAAGTAGGTTTTTGTTTTCTGTATTATATCCATTATTTACCTACCATGTCAATAGGTATTTCAAAATTCTTGTTCCATATCTCTGTTAATCGTTCCATATAAATAGCCCGAAGCCATAATGACTCCGGGCCAAATTCACATTACCATCATTTTTTGAAGGGCATTTATCCTTCAATAGCAATATAGTTTTTATCTTCTATCTGTGCTTTTTTCTCTTCCTGTTTTGGAATAGACAGTCTTAATACTCCACTTTCGTACTTCGCATAAATATCTTCCTGTCTGATATCCTCGCCCACATAGAACGCTCTGCTCATACTGCCTGCGTAACGTTCACGACGGACAAATTTTCCTGTCTTTTCTTCTTTTTCCTCTTTGTCGAGACCTTTCGCTGCATTGATCATCAAATATCCATTCTTCAGTTCTAGTGAAAGTTCCTCTTTCTTAAATCCCGGAAGATCGATATCCACTTCATAATGATCATCCTGTTCTTTCACATCTGTTTTCATCATGTTTGCAACATGACGACCATACAGTTTTTTCTGTGCTTTCTTCATTGCCCGATCATCAAATACCGGAAAATCAAAGAAATCATCAAAGAACTCGTCAAATAAGTTTTCTCCAAAAATACTAGGTGTTAACATAATCATCGCTCCTTTTTCAAATTATATTTTGAAACTGGGGATGTTTAGGAAGAATCATGAACTCGTGGTTCTTTCTTTCTCCTGTTTCTAATTATGTTATAGCACCTTTATTAGCACTCGTCAAGCATGAGTGCTAATAAATTATGTGAATTTTTTGTGTCTTTTCAGCTTATATTTCCAGTGATATATTTGACATCTCCATTCTATTTTCCACTGTCACCATAGTTAGATAGTACCCTTGCAGAAGGATCATTTACATCACAGCCTTCCCACTCCCTGTTCGGCATCCAGAAATCTGCAACCATCTCAGACTGACCCGGATAATACTTTTCAAAAATCTCTCTATATAATAAGGATTCTTTTGTAAATGGTCTGGCATAGGTATAGCTTTTACATCTGCTTTCAAATTCTTCGTCTGAATATTGCTTTTGTGCATATTCCTTTAAATAATCAACCATAGAGTGTCCAACAGCATCTGAAAATGCGGCCTTTTCTCTCCAAAGAATTTCCTTTGGCAAATAATCTCCTTCCTCAAATGCATGACGAAGCAAATATTTTCCCTTTCCATATTTATTTAATTTCAATTCCGGGTCTGCGGACATAACATACTTTACAAAATCAATATCTCCAAATGGTACTCTTGCCTCCAATGAATTCAC
>JAGAOO010000049.1 GCA_017623675.1 Lachnospiraceae bacterium
AATTATTACAATCTGTTTTACTAACAGACTTTTTCTCTTTCTCGTATATTTCTTTCCGATATGCCAATGTCTGGTTATAAACAAAACGACAACAGCCAAATGTTTTTGCAATCTGTATTCTCTGTTCGCTATTAGGATATAGCCTGTATTTATATGCTTTTAACACTTACTGTCACCACCTTCCATCTAATAATGACTTTGTACTTTTGACATATCTCATAAGAAAACTGCTTTATATCATCTGTTATTTGTTTTGACAACAGCAATTTCTTTCTGTACTTGCATACGAAAATAATATGATACTGCAGCAAATACTTGTGTCTGTTTTTTGATTTCCATGTTCCCATAACGTAAGTATAGCATAAACTACCACTTTGGGCTACCTTAACCCACCGTCTAAAGCCAGTGGGATTGCGGTAGCCCTATTTCAAATCTAAATCTTGAAATTTTTTACTTTGTGCCATTTTTCCTCCTATTTGTAAATATGGCACAAACACAGATATTATCCTGCTTTTGTCTATTATACATCATACCCAAATGTTTTTCAATTATTTTTTACATTTTTTGTAATTTTTATATTCAACAAGAATCAATATGCCACTTACAGCAATTCCTTCTACTAAAAGTACAAACAACATTTGATTACTCATCCGTCCCACAACATCTACACTACTCAATTCTCTCATGAGAGAAACAAATGCAAATGCTACACAGCTTCCCACCAAACTAAGGACTGGTACGCCTTTAAAAATGTTTCCAGAGTCAAATCCTCTGCTAACTGTTCATCTCTACATTTTGAAAGTAGGAAATGATAGACGATTTTCGCATTTTCCTTATACAATTCTTCCATACCTGTCCTCCTTTCACTTTATATATCCGTTTATAGCGGATTTCGTTACAAAAATTCAAAAAAAAATAAAGCTACCGCTTCACGAATCTTCATCCGCCGAACATCTACTCTGGTAAAACCCATAATTTATATTGGGGAAAGTAGTATGGCTCCGCAGTCCTTGATAACTTGTGCGGAGCAGTACTTTGCTTTCCATAAAAATTATGGTTCTTGCCCATTCCTACAGCAGCGGTTTTGAGGGTATATGTTTCCGCAACGACCTTAGAAGCACGTCGGTACTTAGGCTGTGCTTTGAGAACAAAAACAGTTATTCTTTATCAAGCACAGCCTTATGTACCGTTACGTGCTGGCTGGAGCGCAAGCGTGTCGTGCGGGAATATATATCCTTAAAACCGCGGTCACAGGTATTACACTAAACCTTAATTTATCCAAATCTTTTATTTAATTCATCTGTCCTACGTAACATGATTTCATGAACCCGCTCTACTTCATCCAGTATCATTCCATCTGTTTTTCGTAAATCTGCCACATCTTCTTTGATATCTGCTTTCAGCACTGATACATCTGCTTTTAGCTCTGCTACGTCCTCTTTCAATATTGATGTATCTGCTTTTAGCTCTGCTACGTCCTCTTTCAATATTGATACATCTGTTTTCAGCTCTGCTATATCCTGTCGGATTGGCTGTAATTTCTCCTCCAACTTTTGTTCAAGCTTTTCCTCAAGCTTCTCTTCAAGCTTTTCCTCAAGCTTCTCCTCAAGTTTTCGTTCCAATAATTCTTCAATGGCATTCAGTAATTCTTCATTACTCATGTCCATTCCTCCTTTCTCTCGCCACCCACCAAAACAGACTCGTATCATTCTCCATTTCTGAATAACTATCACCCCAGATATTATTTCAAAAAAGTACCGAAACGGTTGTAATTATGATTATATCGAATAGAAAGGATATGTCAATATCATTTGTAATATTTTATTTATATTTTATTTTTATTTATCAATTATATCAGTATATATTTATTTCCATTTATATCTGTACTTCATATACTCTATCATTCGTAAGTCTGCTTTCATAATCATCCAAAGGAAGCGGCTTATCAAACAAAAACCCCTGTGCCATATGACAATTCACATCCTTTAGGAATTCCATTTGCTCACTGGTTTCTACACCTTCTGCTATTACTTCCATATTCAGTTCATTAATCATGTGCACAATATTTTTAATGACAATTTCATCCGGTTTATTTCGTTGTTCTATATGATTTAGGAATGACCGATCCAATTTAATAACATCCACATTCAAGTCTTTCAGAAGATTTAAAGAGGAATAACCGGTCCCAAAATCATCAATGGAGGTATGAATTCCATTTTCTTTCATACATTTTACGAATTCTGATAAAGCCTCAAAATCTTCATAACCGGACATTTCTGTAAGCTCAATCTCGATATATGTACTGTCAATATCATATCGCTTCAAGATTCTCAGAATATCTTCTGCCAATTTCTGATTGTGCAGATGTACCTTAGAAAAATTCACAGATACTCGTACAGGTTCCATATTCTGATCCAACCACTTACGAATATCCCTGCATACATGCTCGAATACATAAAAATCCAAATCACAAACGGAGCCTTCCCGTTCTAATACCGGAATAAATTCCATCGGTGGCACAACTTTTCCTTCTCGAATCCAACGTACCAATGCTTCACAGCCACACAGGCGGTTATCTGACAAAGTAACCTTGGGCTGGTAGTACACAATAAATTCCTCATTTTCAATGGCTTGTGGAAATATAATGGATATCTCCTTATCATGCATGGTCTGCTCCATCATTTGAGGTCGGAACCAGACAAAATCATGATTAACGGAATGCTTTGCCATATTGTATGCAACCGTCACTCCATTCATTACCTGTCCCATAGTATCCTCTTCTCCGGTTAGATAAATACCTATTTTTGCCCGTAAATGAAATATCTGACTGTCTCCACTATCTAATTCAGCTTCAATCTGTACATCTGATAAAAATGATAGAATTTCATCCTGCCGTTCCTTCTTAATTAGTGCAACAAAATTGTCTCCTCCAAGTCTTGCCAGAATTTCATCCGAACTTAAAAACTCGCTTATCCGTTGGCAATACAAAAAAAGGATTTTATCGCCAACTCTTGCACCGACACTCTGATTAATATACTTAAAATTCTTTATATTAATAAATAAACCTTCATATTGAGATAACTGCCCCATCGCCTGAAGCCTTCCCCCAAATTGCATGAATCCATCCGTGTTAGCAACACCTGTCATAGAATCTGTCACAGTAGCCTGACGCATCAATCCCATTAGCCTGGCTCTCCCACATACACAATATATATTCTGTGCCAAGAAATGAATTGCTTTTCGTTCCGCTTCATTCCAAACATACCCTTTTCTTGGATACGCAGTAATTATAACTTTTCCATTTTCTGCAGTTTGAAAGCTTTCAATCTGTGGAGTATTTTCATATCCATCCGGCAAACAAAATATTTCTGTGCATATTTCCTTTCCTTTTGGATCATATACGGAAGACGGTGCAAAAAGCTCTGTTATCATTCTCCCCAAATGTATTTCATCAGCAACAAATGGCAGTGCTTTCTTCATCTGAATATCTACGGCTTCAATGCCATACGCCTCTTCTTGCAATACATCATAAAATTGACTAAATCCCTTGCTACACAGTAACTGCTCCATTTTATCCTCTCCTAAATCTTGCTCTATCGTCGTTGCATTATGCCACACTTCCACTATTTCCCTGCATTAAAAATAACACAACTATCATCCGTTATCAATGAAATCCATCTGGATATGGAAAAATTCCGTCAAAAAAACAGCGACACTCACAAAGAAGTGCCGCCATTGAGTAGGGGGGAGTTAACGTGTATCAGATAAATAACTTATTTCTTATCCTCGGTTCCAAACTTGATATCAATGTAATTTTTTATGATTTTCACACAGTTTTCCCGACCAACCTTATCACTGTTTAAGGTCATGTCATAATTAATCGGATTCGTCCAATCTTTTCCTCTGGTATAATAACGGTAATAATTGGCACGATAGGTATCTGTTGTCTTAATCATCTGATGTGCCCGCTTTTCCGGTACATTTAGCTTCTTCATAATTTCTTCCACACAGGCTGCCCGGGGTGCTTCAATATAAACACTGATTACATTATCATAATCCTTTAATATATAATCTGCACATTTTCCTACAATGATACAGGACTGGGTTTGTGCTAATGTCCGTATGATTTCTGCCTGAATAAAGAACAAATTCTCATCGGATACGAAATCTTTTTCCGTCGGTTCCACCGCATAAGATGTCTGAACTGTTTGCAGATTCTTTAAAATAGCATTTTTCCGCAGCTTCTCATCTACCTGCATAAACATTCCTACGTTCAATCCAGTCTTTTCTGATGCCATATCCAGAATTTCCCGTTCATAACAAGGGATTCCCAATTCCTTTGCCAATCGGTTTCCCACATCCTTACCGCCACTGCCAAAGCCACGGGCAATTGTTATCACGAAATTTTTCATAGTGTAACCTTCCTTTCTGTTTTCCTGTTATGAAAACTGCTTCCAGAACGGAGTTTCCAAAAAAAGAACGAAGGTAATTCGTGATAAATCTGGATTACCTTCGTTAAATATCTTTTAGTCCACTCACTCCTCCTCAAACAACACCGATTCATAAGTCGGCAGCGCATCAAAGGAATAAGTATCATCCTTGCCGTTATCCTGACAGGTGATGGTGTAACTCTTCACCAGACACCCTGTCATACTGAAGGTTATTACATGGCTTCCTACCGTCTTTTCAAAGGTACATGGTACCGTTCCTTTCAAATCACCATCCACATAGCAATACGCTCCCACCGGTTTCTCAATGGTGACGGTATTTCCGGTAGTCTGTTTCTCATTGGTTGAATTACCGTCGGAATTTCCTTGCGATGTATTTCCCTCTGATTCGGTTGTTCCGCCAGAATTACCGGATGAGGTGCTGCCGGAAGAAGAATTGCCTGTAGAATCCTCTTCCCCGCCTTCCAATTCAATGGTAAATATCTTATAGGCGGCATTTACCGTAATATATCCTTCTTTTTTCTCATATCCATCTGCTGTCACCCGAATCTGATGCTTGCCATATGTTAATTCAATGGTCTGGCTGGTATCAATGGTTTCTCCATCAATCATAACTCGCGCTTCTGCCGGAGTGACATCGAAAAATAATGTACCAATTGGGTCGGGTGCAATTTGCAGTTCCATTAAACTCACCGTACACTCTGCATCCCGCGTGACTACCACATTTTTATAGCCGCTATGCTCACCCTTGGTAATCTTTAACTTATACTCGCCCTCACGTACCGTTAATAACATATCCTCCGTAACAGGAACGATAACATCATAACCAATTTCAATCATTCCGCCAATATAAGTATCATAGTCCTCCAGCTTCACATATCCATGACCTAAATCAACCGTCACAGAACACAGTTTCCCGCCATATCCTCTTGCTGTCACCTGATCTTCCTTGCATACTTCATTCATGCCAATCAGTTCACCATTCGATACAATTACCAAATCGCTGGTATACTTATAATACTGATTTAAAATCTCTGCCTGCTTATTGGCTTTATCAAAGGTAAAACCGGAGATTTCCCGTACCTCCCATGCCTCCGGATTGATACGGATTTCCAACAGCTTCTGATTCTGTGTATTATAAACTATATCTACAATCTGCCCTGCTGCCAACATAGAGCCGGACATGATTTCATCATATTTATTCCGAACATCTACTCCATTATTATACAGTAGGTCATATTGTTTCCCATCATCAATATCAATAAATGACATGGTGCCGGCTTCCAAATCAATGGTCTGAATTACCACGGTCTGCTCCTCAGCATTTGCATATGGATCATAGCTTTCCGTAGAAGGTTCCACTTTCTGTTTTTCGCAACCGGTCAGACAGACTATCAGCAAACCACAAATCCATATTAAGTTCCACATATGTCTTACCATTCTCTTTGGTATCTTCATTCTTTTATCCATTCACACACCTACATTTTATGATTGCTTGGTTTTGTTCAGTATAACACGCTCCACTATTTTTGTAAATTCAGTCCATAATGGCTAAGATATTCCGTCAACAACTGCTGTTTAACCGTATCCTGGCGAATCACCGTTTCTAATTTTTCAAAGGTTTTAGGCGGTATCCACGCCTTGTTCATGTTATTATACTGATTTGATATCTTCCAAAACTTTTCCGGGTATCGTAGCAAATAATACAAGAATATGTAATCTTCTTCTGACAATGGTATCAGCTGATTGTATGCATCTACCAGATGAAACAACAGCTCCGGCTGGTATTCATTTTTTTCCATTGCTTTGCGAAGAAACGTATATAAATCTATCATCTGATTATCCACCATGAAATGTTCAAAATTCACAGTGGCAAGCCCTTCCTTCAACATCAACACGTTATGCTGATGATAGGCGCCATGGCAATAGTGCCATCGCATATTTATCAAAGTATCTTTTACCCGTTCCAGTTCATTGACAACCTCTTCCCCCTGCCCAAAGAATTTCTCGAAACAGGACAAATAAAGATAATCAAAGTCTGACTTCGTTGGTATCTGCCGCATATAATTTCGTACACGCTTCATTTCCTGATTGTGTCGTTGAAAGGTATGCAGTGTTTTCAATTCCTTCCGCTGCACCTTAGGTTCTATCCTTTGAAGTGCCAGATGCAGCTTTGCCAGATTGGTGACTGCTTCCAGCATATCACTTTCCTGTCGGATATTGCATTCCCTTCCCTCAAAGTATTCCTTTAATACAAATGGCGTATGATAACGGTCACAGGTAATTAATTCGCCGTCCCGATTCCGAATAAACCGGTCTATGGCTTTATATCCGGCATCATACAGTTCTTCCTTCAACTGAGCCTCCTGCTCTAGCCGGCTTTCTGAGGTTTCCAACGGCTGTAATACCCGAATCCCCTTGTCTGTCCGCAAGATTGTGATTCCACGGCCTTTGTAAATACTCTCAATTTCCATTTCATAACATTCCCATATTTCAGATAACTTCTCAGACAAAATCATCCCCCCATAAGCCTTTCTACGTTCTATCTTATGAGGGGATGAGAAAGTTTATTACCGGTTTTGATATTCTGATACAAGCTCCGATAATCGCTCTTCTGTATTCAATTCCGGCTGTTCTAAGACCTGTTGCAACAATGCATTCAGAATCTCTCCCATGATAGGACCCGGTTTTACACCCAGTTCCATCAACTTCTTACCATCCATTTTCAAGTCCTTGATAGAAAGACATTCCTCTGCATCTATAATTTCTTTTTGCATCTGTATCAGACGTTTATATGCCTTCACATTATTTTCCCGATTATATTCACTGTGCCCCATCATATCTGCCCAGCGAAGCTTCCGATAATTATCAAACAAATCCGGTCCCATACGATACAATGCCTTGCGGAGGGTCTTTTTTGAAATATTCCCTTCTAATCCATAATCATGCCATTCTACCAATCGTTCCACCGTATGAATGGTTTCATTATCCAGCTTCAACCGTCGCAATACTTGATGTGCAATAGGTGCTCCCTCCTTTGGATGATGATAGAAATGATCCCTGCCTTTCTCATCTGTGGTTCGACACATTGGCTTTGCCACATCATGAAGCAAGGCAGCCCAACGAAGAACCGGCACCGGTTCGATATGCTTCATCACTTCTATGGTATGCCTGCCAACACTGTAACAATGGTGAATGTTATTCTGCGGCGTTTCCATCATAGCATCAAATTCCGGCAAAACAATCCTTGTAATACCCAGTTCATAAGCATCAATGAGTTTTTCCGGATGCTTAGACGTAATTAACTTTGTCAATTCTACCTGAATCCGTTCCGCACTGATATCACCTAGGAATTCTGCTTTTTCCCGTATCGCATCTTGTGTCTCTTCTTCGATTTCAAAGTTCAACTGTGCCGCAAACCGTACTGCCCGCAGAATCCGCAATGCGTCCTCATCAAATCGCTCCTGTGGCACTCCAACGCAACGGATTATCCCTTTTTGTAAATCGCCGATACCATCGAATTCATCTACAAGACCGTCGATTTCATTATATGCCATAGCATTAATCGTAAAATCCCGTCGTTTCAAATCCTCTAACAGGCTGGCGGTAAAGGTTACTTCCTTTGGTCTTCTGTGGTCCTCGTATTTACCATCGACCCGATAGGTCGTAACCTCATATCCAACCTTATCTATCATTACCGTTACCGTTCCATGTTCAATTCCGGTATCAATGGTACGGCGGAACAGCGCCTTGGTCTGCTCCGGTGTGGCAGAGGTGGTAATATCCCAGTCCTGTGGCTGTTTTCCCAAAATACTATCTCTAACACAGCCACCGACAATGTATGCTTCGTATCCATGTTTCATCAGCGTTTCAATTATATAGCCTGCCGCCTTTGGCATTTCCACCTTCATACAATCACTCCATAATTTCCTATTTTACTAATCCGGTTTCAAATCCCCGTTGATTCAACTGTACAACTACTTTATCATCACCCAAAAGGTAATTTCTAAGGCATTTTATACTTTTAAAAATAAGACGGAAGTGTTTTTCTTCCGTCTTTTCATATTTCTTATTAATATGCTCTGCCGAAATAAACCATCTTAACTGCCGGTTTTCCACAATGCACGCAAACATCACTAAGCTTCTCTTGTGCGAATGGCATACATCTGGTGGTTGCCCCGGTTTCATCCTTAATTGCAGTTTCGCATTCCGTATCACCACACCACATTCCCTTAATAAAGCCTTGCTTGGTATCCAGAATTTCCTTGAATTCATTCCAATTCCTAGCGGTATGCGTATTCGCGTCACGATGTGCCTTTGCCTTTTCAAACATATCCTTTTGAATGGTATCCAGCAATTCACCAACCTTGCCTTCTATCTCATCTAAAGATACCGTTATCTTTTCTCTGGTATCGCGACGAACCAGAACTGCCTGATTCGCTTCAATATCCTTTGGACCAATTTCTACACGGATTGGAATTCCCCGCATCTCTTGTTCACTGAATTTCCAACCCGGACTCTTATCACTGTCATCCACCTTTACACGGAAGGCTCCTAATTTTTCCTTTAACCGGTCTGCTGTTTCCAGCACACCCTCCTTCTTCTGTTGAATCGGAATAATCATTACCTGCGTCGGTGCTACCTTTGGCGGTAATACCAAACCGGAATCATCTCCGTGCACCATAATAATGGCACCAATCAAACGGGTTGTCATTCCCCATGAAGTCTGATGTACATACTGTAATTTGTTATCTTTATCTGTAAACTGGATGCCAAATGCCTTAGCAAAACCGTCACCAAAATTATGACTGGTACCGGACTGTAATGCCTTTCCGTCATGCATTAATGCCTCTATTGTATAGGTAGCTTCTGCTCCTGCAAATTTCTCTTTATCTGTCTTTCGTCCCTTTATTACAGGAATTGCCAAAACTTCTTCACAGAAATCCGCATAAACATTCAACATCTGAATGGTTCTCTCTTCTGCTTCCTCTGCGGTTGCATGTGCGGTATGACCTTCCTGCCACAGGAATTCTCTGGAACGCAGGAACGGACGAGTTTCCTTCTCCCAACGCACAACCGAACACCATTGATTGTATACCTTAGGCAAGTCACGATAAGACTGAATCTCATCTTTATAAAAATCACAGAACAAGGTTTCCGAAGTTGGTCTGACACACATACGCTCCTGCAATTCATTTAAGCCGCCATGTGTAACCCATGCCACTTCCGGAGCAAAGCCTTCTACATGATCTTTCTCCTTCTGTAACAGGCTTTCGGGAATAAACATCGGCATGTATACATTCTCCACACCGGTTGCTTTGAACCGTTCGTCTAACTGCTTCTGAATCAATTCCCAGATTGCGTAGCCAGCGGGCTTAATTGCCATACACCCCTTTACATTCGTATAGGATATCAACCCTGCTTTTAATACCACATCGGTATACCATTGTGCAAAATCTTCATCCATAGAGGTAATTGCTTCTACTAACTTCTTCTCCTTTGCCATAATGATGTCTCCTTTTCTTATAATCCGGCTCTCCCACCGGTCGAAAGCTCTTTCTATTCAGCTCCTTATTTCCCGAAGCTCGTTCTTACAAGCTCCACAATATTGTTATTATAGTAAACTATGACAAATTATGCAAGGTTTCCATTCGGTTTTTCCGACTCATTCTTTTCATTTACAATTCGAAACACTTCTCTTCCCATTAAATAACCTACCGGCCCCAGCAAAAAACCAAAAATCCCAAACAACCGATATCCCGTATACATGAGAAATAATGTTAACAATGTACTCATTCCCAGCTTCTGTCCCAGTAATCTGGGTTCTAACAATTGACGATTCAAGGTGCACAGCAGATATAAAACAAAAAGGCCAATGCTCATCCTAATATCTCCCGTCAACAAACGATAAACCGCCCAGGGAACCAGAATAGTGCCACTTCCAAATACCGGGAACGCATCTATCATTCCAATCAACAGCGCCAGCAAGATAAAATACGGATTTTTCAATATCCATAAACCAATTCCGCAAATTACCGCCTGCACCAACGCAATGATTCCTTCTGCCCGGACATACACGCCCAGTAAATGCATCACACCTCCTAACACCTGACGAATATATCCCATAATTTTTCCTTTTTGAAGTAAATGATGATAATTTTTCAAAATACACAAAGTTGCATAAAGCATAATAAATACAAACAGCAAGGATGAAAATGCCTGTTTCAATGCTGCCACTGTACTGGTTGTTAATTTGGGCAATACAGTTGTCCTGAAATCCGAAAAAATTCCAAGCAATGTCTCAGTAGCATAAGAAAAAGCAGCACCCTCCTCCAAATGAAATCCGGTGTCAATATAACTACAACAGTTCCCCAGCCCTACCATAAACTGTTCCTTATAAAAAGGAAGATACACCACAAAGCTTTCCATTTGTCGATACAGTGCCGTCAACACATACTTTCCAAGTAGCAGAATCATTCCTCCAACCAATAACATAACAACTAAAGATGCCCATTTTTCTGACACTTTTTTGCAATTTACCAGCCAGTCCACCATTGGACGCAATATACTTGCAATGATAAATGCAATAAAAAAAGGAACCACAACCGGGAGAAGATACCGGAAAACAAGAATAATTCCCAGTATAATTTCCACAATCAGAATTCCATTACATAGTTCCTTATTTTCTTTTATTTTAGTTATGAATTCGTTCATGCGATGGACCCCATACTTTACTTTTCAAATAAAATTTTGGATATCCTCACTGAATTTTCGTGCGAATTATGTAACGCAAATACGTTGCTTCTCTGGTTTTGCTCCGCCGCCTATTCATAAGCTGCTTCCGCAACTCGCCCGCAAGCGGGCTCAAACAAGGCTCACGCAGCTTATGCTATGCTCGCAAAACTGCGTGAAGCTGCCTACCATTTGCTTATACATATCTTGTAAAAAATTCAACTATATATCCATACTTTATTCCGTCATATCAACTGTCCTTAGTATGAACGGATTCCATGTTTCATATTCGAATTTAATCTACAATTAAAAATCTTCCATCTCAATCACTTCAAAGGCTTCTCCTTCCGGTTCATTTTTGAACACCATATGTTCACCGGTTACGGGATGCTCGAATTCCAATCGGGTGGCATACAGACCAATTTGCTGATATCTTCGCTTTACCTTCTGAAAACGAGGATTGTACTTGGTATCTCCCCAAATACCGGCTCCCTGATTCGCCATCTGTACCCGAATCTGATGATGTCTGCCGGTCACCAATTGAATTAATACATAGGATAAAATACCTTCATCCGTTTCAAATACATCTAATACTTCATAATCCAGAATAGCCTTCTTAGCACCCTTGGTTCCCTTTGCTACTACCTTGGTTGTATTTGTCTTACTGTCCTTTACCAGATAATCCTCCAACGTACCATATTCATCCGGCAACTCACCTGTTAATACCGCCTGATAATACTTTATCATAGTTCCATCCTGCACCTGATCACTCAGATTGGCTGCTGCCTCCTGTGTCTTAGCAAGCACCATAATTCCTCCCACCGGACGGTCTAAGCGATGAATCACTGCAAGGTATGGTTCTTCATCCAATTCTTCTCTATCATAAATATAGCTTTTAAAATAATTTACTATATCCTCATCATTACTTTTGTCTGCCTGACTGGAAACTCCCTGTGGTTTTACGCATACAATTATGCTTTCATCTTCATAAAGAATCGGTATTTTCATAATCCTTCCCTCCAAAATTAATACTCTACTTCTAACAATGTCAGTCCCTGAGGTGGCGCCGTAAAGCCTGCCTGCTGCCGGTCCTTTTGTTCCAAAATATCTGTTACACTTTCCGGTGTTCGTTTCCCTTCTCCCACTTCTATGAGGGTTCCGGTCAAAATTCGCACCATATTGTACAAGAATCCATTTCCACGATAGGTAATCCGAATTTCATCTGTCAGTTCTTCTATCTCAATGGCATCTAAGGTGCGAATGGTAGATTTTTTCATATGCTTATTGGAGCAAAAGCTCTTAAAATCTTGGGTCCCAATCAGATAAGATGCTGCCTGTCGCATAGAAACAACCGATATCGGCTCCTTATGATGATATACATAATTCCGTTCAAATACATTCGGTACTGCTCCCGTCCAGATTCGATAGCAATAGATTTTTCCCACTGCCGAAAGTCTGGCATGAAACCGTTCCGACACTTGTTCTACTCGTAATATTGCAATATCTGCCGGAAGATATTGATTCATAGCATCTCTCAGTGCTTCTTCCGTCCAGTTCCGGTTCAGCTTACAGGAGCATACCTGACCCTTTGCATGAACACCGGCATCGGTCCTTCCTGCTCCCTGTACTTCTACAGTCCGCCCTTCCAAGCGGCTCAGCAGATTTTCCAGCTTTCCCTGTATGGTTTTTTCCGTATTGCCCTGTTTTTGCCAGCCATCGTATCGGGTGCCATCATAGGCAAGCGTCAGCTTGTAGTTCATTTACTTTTCCTTCCTGTTACTAGGCAGGAGGTATCACCGCAGGTGACGGAGTCCTAATGCCGTTTTTTCATATTTGACTTTACACTATTTTGCACTCTTTTTCAAACGCTACATATATTATGTCATAAAGGAATGCATTTCAAGGGTCATAGCCGACATGAATGAGCAAAAGATTGCAAATAGGGTTTCAATCATTACTATTATAGGTAATATCGCATTATCCGTTTTTAAACTTACAGCCGGAATTCTGGCACATTCAAGCGCCATGATTAGCGATGCCATTCACTCTGCTTCCGACGTATTCAGCACCATTGTAGTAATCATTGGAATTGCATTTGCTTCGAAAGAATCAGACAAAGAACATCCATATGGACATGAACGACTGGAGTGTGTTGCAGCCATTCTTTTGGCAGGTGTCCTCTTTGCAACCGGACTGGGAATCGGAGCAGGAGCCTTAAAAGCTATTTTCTTAGACAATTCTATTCATGGAGAAGCCCCCGGTATGCTGGCTTTATCTGCCGCAATCATATCTATTATTATAAAAGAAGCCATGTTCTGGTATACAAGATATTATGCTAAAATGATTGATTCCAGCGCACTTATGGCAGATGCCTGGCATCATCGTTCCGATGCCTTTTCCTCTATTGGTGCCCTAATTGGTATTCTGGGTGCACGCATGGGCTTTCCTGTTATGGATTCCCTTGCCAGTCTGGTCATTTTTGTATTCATCGCCAAAGCCGCATACGATATTTTCAAGGATGCCATTAACAAAATGATTGACCATTCCTGCGACGAAGAAACCGAGACACAGATTCGCAAGTGCATTTTGAAAAATCCTCAAATTCTTTCCATTGATTTACTTCAAACGCGTTTGTTTGGCAATAAAATATATGTTGATATTGAAATCGGGGTAAGCAGTACTTATTCCCTAGAAGATGCCCACGGTGTTGCAGAAGCTGTCCATCAAGAAATTGAGCAACAATTTCCCAAGGTAAAACACATAATGGTACATGTTAATCCTACATCTTGAAGCAATATCTTACTCCTTGAAGCAATATCTTACACCTTAAAGCGGTATCCCACACCCCATATGGTTTCAATATACTGTGGCTTAGCCGTATTGAGTTCAATCTTCTCCCGAATTTTTTTAATATGCACCGTTACTGTAGCAATATCACCAATGGAATCCATATTCCAGATTTCCTTGAATAATTCTTCTTTGGTATATACATGATTCGGATTACTTGCCAAAAATGTCAGCAAATCAAATTCCTTTGTGGTTAGTATCTTCTCTTCTCCATTTACAAATACTCTTCGCGCAGTTTTATCTATTTTAATACCACGGATTTCAATAAATTCATTCTCTTGTCCGCCACCATTTCCAACTAATCGTTCATATCTTCCCAAATGTGCTTTCACCCGAGCCACTAATTCACTTGGACTGAATGGTTTCGTAATGTAATCGTCTGCTCCCAATTCCAGCCCACGTATTTTATCGATATCCTCCTTTTTTGCAGACACTACCAAAATCGGAATATCCTTCACTTCCCGTATCCGTTTGCAGATTTCAAAGCCATCCACTGTTGGGAGCATCAAATCTACAATAACAATATCATAGTTTTCCAGCAATGCCCGGTCCAAACCCTTCTGCCCATCATTTTCAATATTAACTTCAAAATCATACAATTCTAAATAATCCTTTTCCAAATCGGCAATTGCCTGTTCGTCTTCAATAATTAATACCTTACTCATGTTCATTTCCTCCTAATTGGTTTCTGACCATTTTCTTTATATGACCCTTTTCTTTATTCCGCTTTAAGCATTCTCATTTTCTTCATGGTATATTTTTAATGTAAACGCAATCATCGTTCCAACACCGGACTCACTTTCCGCCCAGATGGTTCCACCATGTTCGTCAATAATCTTCTTGGCAATTGCCAACCCAAGACCACTTCCACCTGTGGATGAATTTCTGGATGCATCTGTACGATACATCCGCTTGAAAATCAATGGTAAATCCTTTTGTGCAATACCGTTGCCGTTGTCTCTTATTTCAATGCAAACAAAATCTTTATCAAATGGTCGAACGTGGATTTGAAGAATTCGTTCTTCTTTTTGATTATATTTCATTGCGTTTGTTACAATATTACCTATTACGCGGCGAATTTGTTCCGGGTCTGCAATTACACGAGTTTCCTTCTTGCAATCATTTTGATATTTTAATTTTGTGCCCGCCGCTTCCAAATCCATTGAAATATCTTCCACACAGTCATCAAAATATGAAGTCACATTAATTTTGATAAAATTATATGGAATGGAATTATTATCAATCTTGGAATACAAAGACAATTCATTAATCAGTACATCCATTTCATTTGCCTTATTGTATATGGTACGTATATAACGGTCTACCTTTTCCGGTGTATCTGCAACACCATCCATAATTCCTTCTACATAGCCCTTAATCGCAGTAATAGGCGTCTTTAAATCATGAGAAATGTTACTGATTAGCTCTCTATTTTCCTGCTCCTGTCGCATCCGGTCATCTACAGATTCCTTAAGCTTCACTCGCATTTCATTGAAAGACTGACACACTTGTCCAATTTCATCATCCGAAAGCACCTCCACATCTTCCTCTAAGTTGCCTTCCTTAATTCGCTCCGTTCCCTCCTGTAACAATTTCAGCGGGCGCACGAAAATCCAATAAATATATAACGAGGTAAAACCACTGACTAACATCAGTACACCAATTAGCATTATCACGATTTCCATCATAACCTGCTTCATTTTATGAACAATTCCATCTGTATACGTTATGATAAAAGCAGAGCCTACTCTACCATCACTCAAGGTAAAATCCTGTTGGCGCAAAAAAAATGGATTAGAAGCAGCTACAAATAAACCACCTTCAATCTGATTATTATCTCCGTATGCAGGCAACAACTCTTTTATCGCTTCAACATTATTATTACCATGA
The DNA here is from genome assembly GCA_017623675.1 of Lachnospiraceae bacterium. GTDB lineage: Bacteria > Bacillota > Clostridia > Lachnospirales > Lachnospiraceae > CAG-632. Next base: position 15,918 of record JAGAOO010000049.1, read on the forward strand.
AAATAAATCTCTTCTTCAATTCTCACTAAAAATACGGAATTGCTGGATTCCAACCGCTCATCCACGTCATTTAAGTATGCTTCATCCAACAAATGATCCGGATTGCTTTTCATATCTTCCTGAATCTCTGAAAAAATATCCTCTGCCACCTTATTCATAACCATCATAGGGTTAACATAAGATTCTATTCCTGCAGCATTTCCTGCACCAAATACACTATTTAAATAAATCCTTCCCAATAAGATTGCTCCACTGATAATCACAAGAAACGGAATTAAAACCAAGGGAATTACCAGCATTTTTATCTTATTTGCTATCTTCATTCCTGATACCTGCTTTCCATCTATTCGTTCATTTACCAAACAGTATAGCATACCTCTTAAGGATTGTATGCGAAATCATAATTATTTAATGAACTTTTAATTGTTTTAGGTTAACTATTCGTAATTTTATCCGATATTATAGATAACGGTATTTGTCTGCGGCAGGAAGCCAATGCAAATACGAACCTTTTGCTGATATCAAATCAGCAAATAACTATTGTTTATTCCATGAGAATTGGAATCAGATTAACCAAGGAGGGTGATACTATGATTCAAGGTGTTTCTAATTCTTCTTACACAACACCGACTACAACCGCAGCCGCTGCTAATGCAGCAACGTCCGGCACTGTAGAATCCAAAACCGATGATACTGCCGCTGTATATGAAAAAAGTACAGACACAGCAGGTACCACAACAGCAAAGAAAAATGATAATTCTGCAATTGTTGCAAAACTAAAAGCAGATGCGGATGCTAATGTAGCTTCCCTAAAAAGTCTGGTTGAGAAATTATTTACCAAGCAGGGACAAACCTTTGCATGGGCAAATGCCAGCAACGAAGATATCATGAACGATTCGTCATTCTGGAATGCCATCCGTAACGGAGATTTTGAAGTAGACGCCGAAACAGCCGCACAAGCACAGGCGGATATTGCAGAAGACGGATACTGGGGTGTAAACCAGACCTCTGACCGTATGGTAGATTTTGCAAAAGCTTTAACCGGTGGTGACAGCAGCAAAATTGAAACCATGCGAGATGCAATTAAGAAAGGCTTTGAAGAAGCAAAGAAATTGTGGGGTGGAGAACTTCCTGAAATCTCCCAGAAGACTTATGATGCAACGATGGAAAAGTTGGATAAGTGGGCTGAGGAAGGTAACAAACAGTAAATTATGGTTTAGTGTACTGACTAGCGTTCGGCTTCGAATATATATACTTGATGCAGACACGTTTGCACTTCGGTCAGTACGTAACGGTACATAGGATTGCAAAAGACGCAATCCAAGTACCGACGTACTTTTAGAGTCTGCATTCAAGCATATA
>JAGAOO010000050.1 GCA_017623675.1 Lachnospiraceae bacterium
GAAGCCAAAAAGAATTCAGCAAGGCTTCTTGATAAGGTAGTAGGGAACGATTAAGACGAAAAAAACACTTTTTCCCTTATAGCTTCCTCACAAGGGAAAAAATAAGGGAAAAGTGCAAATTACATAGATGTTGATGGGTGGAAAAGCCCGTAAATACTGGAAAGTTGAGAAAATACACGAGAAATTTTGAATTTTACGCAGAGAAAATAATAGCCAATGCAGGTAGTTTTGCATTGGCTATCATGCTATTCTTCGGTATTTATGAGGTTACTGTAATATTTGGTTTTACCTGATAGGACATTATCATAAAAACCTTGTTTCCAGTCAATATAATCAATGCAATCTTGCACTTGTTTAAGTTGTTCTACTAAGGATTTGCGTTTGATATCCAGTATAACTTTTCTCTTTGGTATGGTGGATTCTCCGATAAGGCAGAGTTCGATATATTCCTTCATTTCAGCAATGCTCATTCCGCAGTTTTTAAGGCAATTTAAACTGTTAATCCAAGCAATGTCCCTCTCATCAAAGATGCGACGATTGTTTTTGTCACGCTTTACATTTGGAACAAGACCTTGATTGCAATAGAATTTTAGTGTTTCGTATGGTAAGTGCGTTTGTTCGCAGGCTTCTTTCATTGTAAACATAAAGACCTCCAAGAAAAATAAAAAAGTGCTTGACCGGTAGTAACTACCGATTGATACAATGGGAATGTATCATGAATACAGATTATTTTCAAGGAGGTTTCTATATGGAATATAAAGTATTGAGCAATGGTGTGAAAATGCCACAGTTGGGTTATGGAGTATATCAGGTAACAAAGGAAGAATGTGAGCGTTGTGTTTTGGATGCTTTGAAAGCCGGGTATCGTCTAATTGATACGGCACAGTCTTATTATAACGAAGAGGAAGTAGGTTCTGCGATTAAGAAAAGCGGGATTCCTCGTGAAGAGATTTTCCTTACTACAAAGGTTTGGATTGAACATTATGGCTATGAAGAGTGCAAGGCTTCCATAGAGGAATCTATGAGAAAGCTGCAGACAGATTACTTGGACTTGTTATTACTGCATCAGCCTTTTGCAGATTACTATGGAGCATGGAGAGCATTGGAAGAATACTATGAAGCTGGTAAAATCAGAGCAATCGGTATCTCTAATTTCTATCCGGACAGAATGATTGATATTGCGACTTTCGCTCGTATAAAGCCTATGATAAATCAGGTAGAGATACATCCATATCACCAGCAGGAAGAGTCAAAGAAATGGCATGATAAATATGGCATTCAGCTGGAAGCATGGGCACCGTTTGGTGAAGGTAGAGGCGATATGTTCACAGACCCTATGTTATCAGAAATTGGTGCAAAGTATGGAAAAACGGTTGCACAGGTAATTTTAAGATGGCATTTGCAGAGAGGTATTGTAATTATTCCAAAGTCAGTACATTATGAAAGAATGGTAGAGAATTTTAATGTATTTGATTTTGAGTTATCAGCTGATGATATGGAAAAGATAGCAACTTTGGATAAAGAACAGAGTGCATTCTTCTCCCACTACGACCCAAACATGGTAGAGTGGTTTGGCAAGATGGTGGAAGAACGAAAGAAACAGCATGACTGTACTAAGGAAGAGAAAAATTGGTAATGGAGCAAGTGATATGACTAAGAAAATTTTGATATTGTCAGGTAGTCCAAGAAAGCAAGGCAATTCGGATTTATTATGTGATGAATTTATGCGTGGTGCATTAGAAGCAGGGCACACAGTAGAAAAAATCCGTGTGCAAGAGAAAAAAGTAGCATATTGTACGGCGTGTTATGCTTGCCGTGATACAGGAAACTGCGCAATCAAGGATGACATGGCAGAAATTATGGAGAAAATAATTGCATGTGATGTTATGGTTCTGGCAAGTCCTGTTTATTTCTATTCTATTGATGCACAGTTAAAGGCTGTGATTGATAGAAGCGTGTGCCGTTGGACAGAAGTGAAGAACAAAGAAATGTATTATATAATGACTGCGGCTGATGGAGAAAAGGAATCTATGGACACCACACTGGCATGCTTTAGAGGATATGCTGACTGTGTGGAGGGAGCAGTAGAAAAAGGCATCATCTACGGAACCGGAGTATATCACGCAGGAGAAATCAAAGATACAAAGTGTATGCAAGAAGCGTATATGATGGGAAAGAATGTATAGTCTGAAAGAGGTACAAATTTCAGTTTGTAGGTGAAATTAGTAATTCTACATAAAATCTACAATTTGGGGAGGCTGTTTTTTATAGGAATACTATTTCGTTATAAACAATAAGTGGATGTAAAGGCAAGATGCGTCATTCTTTTTGTATAAAGAATTAATACCGGGATATCTGGATGGAATAACAGGTGAGTATGCTACTCCACAGAGCTAAGCATAAGGGGCATTAAGCCCCTTGGCTTGCTTCCTGAATTCTGCAATATCCATAAGGGTGATGCGAAGCGTGGAATAGATACCGACGCTATTCGAGTTTTTATTATTGAATATCTGTTACCTGATATCCCTGATCGGCAACTGCCTGCATAAGAACATCATCTGAAACACTTTTTTCAAGCGTTACAACAGCGATTCCGGTCTTGTGACTGACCGAAGCCTCCGTCACACCATCAAGTGCCTCGAGAGCTTTTTTTGTGTGCATCTCACAATGCCCACACATCATACCTTCGATTTTCAGTGTCTTTGTCATAGTTTTTGTCTCCTTTTTTGTTTTGATTTTTATTTTATTTTTGATTTTATGATCCCGCTTGGAATCATACATCCGAAAGAAATTTAAACTCAGTGCATTAGTGACTACACTAAAACTGGACAAGCTCATGGCTGCCGCAGCGAACATTGGACCTAACTGCCAACCCAAAACACTGATAAATGCACCCGCCGCTAATGGAATACCGATAATGTTGTAGATAAATGCCCAAAACAGATTCTCGTGAATATTATGCAGAGTTGCACGGCTTAGACGTATAGCTGCAGGTACATCGGACAGGCAGCTTTTCATCAATACCACATCTGCTGCATCGATTGCAACATCTGCACCTGCACCAATGGCAATGCCGATATCGGCACTTGTCAGTGCAGGTGCGTCATTGATACCATCACCGACCATAATGACCTTTCCTTTTTGTTGCATATTACGGATTACACTTTCCTTGCCATCAGGAAGTACGCCGGCAATTACTTCATCCACACCTGCCTTCGCCCCGATAGCTTTAGCCGTGCGTTCGTTATCACCGGTCAGCATTACAACGTGAATGCCCATATCCTGCATTTCTTTAACTGCCCGAGGACTATCCTCCTTGATAGTATCGGCAACAGCAATAATACCGTAAAGTTCACCATCACAGGCAAAAAACAACGGAGTTTTTCCTTCTTCCGAAAGATGCTCTGACATTACATTTATCTCATCAGTCACTTGAATTTGTTCACTGATAAATTTATAACTGCCACCATACAAGGCTGTGCCATTAAGCATTGCTTGAATCCCATTTCCGGGCAATGCATGGAAATTCTCAACTTCAACTGCCGACAGCCCGTCCTGCTCAGCACGCTGAGTGATTGCTTTTGCCAGTGGATGTTCGCTTTTTTTCTCCAGTGTATAAGCGATTGCCAAAAGCTCTGTCTCACTCCTGCCATTTACCGGAATCATATCCGTAACCCTAGGCTCTCCCTGCGTAATTGTTCCGGTTTTATCCAGTGCTACAATCTGTGTTTTTCCGGTTTCCTCCAAAGATACAGCAGTCTTAAAGAGAATACCGTTTTTGGCACCCATTCCGTTGCCGACCATGATGGCTACAGGTGTAGCAAGACCAAGTGCACAAGGACAACTAATAACTAACACAGAAATTCCTCTTGCCAAAGCAAAACCCATTGTATGACCGGTGACAAGCCATGCGATAATGGTTATCACCGCAATTATGATGACAGCAGGAACAAATACACCGGAAACCTTGTCTGCAACTTTTGCAATCGGTGCTTTTGTTGCGGCAGCATCACTTACCATCTGAATAATCTGAGAAAGAGTAGTGTCCTCACCGACTCTTGTAGCTTCACAACGAATAAAGCCTGATTGGTTCAGCGTTCCCGCGGAAACTGTGCTTCCTGCTACTTTATCAACCGGAATACTTTCGCCCGTCAGAGTAGATTCATCTACTGAGCTGTTTCCTTCTAAGATGATTCCGTCCACAGGGATATTTTCACCGGGACGCACAACAAAAATATCACCTTTTGCTACCTGTTCAATCGGCGCAATACTTTCCATGCCATCCCGAAGGAGCGTAGCTGTTTTAGGGGCCAGCTTCATCAACCCCTTTAGGGCATCGGTGGTTTTCCCTTTTGAACGTGCCTCGAGCATTTTTCCTAAAGTTATCAGCGTTAGAATTGTGGCGGCAGATTCATAGTAAAACTCGTGCATGTATGACATCACTGCATCTGTGTTGCCTTTAACCTGCGCATCCGTCATAGCAAACAGTGCAACCGTACTATAGACGAAGGCTGCCGCAGAGCCTAATGCAACCAACGCATCCATATTTGGAGCATGGTGCCACAAGCTCTTAAAACCACTAATAAAGAACTTCTGATTAATGACCATAATAGCAATCGTTAACAATAGCTGCAAAAGCCCCATTGCCACGTGGTTGTCATTAAAAAACGGCGGCAGTGGCCAGCCCCACATCATATGCCCCATGGAAACATACATAAGTACTATCCAAAAGCCGAGAGAGGCAATTAAGCGTTTTTTTAACACAGGAGTTTCCTTGTCCTTCAGTGCATCCTCGTCAGAGGATAAACGTGTAGTTTGATCTTTATTTCCATTCTTCAGAGATGCTTCATATCCTGCATCACGAACCGCCGCTATGATTTCCTCGGCAGGTGCTGTTCCCTCCACGCCCATGGAATTGGTCAACAGGCTCACCGAACAGGAAGTAACTCCTTTCACACCTGATACCGCCTTTTCCACACGGGCTGTGCAGGCGGCACAGCTCATACCGGTTACAGTATATTGCTCCATAATTGATTCGTCTCCTTTTTATTTCATGAGTTTTTGAAGAGTTGCAACTAACTCATCGATTACTTCATCCTTACCCTCACGGATATCTCTGGCGACGCAGCCTTTGATGTGATGTGCCAGCAATTCCTTGTTAAAAGCATTGACCGCAGCATTCACAGCAGCGGATTGCACCAATATATCCGCACAATAAGCATCTTTTTCCACCATTCCCCGAATTCCGCGAATCTGCCCTTCAATCCGGTTCAGACGGTGTATCAGTTTCTTTCGTTCTTCCTCTGTGCGGGCTGTCGTTTTTTCACAGCATCCGCATATTTCTTTATCAGACATTATATTTCCTCCTTTTGTATACCCCTACAGGGTATTTTTATCATATACCCCATAAGGGTATATGTCAACAGAAATTAAATAACGGCAGTCTGATTTTTCAAACCGCCGAAATATATTTTATTTTCTGACAACACTTAAGGAAAACGAATAATTACTTTTCCACTTGTATGTCCTTCATGCACCAATCTCACTGCGTCGTTAATTTGCATAAGATCAAACTTCCGCGAATCAATCTGTGGAACGATGTTCTCCGTTTCAACCATGCGGGTAATTTTTTCCAGTTGCATCCCATCTGCACGCACAAAAAGGAAACGATGACACGTAGCCCCAGTGCCTTCGCAATTGGTACTGCCATTTGACCGAAGCTTCCGGAGCCTCCGGGAATGAACAATGTTTCTCCCGGTTTTGCGTGCAATTCTTCTGTAATTGCCTGATAAGCGGTCAACCCTGTCAGTGGGATTGCAGCCGCAACAGCAAAATCAAGTCTTCCCGGCACATTCATTTCCCAGGGTCAGGGGCATCCGGTAATCCTGTATTAACCGAACGGCCTCGGTCAGATTGAGAATATCCACCGGATTAACTGCGGCAGCTTTGACACGAATCAGGACATCATGGTCTCCCAATTTAGGAATTGGGACATCATTGACCTTAATGTGAATATTTTTGTTGTATTGTGTAATCTGTGCTGCTTTCATTGAATTTGTCACTCCTATTCCACAGGTGTTTCCATTACAGAAATAGTTCATTTTCTTTTCTGGTCGAACATGCCTTTTTAATTGCCATAGCTGCAATAGATACCATAGCACCATTGACTTTTCTGGCATTTGCACGGCACTGCTTTACACAACGCATACAAGAAATGCATTTCTTGGAATCAGTTCTAAAGTCAGTCGGATCGATGGCTTGTACGGGACATCTTTCTGCACACAGGCCACACCTTACGCAGTCTTTGTTAGGTCTCGGAACAAGTCCGGCACCACCACTCTTTTTATATGGACGGTTTCCTGGAATTGAAGCTGCACCTCCATCCTTATCTACAATCTGATTGGCGAAATTTACCAACTGTTTCTCGTCAGACGCATCCGGTCTGGTTGAGGCATACTGTGATATGATGGAGTGCTCTGCCACTGCAGCAATGGCAGCAATAACCTGAAAGTCGCATTTTTTTGCAACGTCCTCCATTTCCACAAGAGTATCTTCGTAAGCCCGGTTTCCATATACGCATACAAGGGTACATTTTGCACCATTTCCTCTAATCTGTTTCAACCTCTCTATTGCCACAGCGGGAGCACGTCCTCCGAAAGAAGGCATTGCAATTAATACCATATCATCTTTCGCAATATTACACCTTGTAAAATCGATTTTGCTATCGCATAAATCAATTCTTACAGTGTTTTTACTCCAATGTCCTCCTATGATATGGGCAACTTTCTCTGTACCACCTGTGGGGCTAAATATGATTTCTACAACATTCATAAATTATATTCTCCTTTATTTATTCAGATTATACAGTTTGACTAATCTCTGCGCGGATTGTCTCAATACAGTCTGCAAGCGTCTTCCGGGAGAGTTCTCGGGCAAATGCTTCCTCTATTCCCCCAAACATTCCGGTCAGCATCGGTCTGATATGACGACCTACGACACATTGGCCAAAACTGAGCCACCAATCAGTGCAAACTGTTTGAACAGCTTAATGCATAAGGGCATTATAAGTACACCGACAAAAATTGCCAGGCAAATCGGCGTATACGGAATAATGTATTTTGGATAGTTTTCCTTAAATACCGTTCCGTTGGCAAGCATATCGGTGATAACGCTCACACCCATCGAAAGCGGATAATAGGATGCGAGTAGAACACCAATACAAGAAAACAGATAATATTTGCTAAATAAATTGTTTTTCATATTCATTCTCCTTTTAACCGGCATTTGTCAGTAATACATAAAAAATCGCTGTTAGCAACGTAAGAAATAGGATTAAGGAAATCCAAGTTATTTTTTTAAAGGAAAGAATGTTTTCTATTCTTGTTTTGATTTTTGCTCCGCCAAAAGCAGAGGTAAAGACATTTGCACTTTGCTTACTTTCAAGTAGTGAAAGTGCATACTCTTTAGAATGATTATCACCAAGTTTCAAAAGCACGCATTCATCACAGGATAACTCAATGTCCGTAAGGAATAATTTGAAGAATACCCAACAAAGTGGATTAAACCAATGTGCTGAAACAATTAATAATACAAGTACCCGCCACAAATTATCGGCACGGCGAATGTGCATTTTCTCGTGTAATAATATAAGGTCAATGTCTTTGTCAACATAAAATGTCGGCAAGATGATTCTTGGCTTTATGATGCCATATACTGCAGGAGATGTAATCTTATCCGAAAGGTAGATGTTGTCATGCAGATGTTTTGCATCCTTCATTTCATGAAGGGTCGTAAGGTAGATTACTGCCAGCATAAGTGTGATTGCCATAAATACAATAACCCAAATTACAGAGGCTATATTAAATATATTCTCAAGAAGGTTCACCTTATAGGTTACTGGGAAATAACTGTCTGCCACCATAACAAAATTCGTCATTGAAAGGGACATATCATCAGTAGGCTGGTATACCACAATCGTTTTGGTTGTAATTCGGGATAATAGCGACATCAAACTGTATGGACTGCTTAAACCGAGAGGTATTGTCATTCTTAAAAACGGAATAGCCCAAAGAAACACCGTAAACCTTCTGGGAATCTTCGTTATAAGTCTGATAAGCATAACTATCACACCGGTTATTGTAGCAGCTATGCTCATATTAAATACCCAATAAAATACTTCCTGAAGCATAGCTATCACCTCTTATCAATCAGCTTGCGCAGTTCATTTATCTCATCCTCTGTCAAAGACTCATCATCAAGCAAAGCCGAAAATAAGGCTTTGCGAGAACCACCGAACACCTTCTTTACAAGGGAAGCAACCTCAACCTTTTGCATTTGATTTTTAGACACGAGAGGAGTGCAAATAAACCCCGGGTCCTCCCGTTGAATAAAGCCTTTTGCTTCCAGCTTTTTTATTACAGTATAAGTTGTATTTTTATTCCAGCCTATCGTATTAGCAGCAATCAGACTGATTTCTTTTGCTGAAATTGGACTATTGGCCCAAATGATTTCCATTACTTTTGCCTCACTGTCAAAGAGTTTTTCTTTCATATCAAACCTCCGCAGACTATTTCTATAGTCTAGACTATCACAATAGTCTAGACGTGTCAATAGGTTCATAAAAAAAGGAACGGCAATGAATACCGTTCCTTAATTCTTTTTAATGATATCATATTTGAGGCAGAAAAACTAGTCTTGTTTTTGCAGAAATATTGGAGTATATATGCTACACAGAATAGAAAGCGAAATGGGGGATTTTGTATGAATCATTTTTTAGAGAACACTATGGCACACATGAATTGGGAAGAGATAAAAGCAGCAGGTGAGAAAAAACTGCCGGTTTTATTTCCATTAGGAGTTATTGAGGAACATGGACCACACTTGCCACTTGCTTCGGATATACTTTGGAGTAATTTCATTTGTAAGGAAGTAAAGCGAACTCTTAGACAAAAAGGAAAAGAAACATTGATTGCCCCACCTTATTATTTTGGTGTAAATCATTGTACCGGAGCATTCCCGGGCTCCTTTTCATTAAAACCTGAAACGTTTGAAGTGGTATTGTTTGAAATGTTTTGTAATCTGAATGATTTTGGCTTTTCAGAGGTATATTGTTTTAACTATCATGGTGATCCGGTACATATTAGCTCGATACTTAATGCAATAAAGAGGGCAAACAGTGAGCTTAATATGAAAATCAAATATGTGATGGAAGCAATGGATTTGGAGATGAATGGTTTGAAAGGAAATGAAGATTTTCTATATGTATTTGCACCACAATATAAAATGGAATGGTTTGAAGGTGGTGACATAAGCGAACAAGGGTTACTTGATATTCATGCAGGAGCGTATGAAACCGGGCTTCTCTATTATATGTATCCTGAGCTTGTGAATGTTAATTTGGCAAAGACGTTGGATTCCTATTCTTTAACTTACGAAATGCTTGATAAATGGATGGAAGGTGGGAATAGTACAGTAGAAGTAGTACCACTTGGTTATGCAGGTAATCCAAAAGGTTATGAGGCGGTAAACAGAATTGCAAAGGAGCTGCTGAAGGTTCAGGTGAATGCAATTTGTGAGAATCTGTAGTGTTAAGGATTGTCATATATTTACCGATATAATATTATTATATATAAAAATAAGTTTCAAAAGGATTTGGAATCTAAATACTTTAAAAGCGTTTTTTCTGAGTAATAAGGGAGGTGATGCAGATGAGTTTAAATCTATATGGTAATATAAATGGTGCTCACTACCGTGCTCCGGAGATTAATCTTTTTGAAAAGGCAAAAGAAAACAAAATAGAACAGACAAGGTTCTCAGATACTATAGGGGTTGATAAGCCAGAGATAAAGGTTAATATTTCAGGGGAAGGTCTGCGGGCATTACATGGCAGCAAGTTACAGGGAAGCCAAGACTGGGAGAAGACTTCGAAAGAAATTGAATTTATGACATATCATCAGCCACTTGAGAATTATATGAATATGTTTCCAAGGATGCTTCCATCTAATTATGAGAAGGCATCAAATGGAGAATATACCTTTGTCCAGAGAAGTGAACAGGAGAAAGCAGATGCTTTGGTAAAAGGATTTGAATCATTGTATGATGAAATTAAGACAGGCTATGCAGAAGGAACCAGAGTTCGTTTTGTAGAAGATGATACAAGTGAAGATGGATTTAGAAGAATATCTATGAATGAAGAAGTTGGTATTCTGAAGGATGAATTTGAAAAATTCTTGCATGGAAGATTTGGCGAAGAACAACAAATAGAAAGCATATTACAGCGTGTTAACAGATATATGGAGGAAAGTGCTGTATGAAAAGATATGTTATGCTATAATATAAATTATTGAAAAGACAAGTGTTTAAATTGAGATTACGATGGGAGAAAACGCATGAAAGCAATATGGAATTTCTTTGAAGAAATGAATGAGTTCGTATATGTCTCGGATATTGAAAACAACGAACTGGTGTACATGAATAAGAAAACCCGGGAGTTATTTGGTTTCTATTCCATGGAGGAGATTGTAGGGAAAAAGTGCTATGAGATATTGCATGGTTGTAATGCTCCTTGTGCGATTTGTAATAACCATGAATTGACCACTGGGCATTTCAAGGAATGGAAGTATTATAATCCGACTATTAAGAAGTCTTTTGAATTAAAGGATACTGTGCTGGAGGAGAACGGAAGACGCTATCGTATGGAACTGGCAATAGATGTTAGTGCACAGGAGAGGCAGAGCAATATGATCAGTAATTATCAGAATCTGGAGGTGCTCGCCAACGAGGCACTCCGAATTGCTCTTCAGGCTGAAACTCCCGATAAATCCATTGATATAATTCTTGAATATATCGGGAAAGCGTTGAATGGTGAGAGAACCTACGTATTTGAACAAAATAAAGAGGGTGGAGATGATAATACATATGAATGGGTGGCAAGTGGTGTGACCCCGGAAAAGGAGAATCTGCAAAATCTACCGTCTGAAGTATGTGCAAACTGGTATCGGAATTTTAGTGAGGATAAGAATATTACAATCGAGGATTTGGAAGATATTCGAGAAACGGATCCCCTTCAATATGAGAATTTGAAGCGACAGAATATTCATTCGCTGGTAGTGGTCCCACTTTATAATGATAAGAAAATCATTGGGTTCTATGGGGTAGATAATCCTCCGGGAAAAACTCTGGATTATGTTCAGAATATGCTTCAGATTATGGGACATTTTATTATTTCATGTATTAAACGGCGGAACTTATTGAATAAGCTTCGGGATATGAGTTACAGTGACCCACTTACTGGTTTTGGCAATCGGTTTGCTATGGAAAAATATATCAAGGAAATGCAGGAAAATGGGAAAATAGGTGTTGTATACTGTGATATAACAGGATTGAAAAGAACCAATGATACAGAAGGACATACAGCAGGTGACAGATTAATATTACGTGCCTGTGACAGTCTGGAAAGAGTATTTGGTGAGTATGGATTGTTCCGTATTGGTGGTGATGAACTGTTAGCCTTGTGTCCACAGATTGAGGAAGACGAGCTGAATAACAGAGTTGAATTATTGAAAAAGGATATGGAGAAAAGTTATGTAACCATAGCAATTGGTGTTGTCTGGCAAAAGGAAGGCAGGACAGATATTGATATGCTTCTATCAGAATCAGAGAAGCGAATGTATGCAGAAAAGACCGCATACTATAAGGCTTCCGGTTTGGATAGGAGAAGGTAACAGAAAAACGCATGAACATTTGTTAATCACATAATAGAATTATACATCAACAGCCGGATTCTAGAGTCCGGCTGTTATTTTCAAAAAGATTCTATTCATAGGTAAATAGTTTCATAAATTCATAGTTATTGTTGTATTATTTCCCAAAACAATGTGATATAGTTATACAATCAAAACCGTAAGGGGGGGAATGCTGTGGAAAAAGCAGAGCATTGTTGTACGAAATATTCGGATATACCCGATATAAAAGAGGACGGTTCTGAAAATATCCGATATGACAATCCCGATTTTCCTCTTTTTTGCAGACGTAATTTTATTCCGGCAAGACAGATTCTTGTAGGAATGTCAGTACATTGGCACAGCGATATTGAGTTCATTTATATCAAAAAGGGTAGTGCATTTTATCAGCTTAACGACAGTACCATAAAAATCAACGAAGGTGAGGGGCTTTTCGTAAATTCCCGACAGCTTCACATGTTGGTGTTAGGAGATGAAGAGTGTCTGCTGGACTGTATTATTTTTCACCCCATGCTTCTCTGCTCATCAAAGCATATAGAAGAAAAATTCGTGCATCCAATTATCTCAAATGTATCTGTGCCATATTTGCTTTTGCATGAAAGTGTATCATGGGAGAGCATGGTGCTTGAGAAACTCAGCGATTTATATGAGTTGTCGTTACAAGGGGATTGCGAAATGAAAATGGTGAGGGAAGTTTACGAGATATGGGAACTTCTATATGACAATATTCCTCAAAATGATACAGGGAATCATAAGTATGATGGTGGATTTGAAATCATCAAGAGAATGATAGCGTATATTCAGGAGCATTATAAGGAAACGATTACCCTTGATTTGCTGTGTAAGGCAGGGGGAGTGGGCAGAACAGCATGTACAAAGCTTTTTATGAGGTATGTAAATTCCACGCCTATCGATTATGTAAGACGTTATCGTATTGCAAAAAGTACTGAGCTTTTGCTGAATACCGATTTGACGATAACGGAAATTGCTTATGAAACGGGATTTTCAGGAGCAAGTTTTTTCGCAAAGACCTTTAAGGAAATGACAGGAATTACACCGGGACAATTGAGAAAAGGAGGAACGGTAGATGCTTAACGGAAGGCTGGACAAATATCTGTACATCTGTAAAACCCGTATGATACGTAGCTTTACATATAAGTTTGAAGTATACGGAAATATTCTGATGCAATCAATCATAATGATAACAACTGCTTTTTTCTGGAAGGCACTGTTTGGAAATGAAACCTTTGAAAATGGTGTTACGGCAGATAGTATGATGACCTATACCGTAATGTCCTCTGCACTTTCGGTTCTGTTTACAACGGGAGTTGAAAGAAGGATACAGCAGAGCGTGGAAAAGGGTAGCATTGCCACCGATATGATGCGACCGGTGAATGTGTTCGGCATCTTTTTGGCAGAGGATATTGGAAATCTAATTGCACTGCTTGTTCAGAATCTGTTGCCAATTCTACTCATTGGAAGTTTGTTGATTAAAGTCCCTACGATTGTGTCGCTTTCAGCAATACCAATGTTTGTGGCAAGTCTTTTGCTGTCAATGGCGATAAACTGGCTTTTGGCGGCAATCTTCGGTATGTGGGCATTTACAGCAATATCCATGGATGCACTTTTTCAGGTGAAAAAGCATTTGATACGACTGCTGTCGGGAAGCATTATACCGATATGGTTCTTTCCTGACTGGCTTGCAGATATACTTAACTTATTGCCATTTGTGTACATTTATCAGCTTCCTCTTGATATTTATATTGGAAGTGCAACCAATGATGAGATATGTAGACGTATGTTGATACAGCTTGTATGGGCATTGTTACTGGTAGCTTTGTTTTATCTGCTATCCAAAAAGGTGCTGAAAAGAGTTATGGTACAGGGAGGTTGAGAATATGAAGAAACTAGGTTCTTCTATTGCACATTATTTCGGAGTCACAATGTGCAACATAAAAATGGCACTCCTTACAATCGTTGAATATCCTTCCAATATACTGGGATGGCTGATATCAAATCCGATACAATTTATCCTGGGCTTTGCAACGATAAAATTCGTTGTGCAGCAGTTTGGTGAGATTAATGGTTGGAACTATGGTCAACTTGCATTTCTGTATGGAATTTCTGTTATTTCCCATGCTCTCTCCATGATTTTCTTCGTTCAGGGCTGGTTCATGGGATTCTATGTCATTGAGGGTGATTTCGACCGGTTCCTTACGAGGCCATTGAGTGTATTATATCAATTCTTTTTCACGAATATAAATGTGTTCGGACTGACGGACCTTATTCCGGGAATACTTGTTTTTGTATATGGCTGTATACAGACAGGGTTTTCCTTTACGGTTTCAAATGTTGTGGGAATTATAGTAATGCTGATTGGTGCTACACTAATCCGTGGAGGAATATATATTCTGCTGGGATCAACCTCATTTTGGACCAAAAGTGCCAATGACTTCGGACAATTCACACAGGAAATCTTTGATAAAACTACGATGTATCCCATATCCATGTATCCGGAGGCTATGCAGTTGATACTGACCTTTGTGATACCAATCGGCTGGGTTTCCTTCTATCCGGCATCCGATCTTCTTGGGATAGAGCATGCATTTTCAACCGGCGGAATGGAAGTATGGGTAACACTTGCTGTTGGTATTGTTACAATGCTGATTGCCGGCCTTATATTTAAGATAGGAATGAGAAGATACGAGAGTGCAGGAAATTGATAGGAGAAAATATATGATACAAGTTAAGAATTTATATAAAGAATATTGTGTTGCCCAAAAGGGCAAAGGACTGGGAGGTACAGTAAAGGCTCTTTTCAAAAATGAAAAGAAGATTATAAAGGCTGTAAACGGGCTTGATTTTCATGTAGGGCCGGGAGAAATTGTCGGCTTTATTGGACCAAACGGCTCGGGAAAAAGCACCACAATAAAAATGATGACAGGCATCCTGACGCCTACATCAGGAGAGGTGCTGATTGACGGACGAGACATAACGAAACACAGAAAAGAGGTAGTATGTGATATCGGTGTCGTGTTCGGACAGCGTACACAATTGAACTGGGATTTGCGACTGGAGGAAAGCTTTGAATTACTCCGGCATATTTACAGAATAGACAAAAAAGAATACAACGAAACTCTTGCGGTGATGGATTCCATTCTGGGAATACAGGAACTGCTCAATAAGCCGGTGCGGCAAATGTCCCTTGGCCAGCGTGTCAAAGGTGACCTTACCGCTGCAATGCTTCATTCCCCAAAGGTGCTTTTCCTTGACGAACCCACAATTGGGCTTGATGTAGGCTCAAAGTTCGCACTTCGCAAATTCATAAAAGAAATCAATGCTATCAGGGGCACAACCGTTATACTTACCACTCATGATTTAGGGGATATACAGGAGCTTTGCGAAAGACTGATTATCATAAATAACGGGGATATGATGGAGGACGGAAATCTTTCTGAAATCGTAGAGAGAATCGCTCCATATCGTACACTTGTCGTTGAGTATTACGATTCTGCAGTACCGGAACATCCCAAGGCAGAGATTATTTCTGCATCGGATAACATCGTCAGATATAAGTTTATGAAGTCGGAAATGACTGCAGCTGCTCTTATCAGTGATTTGTCTGCAGAGAAGCCGATTAAGGATGTCGGAATTGAAGAAGCCGGAATTGACGACATCATAAAGATTGCTTATACAATGAAAACTACTGTTGGAAACTAATCAATACTGAGGTTTTTTAAGCCGTTTTTCAAACTCATCCTTTGGAAGTGGCTTGTCGAAGTAGTAACCCTGTATCATATTGCATCCGGCATCCTTCAGGAATTCCAGTTGTTCCTTCGTTTCTACACCCTCACAAATAGTGGATTCCTCCAGATCATCTACCATGCTGATAACATCCTGGATGAAAACCTGGCTTCGTTTACTTCCGGCAGTCGCACTATCCAGGAAGGATTTGTCAAGCTTGACTACATCGGCATCGAATTCATGCAGCATGGAAAGGGAGGAATAGCCGGTTCCAAAGTCATCAATTGCTAGCTTAATTCCGGCATTCTTAATCTTATCTGAGAATTGCTTTAATAACTGAAAATCCTCCATGCAGCTTGATTCTGTAAGTTCTACTTCAATGTAACGACCATCCAAAGAATATTTTTTCATGATGCTTATAATTTCTTCTGCGAAATGCTCATTTTTTAAATTCTGCTTTGAGAAATTGGATGAGATTCTGACCGGTTCTATACCTGCATCAATCCATGTTCTTAGATCCTTACACATTTGATCAAAGATATAGAAATCCAGTTTTGTAATTCGATTATTCTTTTCCAAAACAGGTACAAAGGCACCCGGGGAAATGATGGTTTCATCCTTAATCCATCGAACCAATGCCTCTGCTCCACATAACTGTGACGTCTTGGAATCTACTTTTGGCTGATAGTATGGAACAAACTCATTGTTTGCCAAGCCAATCTTAAAATCAGCCAGAATCTGCTTCTCAGCCAGGAATTCTTTTTGCATAGATTCATCATATTCCACAAAATCCGGTCCGGTTTCCTTTGCAATTGCCAAGGCAGTTGAAGCATGATTCATAATCTCTCTATATTCAATATCATTTGTAACGCGAACAATTCCACACCGAACCTTTACTTTGTGTTCAATCAAATCATCATCACATTCAATAGTAAATGTTATATTTCTTAAATACTCTAGAAATTCGTCCAAATACTCATTTTTAATATAGATGTAAAAATTGTCTCCGCCCATTCGTCCGATATATCCCTTTTTATTCAAATAGGACTGCAAATTCTGGGCATAGTCATGTATAATCTTGTCTCCCATTGCATTTCCGAACTTTTCATTCAGGTATTTACTTTCTTTCATGTTCAGAAAAATAGCTGTGTACTGTGATAGTTTTTTCTGAAAATGCATCTTGCCACCTTTTGCCATAATCCAGTCAACATTTCCTATGCCTGTTAAGGAATCAATTTTACTGATTTTATTTGATGTCTTCACGCAAATAACAATACTGGTGATGGTCAAAACGGTCATAATAACTTCAAATATGTATACAAAAGGACTTACTGAACCCTGAAACATGCCGGTTTCATAAAAGGAAAACAGATACATAAAAATGATACAGATTTCCAAAAATATAAAATTTAATGATTTGTGATTCTTTTTCATACTTTACTCCCTAATTTTACAATACTGCCAAATATTAGTCGTTAATTATGAAATTGTACCATAAAATCCTGTAAAATTCAACCAAACGAGGCATGGTTCTGGACATGGGCAGGAGTGTTATATTAATTTTCATAAAATGAAACTATATTCATTTTTGCGTTGACAACTTCGCTATGGTTAATTAAAATGAAAGCATATTCATTTTAACGGGAGGAATGGCATGGGAATCAGCAGAAAACAGATAATAGAACAAAATGAAATCTCTGAACTATATACATTTCATTTGAGGAACATACCACAGAAGGTTTTAGTAGAAGGAAGAAGCAAAGACCTTCCCATTGTAATTAATCTTCACGGGGGACCAGGTACACCAATACCCTTTTCCGTAGGGTGCAGAGGGTTATTTCCGGCATTTACTGACCGGTTCATTATGGTATATTGGGATCAATTAGGCTGTGGCATTAATGATTACAAATTAAAAGATGAGTTCACAATTGAGTCTTTCGTAGAAATGACAGCTGATTTAGTTGAGGAGATTAAGAAACAGTTTCCGGCGAATAAAATCATTTTGTTTGGTATGTCATGGGGTAGTGTACTTGCATTAAAGGTGCTAAAAAAGGTAGCAGTTGATGCAGTCGTAATCTGGGGACAGGTATTTCGAAGGTTATTTTTAAATGACGAGGTATATAGAGCCTTGGAACAGGCTGGATTATCGGAGAAAAAAATGCAAAGAATCCGAGCAATCACAGCAGATAACTTCAGTGATAAGGATTTGCAGTTTCTGACAGGAAATATCCGAAAGCATACGGATGGTTATACCAACAAAAAGGGAAAACAGGCACCGCTGGCTCCGATTATTAAGGGTTTACTCACAAGCCCGGATTACACATTTAAAGATTTTAAGGCAATTATGGTGAATGAAACGACGACCAGTTCTCGATTGTGGAAAGAACTGCTGCGGTTAGATTTGACTGAGGAGTTGCTGGAGATAAGTGTGCCATATTACATTTTGCAAGGGGATACAGATATTGTGACCTCCACTACGGATATAGTGAGTGTAATAGATGCTTCTGATAATCCATATTTACATTGTCAGGTGATAGACAATTCAGGACATATGCCGGGCAAAGCAGGCATGGATGCAGTGTTTGAAACTTTGGTAAATGCAACAACATGGAAAGGAGAGGAATCACATGCCGAAAGTAACGCAAGAATATATTGAAAATAAAAAGAAAATGATTACCGGTGCTGCATATGAGTTGTGTTTGGAAAAGACAGTGAGTACGGTGACCATGCAGGATATTATTAACCGTACCGGTCTTAGTCAGGGTGGAATCTATCGGTTTTACCATGATATCGATGAGATATTTGCAGATATGCTGATGGAAATGAGGGAAAGAGTCAGTATCAAGGACAAGGTAGATGAAATATTTGCACAGGCAGATGAAATTCCGGTCAGAGAGGTCACAAATCGTATTACAGATATGCTGGCTGATTTTATGGCGGAAGAACTGATGGGGATTCAAAAGGTGGACTTTGAGTTGTCCGTTCTTGCCATGAATGCACCTGCCAGAGTTGAGAAAATTCTTGGAGATGCAAAAGGAATTGGGAACAAGGAATACCTCATGCTTCGTACCTCGGAGTTTTATAAGCAGAAGTTGGAAAGCGGTGAGTTACATGCCCGAGTAAGTGAAATGGAATTGCTGACTTATATTTCATCTGCTTATTCCGGTATTCAGCTCACCTGTATTGTAAACAACTGCTATCGTAAAAATCCTATGGCGGAATTCTATCAGCCGAAGATACAGATGCAGACCTTGGCAAAGACGATTAATTATCTGTTGGGATTGGACGAATAATCAAAGTGTTGAGAAAAGAAGGAGCGAAATTTGTTTAGTGAAAAACACTATCTTTCATAGTATATGAATTGAATTGTAATTTCTTGAAGTATTTGTTACAATCGGTTCTAATAGGAGTTTTAACAATAGAGGAAGGAAAAGGAGAGGGAAATTTTGAATAAAGGTTTGATGATGACAAATATAATTCTACATGATATTGAAGCTGGCATTCTTGCTTGTGTATTTGCATCGCCAATGCTTGGAAGCATTCTTGCGTTATTTCAAGGGTTTTCACTTGCGGGTGAATATGCAGACGATACGGCAGGGTGGATGATTTTTGGTTCGATTTTTTTTATGCTCGGCTCCTTGATACCGCTTGTTTTATCTGTTGTTGCAATTGTTTTAATAATCACATCCACCATATCAGCAGTAGAGTGTTGCAAGACTCCGGATGTGAAAGTTAGTAAACGCAGTATCTCGCTTATGCGACCATGCTGTATTACAAGTGGTCTGATTGAAATTATAGCATTTGTCTTAGTACTGATTATGTTTGGACCGACGTTATCGCTGGAAGAGATTCCGGTTCAGATACTTTGTTATATCGTATTAGGGCTTTGCGTGGTTGGAGTGTTACTATATATACCTTATGTTGTAGTGACAATTCTAAATAATCGTGCGATAGGTAAAATGGAATAAGAGAGACGATATAGAAAAACAAAAGGGTATTAATTATTAGGAGGTAAGGATGGCAGATTTATGTGATAGCTGTATGAATTATGAATATGATGATGAGTATGAATGTTATACCTGTCTTATGGAACTGGATGAGGATGAAATGAGCCGGTTCTTAAGCGGTAATTATAAGGAATGTCCGTTTTATCAGCAGGGTGATGAGTATAAGATTGTCAGGAAGCAGATGTAAGGGAGGTTTGCAATCTCCCGATTAGATTAATCGAATAACGCATAGAACCATAACGCCAACGCATATATTTATGAAAAGGAATGGAGGATTCATTCTCCAAAGGAGTTCATAAATATATGCGTTTTTCTTTTCTGAAAAAAATGTCAGGAATCATACTTTTGTCTGTCCTTTGTTTGACCGCCTGTTCCAATCCTTTTGTAGGAGCAAATAAAGGAGAGGGAAGCAGTAGTGGTTCCGGAATTTCCGGTGAGAATAATAGTGAGGAACGTGTTGACTTGGATTTTACAGTGTGTGAGGAAGGGAGGCTGCCGGATGAACTGGTGGAAATCATAGAAGAAAAGAAAGCCGGTCCATTTAAGCTGACCTTTACCACCAGAGAGTACATGTATATAGTTGTGGGTTATGGAGCCCAGCAGAGAGGTGGCTGTTCAGTTACGGTTAATGCCTTATATCGAACCTCAGAAGCGGTTTATATTGAAACAAATCTAATTGGTGTGGAGGGTGAGACAATTCAGATTGATGGTATGACCTATCCTTATGTTGCTGTGAAATGTGAGAATCAGAACCTTCCGGTGGTATATGAATAATCTAAAAATGCTTATTAAGGAATATTTCTACTCTCTGCTCATAAAATAGTATCAGCGCAAGAATCGCCATGTGGAAAAATGGACACATGGCAGGAAAGGGGAAAACAACATGCAGTTAGTGAAAAAGGAGATTCGCACCAACAATCATAAAGTATCGAAGCTAGTACAGCTTACCATAGATGAAGATTTTAATGTGTCAGACAGCAGACAGGATATTGATAAAATCATTATCAGTCAGGGGCAGGTGGTAATGGATGAAACAGAACCTATGGTAGACCGGATACGGGTGAAAGGACATGTGAGCTACAAGATTCTATATTCAGTAGCCAAATCAGAAGGTGAACTGGACTCAATGGAAGGAAATGTGGAGTTTGAAGAAACCATTAATGTAGATGATTTGCTTCCATCCTACGATACCAGTGTCAGTTGTGAAATGGAGGATTTGAACATTTCCATGATTCATTCCCGGAAGATTGCGGTAAAGGGTCTGATTCAAATGAAAATAGATGTGACAGAGCAGGATGTTATTGAGGGAGCAGAAGGCGTTGAAAATGGTGACAATATTCAATGTATGTATAAGAAGGTTCCATATACCCGGACGGTTGCAGACCAGAAGGACGTATTTCGTGTGCGGGAACTGGTTCCGATTCCGCAAAATAAGCCAAATATCCGAAAGCTGATTTGGCACTCTGTAACTGTAAATGAGGTGGAAACCAAGCCATTAGATAATAAGATTGGTATTCGGGGAGAATTGGAAATCTTTATGATTTACCGGGCAGAGGAGCAGATGCCACTGCAATACCTGAATCTGGATATTCCATTTACGGGAGAAGTAGATTGTGTTGGTTCCATGGAAGGTATGACTGCAGATATTGGTGTGGTATTAGGCGAAACGCAATTGACCGTAGAACCGGATGAGGATGGCGAAGAACGGGTTTTGAATCTGGAGGCAAATCTGGAACTGGAGATTCGCATTTATCAGGAAGAAGAATTGGATTTGTTAGGGGATATGTTTTCAACAACTGCTTGTATTGATGTGGAAACAGAAACCTTTGACTACGAATCCTTGCTGACCAGAAATAATGCAAAAACCAGAATCGTGGAACGGTTGCAGCGGAAGGAAAACCAACCGGGGATTTTGCAGGTATGTTATATAGAAGGAAATGTAAAGGTAGACGATACTCACGCCACGGAAGAGGGGCTTATGGTAGAAGGGGCTGTGGAAGTTCGAATTGTTTACATAGCGGAAGACGATGCCCGCCCAATGAATTCTCTTACGGGATTTTTGCCATTTACATATCTGGTGGAGGCAAAAGATTTGTCGCCAAACACCATATATCATGTGCGCCCTACCTTAGAGCAAATCTCCAGTATTATGCTTGGCAGTGATGAGGTAGAGATAAAGGCAGTGGTAAATCTAAGCATCATTGCTTTTGCAAAAAAACAGTGCAAAGCAATTACAGACATGAGTATTTCGGAAATCGATTATGAGAAAATGAGCCAGTTGGCCGGCATTATCGGTTACATGGTACAGGAAGAGGATACCTTGTGGAATATTGCGAAGCGTTTTTATACCTCAATTGACAGTATCCGGAAAGTGAACCAACTGGAACGGGATGAGTTAACAGTGGGGCAGAAACTGGTGATTGTAAAAGGGTAGTTGATATTAAATTATGGTTTAACGTAATGCCTGCGACCGCGGTTTTAAGGATATATATTCCCGCACGACACGCTTGCGCTCCAGCCAGCACGTAACGGTACGTAAGGCTGTGCATCAATAAGTCTATGTTTTCTTATTACAGAGCACAGCCTAAGTACCGACGTGCTTCTAAGGTCGTTGCGGAAACATATACCCTCAAAACCGCTGTTGTAGGAATGGATAAGAACCATAATTTA
>JAGAOO010000051.1 GCA_017623675.1 Lachnospiraceae bacterium
TAAGTATTTCAATGGGGAAAGAGCAGAGGATAAATTAGTAGAATTTTATGATGGAAAATCCATTGATGAAATTGAGCTGAATGAGCAAGACCAGCGCATGATACTGGTTGCCGGCAATTTCAGAAAAGAAGTGACCAGTACCGTTATGTGGATGATAAACCATAATATTTCCGTAAAGTGTTTTAAAGCAACTCCGTATAAGCATGGGGACGAACTTCTCTTAGATATTGAGCAGATAATTCCGGTAAAAGAGGCCGCAGATTATTATATAAAAATGGCAGACAAGAAAAAGGAATCCCAGAGCATAAAAGAAAACAATAAAGGCATTGAGGAAATCAGAAAAAAATACTGGATAGAGCTATTGGAACAATATGCTACGGTATCAAAGCAGTTTCAGAATGTTAGTCCGTCAACTGACCATTGGCTGTCATGTGGTTCCGGGGTGTCAGGTGTACCATTTAGTTTCATAATAACGAAAACGTATGCAGGTGTGGATATTAGTATCAATCATGGTACGCAAGAAGTAAATGAAGCCATCTATGAAAAACTATTATCCCAAAAGGATGATATAGAGAAAGCATTTGGTGGTAGCCTAAAGTGGGAAAAATTAGAAGAAAAGAAATCATGTAGAATCAGTTGTAGGTTGGAAGATGTAAATATTACAGATATGGACGATTGGCAGAAAATGAAGGATTTCCACTGTGATGCAATGCCGAGACTTGATAAAGCATTACGAGCGGTATTACAAAAGGCAGCAAAGGAAGTATAGCCAGTTTCTTTGATAGGAATTGTGAGGTTTGGTATGCAGGGAAAATATAAGGTAATAACATTATGTGGAAGTACAAGGTTTAAGGATGCCTTTATTGAAGCACAGAAACGGTTGACCTTAGAGGGTAACATTGTTATTAGTGTTGGGCTGTTTGGTCATTCCGGAGATAATGAGGTATGGGAAGGAATGGATGAATATACACTTACCCGTACAAAAATTATGCTTGATGATATGCATAAGAGAAAAATTGATATGGCAGATGAAATCTATGTTATCAATGTAGATGGCTATATTGGAGAAAGCACAAAATCAGAAGTAGCGTATGCACTGGAACATGGAAAGCCAGTTCGGTATTTGGTAACAGATGAAGCACAGGAGCAGATAAATAAAAAGTATGTTCCGGTTGAGAATTTACCGATTTCGGTAAGATTGTGCCATATACTGACCAGAAATCAGGTTGATTATCTGTATCAGGTAGAGCGTTATTGTGAAGAACAGCTATTTAAGTTCCGTAATATGGGGCAAGGTACAATAGATGAATTAAGAGCTATATGTGAGCAATATGGAATTTATATATACAGCCACCGGGATTTATCGGTAGAAGAAATAGGCGTATCTTTTGCACAGTCATATTATGAAAAAATATACGGATCAGGTATCCGGTGTATAGATGATGTAATCAACACAAGCAAAGTAGAGCTTGCTAGGCTTTTTGGAAAGAATAGTGTTACATACAAAAAACTGATACAGATAAAAGATTACGAAGAACAGAGAAAGAAGGAAAATGCGCTTGCAGAAAAA
>JAGAOO010000052.1 GCA_017623675.1 Lachnospiraceae bacterium
ATTAGTATTAGGCATAAACATTCTCCTTGGTATGTTATTTTGTGGTGATTTAATTATATCGTATGGGTGTGTTTATGCCTATTCTTTTGTGAAAAAACAAATAGGTTCTAAACTTTACCCCCAAGTAAAGTTTAGAACCTAATTTTCACACTTTTTTCAAATACTGTTCACAGAATAAATGTAAAAAATAGGTAAAATCCCATCATACAATCTATGATAGGAGGAATTCTATGGGAGCAGGGGAACAGATTTTCAAACGGTACGAAATCAAATATTTGTTAAATGGTGAACAGTATAGAGGACTACAACAGCGACTTCATCCATATTTGACAGAGGACGCATATGGAGAAACGGAAATCTGCAATTGTTATTATGATACACCGGATTTTCGTTTGATTCGAAATTCCTTAGAGAAACCTGTATATAAGGAAAAATTAAGAATGAGAAGTTATGGAACTCCAAAGGATGGAAAGAGCCGGGTATATCTGGAATTGAAAAAGAAGTTTCAAGGTGTGGTGTATAAGCGGCGGGAGCAGATGAGCTTAGAACAAGCAAGTAATATGATGAACGGAAAGATACGGTCAGCAGATACCCAGATACTACGGGAGATAGAGTGGTTTTGTAATTATTATCAAAATCTGTATCCTGCAATGTATGTGTCATACCGTAGAATAGCGTTGTTAGAAAAAGAAAAGAAGGAGGAGTATTCTCTGGAAGAGAAAAGCAAAGGTTCCAACCTGAGAGTTACTTTTGACTGGGATATTCGTTGGCGAACGGAAGAAGTAGATTTGGATAAAGAGAATTATGGGAATTCTCTGTTACTCCCGGAACAACGGATTATGGAAATAAAAACGCCGGCATCAATACCGAAATGGCTGGCAGATATCTTAGATGAAATGGAAATCTTTCCGAGCTCCTGTTCCAAATACGGAAAAGCCTATGAACAGTGGAAGCACGGAATCATGAAAGAGGATATAGCATGAGGAGGAGATTAATATGAATCAAATAATGGAAACTATTTTTGTAGAAAATGCAAATGGCTCTATCAATGCAGGAAGCTTTTTTCTCTGTCTTGGAGTCTCTATACTGCTTGGAATCTTAATTGCTGCCGGTTATATGTTCCGCAATACATATACCAAAAGCTTTGTACTGACTTTGGCACTTCTGCCGGCAATTGTCCAAGTGATTATTATGCTGGTAAATGGAAACATCGGTGCCGGTATTGCTGTAATGGGTGCGTTTTCTCTGGTACGGTTCCGTTCTGCACAAGGAACGGCGAGAGAGATTGGCAGTATTTTTCTGGTGATGGCAGTCGGGCTTGCTACCGGTATGGGTTATATATGGATTGCTATTTTATTTTCAATCTGCATGGAACTTTTAAGTCTTTTATTAGTCATTCTAAAGTTTGGGGAAAAACAGAATCCGGAGTTGCTGCTTCGTATTACGATTCCCGAATCCTTGGATTATACCCGGGTATTTGATGAGATTTTCGATACATATGCAAAGAAATGTAAGCTTCTACAGGTAAAAACCACAAATATGGGAATTTAGAAATATTATGCAGCTATGCAGAAACACAACTGGAATCTCAGGCATTATAGAATCATGTAAAGTTATTTGATATAAAAAGCAAGTGCAAAAAGGAGGTTTCGTATGAAAAAGAGAATCTTGGCAGGAATTGTGAGTGCTTCCATGATTGTCTGCATATGTGCAGGCTGTCAGAACGAACAACCCGTTACATCTAATGCGAATATAGAGGAAGTAAGAGAAAATGAATCACAAACTGAAATTGTACTGAAGGATGATGAAATTACAGCATCTACTCATTTAGTTTCCATTGAAGGAAATGTAGTAAAGATTACGCAAGCAGGAAGCTATGTATTCACTGGAGAGTTATCGGATGGAAGAATCTTAGTAGAAGCCGAGAAAGAAGATGCGGTAGAACTGGTTCTGAATGGGGTAGATATTACTTGCAGTGATTATGCACCCATTCAGGTTTTGCAGGCAGATAATGTTACGATTAATCTGGCAGAAGAATCTGTGAATGTGTTAACAGATGGCAGTACATATTCCTTAGCAGATGAAGAGGATAATACAGATGGAGTTATATTCAGTAAGGATGATTTAGAATTCAAGGGAAATGGAACTCTATATATCAACGGAAATTATAAGCATGGAATTGTAGGAAAAGATGATGTAATAATTCATGGAGGAACTTATGTTATTCAGGCTGTGGAAGATGGTGTGAATGCAAATGACAGTATTACCATTGAAGATGGTGACATTACGATTACAGCAGGCGATGATGGAATCCATGTAGATGAATTACTAACGATAAATGCTGGGATAATTATGGTTGCAGAAAGTACCGAAGGCTTAGAAGGACATCAAGTGATTATTAATGGTGGAGACATAGACATAACAGCCAGTGACGATGGTATTAATTCGAATAGCGGAAGTGATTCTGAGAATGCAGAACTGAATGTGACGATGGAAGCTGGTGGTGCATTTCCGGAGACAGTAGAAGAAGGAAGCCTGCCAGAGCGTCCGGAAGATGGGACATTCCCAGAGGAATCCGAAAGAGGAAATATATTAGGTGGTGAACGTGGTCAAGGAAGGATGGGAGGAATGACCATGGACGCAGATGAGGATTCCTTGATACAAATTAACGGGGGAACGATTCAGGTAGATGCCAATGGTGATGGATTGGATTCCAATGGATACTTGGAAATAAATGGCGGTGCAATTTATATCAGTGGTTCTGTCGGAAATGGAGATAGTGCGATTGATTATGGATTGGAAGCAACTATAAGTGGAGGGACCATTTTGGCGGCGGGTTTTAGTGGAATGGCAGAGGCATTTAGCAGTGAATCACAACAATATAGTATTCTATATAAGATGCAGGATATAAAGGCTGCAGGTACCTCAGTTGTGGTAAGGGATAGCAGTGGAGCAGAAATACTCTCCTTTACACCTGGAAAAGAATACAACTGTCTGATTCTATCCTCGCCGGAAATGGAGGAAGGAGAAAGATACACCATTGAAATAGATGGAAATACAGAAGAATTATAGAATTTGCTGGATTTTTAATTCCGGCTCTTTTGAAAGGTCAATAAACCGATCCTTTGTATGTAACATTGGTTTGGACAGGGCGGAGTCGTTAATCATAACAATTTCGCCTTGTTCGCCATTCGAAAGCAGAACCGTTTCATGCATATAGGTCTGTGCAATACCTTTTAAGAAGGTCAAGATGTATTTGGTATCATATTTTTGGTAGCCCTCTGCTTCGAACTGGCGGATAACTTCAAACGGACAGATTCCTTTACGATATACCCGATCTGCAGTCATAGCTTCATAGATGTCTACAATGCAGACAATTTTAGCAAATGGTGGAATTTTTTGAGCAGGCAGTCCTAAAGGGTAACCGGTACCATCACATTTTTCATGATGGCACAATGCGGAATAAGAAATGCGAGGGTCTAAATGTTGTTTGGATAATAATTCAAAGCCACGCATGGGATGTTGTTTGATAATGGTATATTCTTTAGAAGTCAATTTCCCTGGCTTTGTAATGATTTCAGAAGGAATTAATAGTTTTCCAATATCGTGCATTAAACCGGCAACAGTCAGAATCTTAGTGTCTTCTTCTGTCAGATTCAGCCACTTTCCCATAATATTACAAATGATAGAAACATTTAAGGAATGGGCATAGGTAGAGTCATCAAAATGTCGCATGTTGTGAAGCATGTCGAAGACTTGATAGGAAGAGTCGGCATGTTCTAAAATTTCGGCAGTGGTTTCAAACATTTTGTCAACATCAACTTGTGCATTGCGGTCTGCAATGTCATTTAGGGAATGATGTAATGAGTCCTTTGCTTCTGAAAAGGCTTCATTATACTTGATAAAAGCTTCGCTACTCTGAATCTTTTCTGAATGTGTCATTGGAACGGATGAACGGACCGGTTCTTGTTCAAATGCTTCTTTCGGAAGAGCAACATTATTTTCCAAAATAATAGAAACAGCAGAAATGGAATACATAGAAAGACGATTGATTGCTTTCTCTGTCAATACAGTTCCCTTCGGAAGAATTAATTGCACCTCGCTGTTGTAAACATCGTCAGCAATCTTCATTCCGGGCTTAAGATATGGTAATTTGATTTTCTTTGATGCCATAACTCCCATCCTTTGCAACATATATCTATCTAAAATACTCTGCCAACAGTATAAAATAGAAATAGTAAAAAAGTCAATCAAACTATGAAAATGGTGAACATATAGATTCCGATTGTAAAGTTTTGGTTATAAGAAAACAATAGTTGACGAAAGACGGCAAATGTAGTAAGGTGATTTTGTAATTATATAGATACTTCTCTTATTCAGAACGGTGGAGGCAGAAGGGCCAGTGAAGCCGTGGCAACCCCATATCCGGAAGGTGCCTACCTGAGCGAGTAAGTATGATGGATATCATACAACATCTGATAGATGTATCGAGCAATAAGAGGATTTGACAAGCATTCAAGTCCGATTATTCGGACTTTTTCTTTTATCTAATAGGATTAGATTCTTTATCTGATAGAAATTAGGTATTTTGTCTGACGAAGGATTAGATAAGTTGTTGCTTGAAAAGGATCACAGAATAAAAAGAGGCAGTAATACTATATAAAATTTAAGAAGATATGAATGGAGGAACACATGGAAAAACGACTATTTACTTCAGAATCTGTAACCGAAGGACACCCGGACAAAATTTGTGACCAGATTTCCGATGCTATTTTGGATGAATTACTAAAACAGGACCCAATGAGCCGGGTTGCTTGTGAAACCTGTGTAACGACAGGCTTAGTACTGGTTATGGGTGAGATTACAACAAAGGGATATGTAGATATACAAAAAACGGTTCGTGAAACCATTCGTGAAATTGGTTATGACCGGGCGAAGTATGGCTTTGATGCGGAAACCTGTGGTGTCATTGTAGCGTTAGATGAGCAGTCTGGTGATATTGCCATGGGTGTGAATAAGGCATTAGAGGCAAGAGAAGCCGATATGAGTGATGCGGAAATAGAAGCCATTGGTGCCGGAGACCAGGGTATGATGTTTGGCTATGCGGTCAACGAAACCGAGGAATTAATGCCGTATCCGATTGCTTTGGCACATAAACTGGCAAGAAGACTGACCGAGGTAAGAAAAGACGGAACTCTTCCATACTTAAGACCGGATGGAAAGACTCAGGTTTCCGTAGAGTATGATGAAAATGGAAAGCCATTTCGTTTGGATGCAGTTGTACTTTCTACCCAGCATGATGAGAAAGTAACCCAGGAACAGATTCACGAGGATATTAAAAAGTATGTATTTGATGTGATTTTACCAAAGGAAATGGTAGATGCAGAAACCAAGTTCTTTATTAATCCAACCGGGCGGTTTGTAATCGGTGGACCTCATGGAGATAGTGGTCTGACCGGTCGTAAAATCATTGTAGATACCTATGGCGGATATGGCAGACACGGTGGTGGTGCATTTTCCGGCAAGGACTGTACCAAGGTTGACCGTTCTGCTGCATATGCTGCCCGTTATGTAGCTAAGAATATTGTGGCAGCAGGTTTGGCAGATAAATGTGAGATTCAGTTATCTTATGCAATTGGTGTTGCAAGTCCTACCTCAATTATGGTGGATACTTTCGGAACAGGAAAGATATCCGATGAAGCGATGGTAAATATGATTCGGGAGAACTTTGATTTGCGTCCGGCAGGTATCATTAAAATGTTGGATTTACGTCGCCCGATTTACAAGCAGACAGCCGCTTATGGACATTTTGGCAGAACAGATTTGGATTTGCCTTGGGAGCGTACGGATAAGGTTGAGGTATTGAAGAAATACCTGTAAAGTGGAAAGGATGGCTGATATGGAAGCAATTTCATTACAGGCATATGCAAAAATAAATTTGGGTCTGGATGTGTTGCGAAAGCGGGAAGATGGATATCATGAAGTAAGGATGATTATGCAGAGCATATCGCTGGCAGATACCTTAGTACTTCGGAAATCATCAGAAGAAGGAATTCATCTTAGAAATCATGATGGAATAGAAAATCCGGATGTCCCTATGGATTCTACTAATTTGGTGTACAGAGCCATTCAGATGTTAAAGGAAGAATTTCAAATTACAGAAGGCATAGAAGCAGTCTTAACAAAGCGAATTCCGGTGGCAGCAGGAATGGCTGGTGGCAGTACCGATGCGGCAGCAGCATTAAAAGGAATGAACCAGCTTTTTTCGCTGGGCTTATCTACACAGGAATTGTGTGAACGAGGTGTCAAACTGGGAGCAGATATTCCATACTGTATTCAAGGAGGGACTGCACTTTCGGAGGGAATTGGAGAGATATTAACTCCTTTACCAAAGATGCCGGACTGCTATATCCTGATAGCAAAACCGCCGATTAATGTATCTACAGCATTTGTATATGGCAATCTGAAAGCTAATGAATTGACAAAACACCCGGATATTGACGGTATGATACAGGCAATTCACCAGCAGGATTTAGCCGGCATAGCAGACCGATTGGGGAATGCATTGGAAACAGTTACCATTCCGGCATATCCGGTCATAGCAGATATTAAGAAAATCATGGTAGACTGCGGAGCCATGCAGTCCTTAATGAGTGGCAGTGGCCCTACCGTATTTGGTATTTTTTCTGACGAGAAGAAAGCTCAGGCAACTGCAGAGCAGATAAGAGAAAAGGGTTTGTCGGAGCAGGTATATGTAACAAAGTCATTGTAAATTATGGTTTATCGTACTGACTAGCGTTCGGCTTCGAATATATATACTTGATGCAGACACGTTTGCACTTCGGTCAGTACGTAGCGGTACATAGGATTGCAAAAGACGCAATCCAAGTACCGACGTACTTTTAGAGTCTGCATTCAAGTATATATATTCATCCGCCGAACATCTACTCTGGTAAAACCCATAATTTATATTGGGGAAAGTAGTATGGCTCCGCAGTCATTGATAACTTGTGCGGAGCAGTACTTTGCTTTCCATAAAAATTATGGTTCTTGCCCATTCCTACAACAGCGGTTTTGAGGGTATATGTTTCCGCAACGACCTTAGAAGCACGTTGGTACTTAGGCTGTGCTCCATAATAAGAAAACATAGACTTATTGATGCACAGCCTTACGTACCGTTACGTGCTGGCTGGAGCGCAAGCGTGTCGTGCGGGAATATATATCCACAAAACCGCGGTTGCAGACACTATACAAAACCATAATTTAATATATATAGAGGTGATGTCATGGAATTAAAATTCGATGTAAATGAATATTTGCCCCTACGGGATGTTGTCTTTCAAACCTTACGTCAGGCAATTATCACCGGAGAGATTCCGCCCGGAGAACGTTTGATGGAGATACCTCTTGCAAAGAAGTTAGGGGTTAGCCGGACGCCGGTTCGGGAAGCCATTCGTATGTTGGAATTAGAAGGCT
This sequence comes from Lachnospiraceae bacterium, assembly GCA_017623675.1. Classification (GTDB taxonomy): domain Bacteria; phylum Bacillota; class Clostridia; order Lachnospirales; family Lachnospiraceae; genus CAG-632. The sequence continues at coordinate 7,477 of JAGAOO010000052.1, forward strand.
TGGTGGTAATGATTCCGAGACGGGGAGCGGAAGTGGCAAGGATTACGGAAAAAGATTTACGGGATGCGTTAGAGGTACGATGTGCCTTAGAGGAGCAGGCAGTAATTTTGGCTTGTCAGAGAATTACAAGGGAAGAGAAAGAGAAGCTGAAGGCTGCATGTATAGCCTTTCGGGAAGCAATCAGTACCAAGCTGGTACCGTCCATTGTTGACGGAGATGTTGCATTCCATGATGCGATTTTGGAAGCGACCCACAATCAGCGATTGGTTATGATTACGCATAATCTTTGGGAGCAGGTATACCGTTACCGGGTAGAATATGTGAAGGATTTTAGTTATCATGATGTTTTGGTCAGCGAACATGATGCTATAACCAATGCAATTTTGATGGGAGATGGAGAGCAGGCAAGAACTGTTATGCGGAAGCATATCTATAATCAGGAATCCATTGTAATCAGTAATGTACAAAGTCAAATGAATAAGTAATTCAAACCTCACACATACTATAGAAAATGTGTGAGGTTTTTTTATGGAACAATTATACAATTCAAATCATGAAATAACAGCAAAACTAGATAAGAATTTAAAGAAAAACGAGGCAGTTGTAAAAACTTTATTTAGTAAATGCGATGATATTGTTGAAAAAGAGTTTCAATTCCTGCGTCAGAACCAGACCATTCGGGCGTATATGGTTTACATTGATGGATTGACGGATTCGGAAATGCTTCAGGATAATGTGATTGCACCTTTGCAGAGAAAGAAATGGGAACAGGAGGAGAATATCTTTCAGGCCTTCTTCCACAGTGAAATAGATGTGGCAGATTTGAAGGAAGAAACCTCTTTTGATAAGGTGATTAACTATATACTCAAAGGTGACACTGCTTTATTTATTGATGGCTATGCCAAAGTTATTATTATTTCCAGTAAAAAGCTTCCCACCAGAGGGGTAGAAGAATCTAAGGCAGAATCCGTTATGCGGGGGCCGAGAGACAGTTTCAATGAAAGCCTTCGAACCTGTACTGCATTAATTCGTCGAAGGATTAAAGATCCTAAGTGTAAGATTGAACAGGAAAAGTTCGGGGAGCGTTCCAGAACAGATTATGCTTTGATATACATGGAAGATTTGGTGCAGGAGGGTTTGGTTGAGGAGATAAAGGCAGAATTAGATTCCTATAAAACCGATGCCATATATGACAGTGGCATGTTGGAACATTTTATGAATCGAAAATGGTATTCGCCCTTTCCATTAATACAGAGTACCGAGCGACCGGACAAGGTGGCTTCTTCCATTCTGGAAGGCAGGGTGGCAATTGTGGTGGACAATTCTCCGGAGGTTTTACTGCTTCCGGCAACCTTCAATACCTTTTTTCAGGCATCGGATGATTATTATAATCAGTGGTCGGTTGCTACGTTTGCCCGAATCTTACGATATATAGCTTCGATTCTGGCAATTGGATTGCCGGGCTTTTATATTGCAATCACAAGTTTTCATTTAGAAATGCTTCCAACAGAATTACTTTTGGCCATTGCACAGGCGAGAAGCAGTATCACTTTTCCGATAGTGGTAGAGGTCTTATTAATGGAATTGGAATTTGAACTACTACGGGAGGCGGGAATTCGATTGCCGGGACCTATGGGAAATACCATTGGAATTGTAGGTGGTTTGATTGTCGGACAGGCAGCAGTAGAAGCAGGACTTGTCAGTACGATTGTGGTAATTGTAGTTGCTTTGGGGGCGTTGGCATCCTTTACCATTCCCAATGAGAGTTTTGCTTCTGCGTATCGGCTTCTTAAATTCTTTCTAATCCTTGTAAGCGCGATATGGGGCTTATATGGATTTGTTTTGGGAATGCTGATGATTGCCATTCATTTGTCCGGACTTACCAGCTATGGTGTGCCATATATGGTGCCGGCAGTTTCGACAGCAAGTGGCCGGTATGAGAGTGTTAGGGATTTTATTTTGCGGCTCCCGATTTACACCATGAAAAAAAGACCGGTGTTCACCAAGGAAGGACAAAGAAATCGTATGCGGAAAAAGATTTGACAGGAGGTTGAAAATGGGAGAAGCAGAATACCGGATTTCACCCAAGCAGTTGCGGCGGATGATTATTTTAGAAACAGGCTCTATTGGCTGTCTGTTTGTAACTATGTGGTCAGGGAAAGAAAATGGAATACTCACAGTGATGTTAAGTATCATAGGAAGTCTGATTTATGGAGGAATCCTAATGGCAATCGGTAGAATCGATGGAGGATTCTTTGCTATGACAGAACGGTCTATGAATGGATTCCTGTGGCGGATTGCCTGGTTGATTTATGTTCTGCGATTTGCAATTCGTGGTGCATGGATATTGTCTTATATGGAATTCTTGATTAGGGAGACATTATTCGATGGTTCTCGGCTGATGATACTTCTCCCCCTGTTAGTGATTTGTGGTTATGCAGGCATGCGGAATTTAGAAGGTCGTGCCAGATTTGTGGAATTACTGTTCTGGTGGGTGGTACTTCCGTTGGTATTGCTTTTTGTGGTTGGATTGTGGAAGGCTGATTTTATCAGTGTATTACCAAGGGAACCGATTCGTTTTCAGGAACTTATGGTGGGGGATTATCATTTGATGGTACTGTTTCTTCCTTTGGAGCTATTGTTATTCCGTATGTCGGCATCGGAGGGTAGTGATAAGAAGGTTTGGGCAAATGGCATGCGTGGTATATTGCTGGCAGGGCTGTGGGTGTTTCTGGTTTATATTGTAACAGACGGTATGCTTGGTTCCAATTGGGGACATGATACCTTGTTAGGTGTTACAGATGCTATGGAACTGATTTCGATTAAGAGCGGGGGATTGGAACGCTTGGATATTCTGATGATTTTATTCTGGCTGGTAGGTGGAATTGTGACATTAAGTGGGTATCTGTTCCAAGGACAGCAGTTGTTACGCCGATGCCTGCCTTTTGGGAAATACTATGGTGTAGCCGCAGTCTGGATGACCTTTGCAATATTGGCAATTTACTTTTGTTTTTCTACTGCATGGGAGTGGTCTGAATGGTATTTGCAATATGCCTGTATCATTGACTTTCCAATTTCTATTGTGCTGCCGCTCATAATCTGGCTCCTATATCGGATGAAATATCGGAAAGAGAATCGTCGGCTTTTAAAACAACAGACAGAAAAAGCAGTAAAGGAATTTTGTGGCTGCCTGCTGTTAGTTCCCGTGTTGTTTCATCTGACTGGTTGTACACAGCGTCCATCAATCGAGGAACGAACCTACGTGGAAAGTATTCATATTACACCTGATGTCAATGGGTATCAGTATCAGTGCATGCTGGTATATGTGGATACACAATCTCCGGAATATGTAACCGTAGCAGAAGATATCGAAGAATTTAATCAGGAGTATACCTGTATGACCGGTGGTAAGTTAGATTATTCTCATTTACAGGGAATTTATCTGTCAGAAAGCTTATATGAACCGAAGGTAGCTGAAGATGTATTGGAAGATATTCGTGAAGAGACCCAGGCGGTACTGTCAACCCCTATCTATCAGGACGGATTGGAAATCGGGGAACAGAAGAATGAGACTTTAGGAGACTGGTTAAAAGCAGCGAGGGAACAGATAGTATAACATCACGAAAATTGGAAATAATCTCCATAAGAAATATCTGGTAGCAAATGGAGGTTATGATATGGACATTTACAAAACAGCACTATCTGCATTGCTGATTGCTCCCATTGTAGGAGGAATCGGAATTCACACTATAAAGCAATATCAGGCAATGAAAGAGAAAGCAGAAGAAATTAGCACAATATCAGAGGAACGGGTTCAGGAACTGGAAGCCATGCTGGAGGGAGAGTTTTCCTATGATGCGATAGAGGAATGCGTCTTTTTAGAAAATGGTTTGGATGAAGAGGAGTTGGAAGAAAGTACTTTAGGAGTAAACGATATATCAGAGAGTATTGCAAATGAAGTGATTCGATTTCATGTTCGGGCAAATTCCGATTCTGAGGAGGACCAGGCATTAAAGCTGCAGGTACGGGATGCAATTCTGGAGGAACTGGGAACGGAATTGGAAAAAGCAGAATCTAAGGACGAAGCACGAAAGGTTATGGAGGATAATTTGGAAAAAATAGAAAAAATCGGGGCAGAGATTATTGAAGAAGCCGGCTATGATTATGAGATTGATGCCTATCTGACCGTAGAAGAATTTCCAATGAAATCTTATGGTGACCTTATGTTTCCGGCAGGAGAGTATGAAGCATTGCGGGTGGATATCGGAACGCACGAAGGTGGCAACTGGTGGTGTGTGATGTATCCCGGACTTTGTTTTGTAGATACCGTAGGAGGTGTGGTGGCTACCGATGGAAAAGAGGAATTGCAACGAGTGTTGACACCGGAGGAATACGAGGAACTTTTATTATGTCCATCGGAAGATACACAGGTAGAATATCGCAGCCTGCTTTGGGACAGCCTGTTTGAAAATGAATAGGCTTTGCTCCAAAAACTTTACTTCTTTCATTTGTTGCGGTATACTTATATCAATTATGGAAAGAAATCCGGCAGATGGTATCCAATGCCGGATTTCGGGAATACAATGAATAGAAAACAGATAAAGGAAGGATAACATCCATGGAAAAGAAAACCATAGCTGTACTTTTTGGAGGACAGTCCTCAGAACATGAGGTATCCTGCATATCAGCAGTTACGATTACGAATGCAATCAATACCGAGGAGTATAACATAGTTCGGATTGGAATTACGAAGGAGGGTCACTGGTTACTGGTTCCTTCTACACAAGATATTGCAAGTGGTGCATGGACGAAAAGTACAACCACAGCAGTCATCTCGCCCGACGCAACCAGAAAAGAAATTATTTGCATTAGTCCGGAAGGTACAACGTGTATACCGGTTGATGTGGTTTTTCCGGTATTGCATGGATTATATGGAGAAGATGGTACCGTACAGGGCTTATTGGAGCTGGCAAAGATTCCTTATGTGGGTTGTGGTGTGATTGCATCTGCCCTTGGTATGGATAAATTATATGCAAAGATAGTGGTAGATACTTTAGGTATTGCCCAGGCAGCATATGTGCCGGTACGAAAGGCAGAGTTGAAGGACATGGAAGCCGTTCTTGCAAAGGTAGAAGAGAAGCTTGCGTATCCGGTATTTGTAAAGCCTTCTAATGCAGGTTCTTCCAAAGGTATTTCCAAGGCACATAATCGAGAAGAATTGAAAGCAGCCTTTATGGAAGCGGCAAAGCATGATGAGAAGATTTTAGTGGAAGAAACCATTATTGGACGGGAATTGGAATGTGCAGTGCTGGGTGGCAGTGAAGTGGAGGCTTCCGGCGTAGGTGAGATTCTGGCAGCAGCAGAATTCTATGACTATGATGCCAAGTACAATGATGCAGCCTCTAAAACCATTATCGGACCGGAACTGCCGGAAGGAAAAGAGGATGAAATCCGGCAGGCAGCAGTTACCATATTTAAGGCATTGGATGGATTTGGATTATCCCGGGTGGACTTCTTTTTGGAAAGGGATACGAACCGGGTCATCTTTAATGAGATTAATACCTTACCGGGCTTTACCGGAATTAGTATGTACCCGATGTTATGGAAGGCAAAGGGTCTGGACATACATACACTGGTAGCAAAGATTATCGCATTGGCTTACGAGAGAAGAAAGTAGGGAAGCAGATGAATACACAATCTCCAATTGGAGTGTTTGATTCCGGTGTTGGCGGTTTGACTGTAGTAAAAGAAATCATGCGTCAGTTGCCGGGAGAAAGTATGGTATATTTTGGCGATACTGCCAGAGTGCCATATGGATCAAAATCCAAAAAAACAGTTTTAAAATATTCCAGACAGATTGTTAAATTCCTTCAAACAAAGGAAGTAAAAGCAATTGTGGTCGCCTGTAATACGGCAAGTGCATTAGCTCTGCCTGAAATCAAACAGGAAATAGATATACCGATTATGGGTGTGGTAGAACCTGGTGCCAAGATGGCAGCAGAAAGTACCAAGACTAATAATATTGGAATCATCGGAACGGAAAGTACAATTAAAAGTGGGATTTACTCTAAATTCCTACGGAACATAAATCCGGATATTACGGTAGTTGCAAGAGCCTGTCCGTTATTCGTTCCGTTGGTAGAAGAAGGCTTGTTGGAAGACCGGATTACAGACGATGTTATTGGACGATATCTTCATGAATTAAAAGAATACGGTATTGATTCATTAATTTTAGGCTGTACCCATTACCCATTAATACGAAATGCCATCAGCCGATACATGGGACCGGAGGTAAATCTGATTAATCCGGCATATGAAACAGCCAAGAGTCTGAAGGTGATGTTGACAGAACAAAAGCTGTTGAATCAGTCCGGGGAACAGGCACATTATGAGTATTATGTCAGCGATGGCGTAGATAAATTCCGTACATTTGCAGCTCAGGTTTTGCCATGTGATGTGGAACAGACCATGGTGATTGATATTGAAAGCTATTAACAGGTGAAATATGACAAAACAGGTATTATTATCGATTACCGGCAGCCAATTTTCAGAATCGGACAGCGACAGCATAGAACTGGTAACGGTGGCAAATTATTATAAGCGAAATGGACATCATTTCATCTTATATGAGGAGGTTCCGGATGGAGAGGATTCTGTAGTGAAGAATACCTTGAAGTTCGACCATACTTTTTTTGAAATGACGAAAAAAGGGGCGGTGAATACGCAACTGTTATTTATGCCCGGTGCAAGTAATTCTACCTATTACTCCACCCCGGCAGGGCCAATGACGGTCAACGTAACCACTGCACAGTATACTTTGTCAGAGGAAGAGAATTATATTGAGGTGTATATTAAATATGCTCTGGACATCAATTACAGTTATTCCTCTGAGAATGAGATATTGATACGTGTGGGACCTCATAAGGAAGTGTAAATTTAGGTGGAAATGGAAATCCGTAGGAAAGCATGGAATGGAGAAGGGGGAGTTATATGCTGGAGTACGATTATGAGAGGATGTATGATGCATTTCTTGGAATTGATACGAAGGAAGAGGAATGGGAAGAAGAAGGTATACCGGAGGAGTATAACCGTTATGAGGTAACGCCGTATGATGCCTTGAGTGTAGCATGTGAACAGATTCGAATAAAACCTACAGACTGTGTTGTGGATTTTGGTTGTGGAAAAGGGCGGATTCTGTTCTTTTTTAATAATTTTTATCTTTGTAAAACGAAAGGGATTGAACACGATGCGGAATTGTTTCGTCAGTTAGAGGATAACAAGTCCTATTATTCGGTGCGGTTCAAGGAACGGGAAGAAATGATACATCTGTATCATATGAAGGCAGAGGAATATTCCATTTCCAAAGAGGATAATATCTTTTATTTTTTCAATCCATGCTCGCCGGAACATTTTGCAACTATTTTAGAGCATATTATATTATCCGTAGAAGAACATTCCAGAGTGGTAACTTTGATTCTTTATTATGTGTCAGAAGAGTATTTGAAAATCATTCGGGAAATGTGTTGGAAGCAGAAACGTATGATTCGGCTTCCAAAATACATGGAGGATACAGATGAAAAGATATATGTATTCCAGAATCCGTTATATTAATCAGTAAAGGAAGGAATCGTAACAATGAGTGCAGTGAATATTGTAGCTCTGTTATCAGTGATTGGTTCGATTTTAATCTGCCTGCTGGTAGTAGCAGCAGTGGTTGTGGTAATTATAAAATTAGTATCCGATAAAAAGAAAGGCAAGTCCCAGTGTGGGGGCGATTGTTATGGATGCCCCTACTCTGGTTCCTGCCATAATAGATAAAACTATTTTGTGATTTTCTTTGCAGCCTCTTTCTGAGCCTTTGCACGAGCTTTGGCTTCTTTTTCTGTGGCTTTGTTCTTTTCTTCTTCTGCCATGAGCTTTTGGTATTCGCTTTGTTTCTTGCGAAGCTTCGCTCCCCAGCTGGATTTCTTTTTCCCGTCTGCCGGTTCAACTTTTCCACGAACATTTTTTACACTGACTATGTAAATGCCGCTTACCATAGCCTTTACCTCACCCTTAACTGGAAGGTCATCGAAGATTGCATCGTCAGCAATCAGGGTTAGGATTTGAGGCCCTACTTTTGCTTTGACAACAGGAATCTTTGAGTTTTGATATCTTTTTGGGGTCTGCTCCATTACTATTTTTGGAAGCTTGGCATCCTTCATTTTCATGAATTTCTTATCGATAATCAGCATGGTAACCGGCTGTGCTGCTTCCTCCATCTGTTCCTTTTGTGCCATCTGCTTTTTCTGCATCTTTTCTCCCCAGAAGTAAAGTGCTACCATAGCAGCGATGACAACCACAAGTGCAATTAATATATAGATCCAAGGTTGCATTGGTGTTCCTCCTTTTTATTGTTCTTTTTGATTCAAGGCATCATTTTCTGCCTTATGTGCATCATATAGTTCTTTTACAAAGCGTTGGGTATAAGCACCCAAATGTTTCTTGTCTTCCGGTTCTAATGCGGAAATATCAATTGGATTACCATAAACCACGGTTATGGTTCCTTTGGTCAGTTTCAAACCTTCATTATTTTCCAGACAGTCATCAGTACCAATAACTGCAACCGGAATGACAGGTGCATTCGCTTTTGTAGCCATTTTCAGACTTCCGTCTTTGAATTCTTTCATATCTGCATCATGACTTCTGGTACCTTCCGGACAGATAGACATGGAACAGCCGGCTTCCATATGCTCCACTCCTTCCGTGATGCTTTTGACTGCTGATTTTATATTTGCACGGTCTAAGAAGACACAACCGATATCGCTCATCCAAAAGCCTAGTAAAGGAATCTTTTTCAGTTCCTTCTTGGCAACAAAGCCAACCGGAACTCCTGCAGTGGTCTGCATAAGCAGGATATCCAGATTGCTCCTGTGGTTACTGACAAAGAGTACCGGAGTATCCGTTGGAATAAGTTCTGCACCAACTACATTCTTCTTTATACCACAAATTCCAAATACACAGTTGAATGCCCAGCGTATGACTTTATGGGAAACCCGATATTTCGTCATAGGTTTTTTTCTGCCAATCAGCCACAAAACCAGATGCAGCGGCATGGAAAAAATTAAAAAGCATGCAACAAATAACAGGGCAAAAATGGTACGAAAATTGGTTTTCATTACTTCCTCCTATCTTCCATAAAGCTTTGCGGTTTCGAATAGCCTTGCTGCTAATCTATCATTTAAATCTGCATCTGTAAATCGCCAGCTCCAGTTCCCTTCGGCAACGCCTGGGGTATTCAATCTTGCCCAGGAATCCAGACATAGGACATCCTGCATAGGAACAATTGCCATGTTAGCCACAGAAGCAAAGCAGGAACGAATCATAACCCAGCAGATATCACTACCATCGGTGCTGTAATAACGGCGCAATTTATCCCGGGAAGCTTCAAATGCATTCGTGTACCAACCCAAAGTTGTGTCATTATCATGGGTACCGGTATAGCATACACAATTCCTTGTGAAATTATGTGGCAGGAAGTGATTCTCCTCCGGGTTCTCAAAAGCAAACTGTAAGATTTTCATACCGGGCAGACTGAACTTATCACGAAGTTCCACAACGGAATGATCAATTTCCCCCAAATCCTCTGCAATAATTGGAAGATTATAGCCCAGAGTAGCTTCCAGTGTAGTAAAGAAGTTGATTCCCGGAGCCTCTACCCACTTGCCATGTTCAGCAGTTTCATCCCCAAATGGAATCTCCCAATACTTGTCGAATCCGCGGAAGTGGTCAATACGCAAAAAATCAGTTAAGGTAAGCTGATAACGAATTCGGTCAATCCACCATTGATAGCCTGTCTTTGTGTGATTTTTCCAGTTGTATAATGGATTGCCCCATAACTGTCCGGTAGCACTGAAATAGTCTGGTGGTACACCGGCAACCACAGTTGGATAACCTTTAGAATCCAACTTAAACAGGCTTGGGTTACTCCATACATCTACACTGTCCCAGGCAACGAAAATTGGAATATCTCCTACAATTTTAATGCCTTTCTTATTAGCATATTCCTTAAGGGCAAACCAGTCATGATGAAACAGGAACTGAATAAATTTATAATAGCCAACCTCTTTTTCTAGTTTCTTTGTCCAGGAAGTCTTTTGTTTTGCTGTTGGATGTTTCAAGGAATCCTCCCACAAATACCAAGGAGCACCATCATGGTAATCTTTACCTGCCATAAACAGTGCATAATCATCCAGCCAGAATGTGTTTTCACAAAACTGTTGGTATTCGGTTATCAAGGATTCGTCAGTATGTAAATCATCTTGGATTGTATCATCCATAAAACGTTCATATGCCAAATGTAGTAAGGCGGTTTTGAATTCAATTAATTCACCAAAGTCTACCTGCACCGGATTCCATTTCGGCATTTCCTTGAAATCGCTATCATATAATAAATGTACTTTTTTCAAATAATCAATACTGATAATTAAAGGCTGTCCGGCAAAAGAGGAAAAAGGCTGGTAAGGAGAATCTCCAAATCCGGTATGTCCCAGCGGAAGTACCTGCCAGAGGTTTAATCCTGATTTTTCTAAAAAATCAATAAAGCGATAAGCACCGTTTCCTAAATCACCAATTCCATAAGGACCGGGGAAGGAAGTTGGATGTGCCAGGATGCCGGCATATTTTTCAATTGGGGCTTCTGCTCCGGTAATATTTGTCATAAGAAGTTCCTCCTTGATTCTTGCGTCAGATGTATTGTCATAACTGAAATATTATACATAAAAAAAGAAGAAAATACAATAAAAACTCAAGGGGTTTTTGGTTTTTATGCATATTTAAAATTTTAATACGAAAATATTGATTTTTTATTAAGATTATGTTATCTTTTATTTGATAATTTTTATTTGATAATAAATAAGAATTAAATATGAAGTGGAGGAAGAAAAATGGACGCAAAAGTTACAAGTATCTTATCTTATTGTACATGGATTGGCTGGTTAATTGCATTCTTTGCAGGCGATAAAGAAGGAGCAAAGTTCCATTTAAATCAGGGATTGGTAGTTATGCTTTTCTCATTAGGAGCAATTATTCCTATCATTGGTTGGATTTGGGAAATCTTCATCGTTGTATGCATGGTTTTGGGCATAATTTCAGCAGCTAAGGGAGAAGAAAAAGAAGTTCCATTACTTGGTAAGATTCAAATCCTTAAGTAATTTGCATAACGAGATGTAAAGAAACTGATTTATAAAAGTAGGGCAGAGCAGTATGCTTTGCCTTATTTTTATTTGACGCTTTTGTCGGGAGCCGATATAATAGCAGTAGTTTATAATTTAAGGAGGAAATGAAAATGAACGATTTTTTGAATACGCGGGAAATTCCCGTAGATGCAGCAGATGCGGATAGTAATAAGGCATTTGGCATTCTTAGCTATTTAAGTCTATTGTTTCTTATTCCGTTGCTTGCAGCAAAAGACTCTGTATTTGCCAAGTTCCATGCAAATCAGGGATTGGTATTGTTTTTAACAGGATTGGCTTTGAATGTGGTAACTGGAATTATTGGCGGAATTTTTGGAGCTTTACATCTGGGATGGCTGGCCGGAATCATTGGCTCTCTTGTAAATCTGGTCATGATTGCATTTGTAGTCGTTGGAATTATTAATGCTGCACAGGGAAAGGCAAAAGAACTTCCGTTGATTGGACAGATTCATATTATAGACAGTGAGAATAAGCAGAATTAGAATAGGAGGAAGGTTAGATGGGTAAGAAACCGCAATCCGTGAAGCTGTCACAACGAGTGAATCCCTATCAGGGAAAAGCACAAGAACAATTAAAAAAAGTCGAGAAACAGGCATTTGTTGCCTGTGTTGCATCGATAGCAGGATTTCCATTGTCGTTGTTAGGTGTTGGAATGATTATGGGAATCGTTGGTCTGGTGCTTGGTTGGAAAGCAAAACGCCCAAATGGAACCCGGCCGGCAGGAGCGATTGTAGCAATTGTGTTTGGTATCATCAGTATTATTCTAAGTATTCCGGGCTGGATAGTAATATATGGATTGTATATTAATCCGGGCTCCCAGTTCGTGCAGAATCTGGTGAATGCATTAATGAATTCTTCCAATTTGATAGCACTTTTCTAGTATTTGCATTTGTATTGTTTCCGGAATGAAGAAAAAAGGATTGGTTACACTAGTATAAAAAATATCAGCTTAGTGAGGAAAACATGAAACAGGGAATATTATTTGATTTAGATGGAACACTGTGGGATTCCAGTCGACAGGTGGTGGAATCCTGGAATGAAACCTTAAAACGTCAGCCGGATATCCACCGACAGATTACAATTGAGGATATGCAAGGCTTTATGGGACTTCCTATGGATGAAATCGGAAGAAGGTGCTTTCAGGGGCAGGGTTTGACTGATGAGCGGATTGTGGAAATTATGAGAAGCTGTGAGCAGGAGGAAAATGAATATATCCGTCTGCATGGTGGTGTACTATTTCCACACTTAGAGGAAGTACTGCAAGATTTATCCAAGGATTATTTTCTGGCGGTTGTCAGTAATTGTCAGGTGGGATATATCGAAGCGTTTTTAGAATACCATAAGCTGTCTTCCTATTTTAACGATTTTGAAAGTTTTGGAAATACAGGTCTGCAAAAGGGAGATAATATTCGTCTGGTCTGTGAACGGAATCAATTGGAGCAGGCAGTGTATTTAGGTGATATCCAAGGAGATTATGATTCTGCATGCAAAGCCGGAATTCCATTTATTTTAGCCGGATATGGCTTCGGAACGGTGGATGCAGATGTACCGGTGATTCAAAGCTTGTTGGAGCTTCGAAAAGCAGTGGAAGGGGTGCAATATGATAATTTACGAACATGAAGCACAGTATTATGAAACAGATCAGATGGGAATCATTCATCATTCGAATTATATCCGCTGGTTTGAGTCTGCCAGAATTCAGTACCTGAAGGAGATTGGGATTGATTATGGAAAATGTGAAGAGATGGGATTCATGAGTCCGGTCATGGAAGTGACCTGTTCTTATAAATCTATGGTTCGTTTTGGAGATACAGTACAGATATTCACCAGATTTGAAGAATATTCCGGTGTGAAGTTTTATGTTTCTTATGAGGTGCGGGATAAGGTAACCGGTGAATTACGAACCACAGGAAGAAGCAAGCATTGCTTTACGGATAAAAATGGAAAGCCAATATCCTTAAAACGTTCCTTCCCGGAAATACACGAGAAATTCATGGAAGCAATTGAGACGCAGGAAAAGGTATAGGATTAAAAAGTGAAAGTGGGTGACAATATGCATCGATTAATCAGCAGTGGATACTTGGTTGAAGGTGTAGAGGGACAAAATATTACATATACATTAATGGCACAAAATTTGTTTTTTGATATAGGTTATAAAGTTTTACAATCTCAAGCAAAGTACGGATATATTAATTGTAATATTACGACTCATAATGGAAAACAAAAACTAATTTATAATGTATCGGGTTTAAAATCATTTGATGTCTTGATGAAAAATATGTCGCCAAAGTTGTTTTTGAACATATTTTGTAACTTGCTGGATGTGGTAATTAATGTGAAAAATAACGGATTTATGCAATGTGAAAACATTTCATTAGATTTCAGACGCATATTTGTTGATACAAACAACATGAAGGTGTGGTTGATTTATGTTCCTTTGAATATACAAAGCGATCCAAATAGTTATGTATATTTTGAGACACAATTAAAGAAAAGAATTGTGGATGCGATTGATAATACTCCGATACTGAATCAAGATGTCCACATGAAACGAATTCGAAATTCCATGGCAGAGGGAATATTATCAATTGAACAGGTAAGAACGATTGCAATTGAGTGCATGGGGAATGTGGAAGCAGGAGGGTATTCTGTGAAATTGTCAGAACCATTGATAAGTGGTATGGAGATGCTGGAGAAATCTATGGTAACTCCTGTTGTGCCAGACAAGAAAGCAGTGGCAATATCGCAGGTGCAGAAACAGCAGATTGTGACAACACAGAGTTCCTCGATATCACAGGAGAATCGAACAACAACCCGAAAAATTTGTCTTAAAAGAACAAATGCACAAGAGCCACTTATTTTCACTATTGAAAAAGATGAGTATTTAATAGGAAAACAAAAAGAAGCGGTAGATGGTTATGTTCCAAATAATACAGCTATTAGCCGAATACATTGTAAAGTGATTTATCGTACTGGCGAATTTTATATTGTAGACATGGGAAGTACGAATGGAACATATCTAAATCGGAATAGATTGCAACCAAACTGCCCAACCGGATTACATTTGAATGATAGAATAATGGTTGCGGATTGTGAATTCATTGTGGCAAGCATATCGTAAAGCGAGGGGATGCAGATGGCAAAGATAAATGTTTTGATTGTTGATGCGGATGAACGTTATGTTGGTCCGCTGGAACGGAAATTTACAGCAGAATTAAATGGGAAAGCAAATATTGGAATTATTACGGATATAAATTATTTGGAAGTGTTGTTTTCGACACCACAAACCTTAGATATCTTGTTAATTAATGAGCAATTATATAATGTCAGTATTGAGAAACATAATATTGGCAGTGTATTCATTTTGACAGAAGAAGTAAACGAGCAGGAACGTGTGAATGGTCATAAATTGATTTATAAGTATACGAGTGTTCGGGAAATATATAATATGGTATATAACAATCTTCCTACCGAATTGATATCGAGTATTAATTCCAGAGAGAAGACAAAGGTGATTACTGTATATTCTCCAATTGGAGGGAGTGGTAAAACAACAATAGCAATGATGTTGGCTGCAAATTTTGCTACAAAATCAAAGCGTGTGTTGTTGGTTGGGACGGACAATTTGCAAACATTTGCGTTTGAATTGAATGATGCGACAAGACTGAAGCAGGGAATAGAGAAGGAATTAATGAACGATAAGGTTGCCATATATGATTTGGTTGAACCGTCTATTATTCGAGATGTAATGGATGTGTTTCCTCCGCTTTCCAGAGCTAAGGTTGCATTGAACATTGCCAGTGATTTCTATTCGGAAATTGTTAAGAGTATCAAGGCTAGAAATATTTATGATTATATTGTTGTAGATACAGCAACTGATTTTTCGGATGAAACAATAAAGTTATTTGGAGTTTCAGATCAAACATTGATATTAGTGCAACAGGATAGACGGTCTGCATACAAGGTAGAGCGGTTCTTATACAATGTTGATTGTTCAGATTCCAGAAAGTATACAATAGTATGTAATCAATATAAAAATGAAGAAGAAAATACTTTGGTTTCTGGGGAGTTTGATATTAAGTGCAGAGTATCAGAATACATAAATTATAATCCAAGAATACATATGCTTGGATTTAGAGAAAACTGTCAGAATAAGGATTTTAATAAGATTTCTGACTTGTTCATTTAGGAGGGAATATGGATAAGACGAATAGAGCGATAGTATATCTCTATATACATGGCAAAAATGAAAAATTCGAACTGGATATCCCATTGAATATTACGGCTTATGAATTACTTATTGGGTTGAATGAAGCATATCATTTGAACATGAATATGACGGATGTTTCAACGTGCTTTCTGAAAACTGAAAATCCGATTGCTTTGATTCGAGGGAATCGACTGTTGTCGGAATATGGGTTACGGAATGGAACAATAATTAACATTGTAGAATAATGGGGTGAGGTACTTATGGGTCAAAGGTATAAGGTGATTCTTTCAAATAAGGCATTTTATCGGGAGGTGTCGTTGCCAATTGATGAACCGTTTGTTTGTGTGGGAACAACAAGGAATTGTAGCGTTCGTTTGGGGAAAGGTTTGTTTTTCGATGATATTGAGTTAAGATTTGACAACAGAAATGGACAGTGGTCGGTTGCATGCTCTGATAATTTGTACATATTATCAGATGGAATAATTAAACTTTCGGTGAAGGAATTAACATACGGCGATGGAATTAAAGTTAAGTATGTTGATTCTAGTCAAGATGCGTTAAAAATAGATTTTTTAATGGATTTTGATTATGAAATGAAAGACTATAATTGCATGATTGATGTAACGGGAGTGGATCAGATTCGCATAGGTGGAAGTGCAAGTTGTGAAATCTATTTGGAAGATGAATTAGTTGGCAAGGAAATCGTTCGCCTGTTTTATCAGCAAGGACAGTACTATATTAGCGATAATGACTCGAAATATGGTGTATATGTAAATGGAATTAAAATTCAAGGAACGGTTCCAATTAAGAATTATGACTTCTTTTCTATTGCAGGTTTTAGTTTCTATTACAAACAAAGGAAGCTATATACAGCAAAATCTTCAAAAATTAAAATTCAGGGGTTGCAATTCATGGAAGCGGAACCGCCAAAGAGTAAAATGCAATATCCAAAGTTCAATCGTAATACGCGAATACAATATGAAATACCGGAAGAAGAAATTGAAGTATTGGCACCGGAAGCAGAGCAGAAAATGCAAAAGAAGAGTATTTTGCTTAGTCTGATTCCTTCATTAGTGATGCTTGGAATGACAATTGTTCTTCGTGGAGTTTTGGGAAATGGTGGTACCTTTGTAATATATAGTGCATGTACGATGACGATGGGTATTATTATGTCTATTATTACATATGTGGGTGACCGCAAACAATTTAAGAAGGATTCGATTCAACGAAAGAAATTGTATAATGAGTACATAGAGAGAAAAGAGAAGGAAATTCAAGAAAGCAGAGAAAATGAATTAGCGATTCGCAGGAAGATAAGTACATCTCCGGAAGAGAACATCAATGAGGTTCTCGGTTTTGGAAAGCGTATTTTTGAAAAGGAAATAAAGGATAAGGACTTTTTGGAAGTCTACCTTGGAACAGGTCAGGTTGAGGCGAAATGTAAAGTGGAGTATGCGCATAAAGAAACAATTTCCGTTGATGACCCGTTGATGCTAGTTCCGGAAGAGATAGAAGAAAAGTATCACTATATTCAGGATGCACCAATTATTGTGCCGTTTAAGGAGGCATCCGGTGTAGGAGTGGTAGGCACTCGAACCAAATTGCTTGAGTATCTAAAAAATATTAGCTTGGATATAGCGTCTCGGCATTTTTACAAAGATGTAAAAATGGTTTACTTTATGGAATATGAAGATGTAATTAACAACAGTTGGATTTGTTCTTTGCCACATGTGACAAATGAAAAACTCAATGTACGTAATGTTATTTGTGACGAAGAAAGTCAAAATGTCTTGCTGGAATACTATTATTCAGTTTTGGCGACTAGGGAGTCTGAGTCAAATGAAGAAACCCCGACCGCTTGGAGCGAGCACTATGTGTTCTTTGTAATGGATGCTAGAAAGCTTGCAGTTCATCCGATTTCAAAGTATTTTTCTAAAGCGGACAAATATGGATTTACTTTTGTCTTTTTAGAAGAATACGAAGAGTTTATTCCTCAAGGTTGTACAGAAATGATTTACTTGGAGAATAAGGAAGATGGAGCAACGTTAAAGACAGAAAATGGAGAGATAATTACTGATTTCAAATATCCTGATATTTCAAATGGAGTAATGGAATCTGTTTCCACAAAGTTAAGTGCGGTCTACGTTGATGAGGTTAATCTGGCAAGTGAGTTAACAAAGAGTATTACAATGTTTGAGCTGCTTGGTATTGTGGATGTGACTGATTTAGATTTGAAAGAACGTTGGGAAAAATCGGAGGTATATAAAACTATGGCTGCCCCTCTTGGAGTAAAGAAAAAGGGAGAAGTCGTATACCTCAATCTGAGTGATAAGGCAAATGGACATGGGCCTCATGGTTTGGTTGCAGGTACAACCGGTTCTGGTAAAAGTGAAATACTTCAGTCGTACATTTTGTCTATGGCCACATTGTTTCATCCATATGATGTGAGTTTTGTTATCATCGACTTCAAAGGTGGAGGTATGGCAAATCAATTCCTGAACCTTCCACACTTAAATGGTGCAGTTACCAATATAGATGGACGTGAGATAAATCGTTTCTTGTTGTCGGTAAAATCTGAATTGATACGTAGACAGGAACTGTTTTCGCAAAGTGGAGTAAATCATATTAATGATTACATAAAATTGTACAAAAAAGGCTTGGTTGGTGTTCCAATGCCTCATTTGATAATTGTGGTTGATGAATTTGCGGAATTGAAAGCAGAATATCCGGAGTTCATGAAAGAAATTATTAGTGCCGCACGTATTGGTCGTACATTGGGTATCCACTTGATTTTGGCCACTCAGAAGCCATCGGGTGTTGTTGATAATCAGGTGTGGAGTAATTCAAAGTTCCGCTTATGCTTGAAAGTACAAAATAAAGAAGATAGTAATGAAGTAATCAAGAGTCCGCTTGCTGCAGAAATTGTGGAGCCGGGACGTGCATACTTGCAAGTTGGTAATAATGAAATTTTTGATTTATTCCAGTCTGCATTTAGTGGTGCGCCTGTACCGGATTTGTCTGCAACCGAAGTTAGAGAATATGTGTTATACTCAATGAATCCATGGGGAAAACGTACGGTTGTATATGAAAATAAGGCTAAAAAGACAAAAGAAAATGTTAAGAATCAGTTGGAGACTATTATTGATTATATTGCAGAGTACGTAAAGTCAGAAAACTATGTGCCGTTGCCTGGAATTTGTCTTCCGTCGTTGCCGGATACATTGACATTGGATGAAATTACGGTGAAAGAACATAAGGATGCAATGATTTGGGCGAAGATTGGCCGATTTGATGATCCGGGCATGCAGATGCAGGAAGCTTATGAAGTGAACTTGTCAGAAAGTAACACCTACATTATTGGATCTGCTCAGACAGGAAAAACATCGTTGTTACAAACTGTTATTTGCGATGTTATTCAGCATTACACACCGGACGACGTAAATATGTATATTTTCGATGGTGGAAACATGGCATTGAATTGCTTTGAAGCCTCTAATCATGTTGGTGGTTATACGGAACCGCAGAACGCAGAACGTGTTGTGAATCTGTTTAAGATGTTATTCTCTATTATTCAAGAAAGAAAAATGGAGTTTGCGTCGAAAGGTTTGGGAACGTTTTCTGCTTATAAGGAAGCTGGTTTTGCCATGCCACAGGTCCTGGTGATTATGGATAATGTTTCGGCATTCAAAGAAAATTTCTCGAATTTGGAAGAGCAATTCCTGAAACTTACAAGAGAAGGCTTGAGTGTTGGTATCAATTTCATTGTAACCGGAACGCAGACCAATTCTATTGGGCATAAGAACCTTGCAAACTTTGGAACGAAAATAGCGTTAAACTGTAATGATAAGGGTGAGTATTCTAACTTATTTGGTCGCTGTAAGCTAGATATCAAGGAAGTGCCTGGACGAGGAATTGTAGTGCGTGAGAAGAGAACGCTGGAATGCCAGATGGCATTATGTGTTAAGGCCGAAAGAGAAATTGAGCGAAATAAGAAATTGTTGGAGATTATATCTGAATGTAATGCAAGAAATGAAGAAATGAATGCAAGACAGATACCGGAAGTTCCGGATATTGTTCTTCAGAGTGAACTGTATCGTAAAAATAGGGACTTATATAAGAAACCGTATGTATTGCCGATTGGTATTAATTATTCAACCGTTGAGTATGAGTTCCTCTCTCTGCGAGAGGCGGGATGTTTTGCAGTGCTGGGTAAGGCAAAGATGGGAAAAACTAATTTCGCAAAACAATTGTTATGGGGCATGGAAAAAACAGCAGATATTGCGCCGACAGAAGTATATGCATTTGATGGCATGGAAAGAGGCCTTTCGTTTGTGAAGAATTCAAGTCTTGTCAAGAATTACACAATGGATATATCCGAAATGGAAGTGATACTCGAAGAATTGCATGAGACATTGAATCACAGACTTGAACTGCTGTATGAGGCCGAGAATGCAGAAGAGTATCTGTCGAAAGTTCCTTTGATTTGTATTATGATGGAAAACAAAGATTTGATGGCAAAGATTGTATCAAATAAGGACAAGGAATTGACGGCGCGTTTTCTTGATTTTCTTAAGAAGTTTAAACAGGTTAAGGCGTTTGTTCTCTTTTCAAATATGGATAATGTTGCAACGGGATTTAGTCCGGGTGATGTTATAAAGGCAATAAAAGAAAATAGAAAAGCAATTTTTCTTGATGACATTTCTGAAATCAAGTTCTTGGATGTGAATAACAAAGCGTTGAAGGAATTCAATAAGCCAGTGGCACCTGGCGATGGATTCTTATATATGGGTAATACATTTGGAAAAGTTAAGACAATTTTTAATGATTAGGAGTGTGCTATATGAATTGGTATTACAATGACAAGGGGAGAATGACAAAAGAAAATAAGTCAATTCTCAAACTGCAACTGGATAAAGATAGGGTGTACATATTTCAAGATCAGCAAATGAAAATCCAGGGAATTGAATATGCTGGACGATTGTCTGATAAGGTCGAAACTATAGAATATGATTCCATAAAGAGAATTGTTAATCTTGACGGTTCCGGAATAGCAGTATACGGAGATATATTTGATGTACAGACCAGAAAGACGTTTTGTGGACAAGAGGCATTTCGGTATATTTCTTCTTGCGTGGTCAATTATGAGGGTATTGTTAATGCACTGCTTCATAGAACGGGGTTACCACTGGAAACGACTTCAGAAAGACGAAAAGCGGAAACTGCCGCAGGTCGGAAAGGTAGTGTTATTCCTGCGACAATAAGCCAAAATGCGCAATATATCATGTATAGTAACGGAAGAGTTCTCATTGATGAACTGGCAGATGTGTGGCCAAAGCCGATTGCCAAAATGTGGGACGGTGCCATGAACGATAGAAATCGTCGAATCGTTATGAATACTCTTGGATTTATGAAAATGGATATTTCGGGCGATGATTTGGTAATAATATGTGGGCCAAGATGCGTTCAGTTGACGGTTGATGCACTTGCGACAGCGTCGCCCTGGAGAACAGTGGCATCAAATATGGATAATGACAATTTGTGGAAAGGAAGTACATGGGAATATCGGATACCAATGAATAAAATCGAGAGACTGATTTCGGAAACAGAAAATTATACACGTAAGCCGGTCGGGATTACATGGTGGAGAATAACTGGTGATTTTCATGTAACCGAATATAAAGATTTGGATTACTTTTTGTCTGGTGTGGGTCAGGATGCAGGAAAAGCTGTGAATGAGATTCTGGTGGAAAGTCCATGGATTATTGCGGAGTCAGGCGGTTACAAGTGGCAAGAACGTATTGCGGAAATTAGTGGTAAGAAGTGGGAAAGCGTGGATTAGTGCTAATTGCATGAAATGTTTTGTTCGAGATGTACAAATTCATATAAAATAGCATAAATTTCTGTGGTTTTGCACAAAAGAGAGTGCGCAAATATGTCAAAATGACGTTGAAATTCTTTTGAATTACTGGCATAATAGACATATATAGCTTTGTTGATTAATTGAGTAATGAGGAGGTTCTTTATGGGGAATGTGACACCAGGAGAAAGCTTGCAATACTTAGACTCTTCTGCTTTGGAGAGTGTAAATAGTAAATTTTTGACTGCATTGAGAAGCTTTACCGATATAAAGACGGACATTCAGACAAATGTAAATAATTTGTTTGATGATTGGGTTGGCGATGCTCGAAACGAATTTGAATCACAGTATTTGCAATTGTTTCAAAAAATCTCTGATATAGAGGAAGCGTTGCATGAATTGTATGATATGACTGTTGATGCCGAAGCAGCGTTTGAGGATGCAGATGATCAGATACGTCAAAAGATTGCTATGAGCCAGGAGGGATAAGATGGGAGATCACGCATATTACAAAAGAATGCACCAAAATGCACAAGCGACTGTTAGGACGCTGAGAGGTCGAAAGAGTGAATTGGAAGCGATTCGTGATAACATTGACACGACACTTAGTTCGTATCCGACGGATATTAATACATACATTACGGATTGTCATTCATATCTTGAAAATGGAATACGTTTATCCACTGCTACGAAAGAGGATACCGTACTAAATTATAAAGAAAGTGCTTCCAGTGATGATGGTAAGATTCAGTCGGCAAGATCGAGTATTGTTTCGGAGATTGCATCAGTAGCGAGTGCTCTGTCGACAGCAGAATCGGATGAAGCATACTATGGCCGAAAGAGATATGAAGCAGCAGAGGAAGAGAAGATACCGTGGTGGAATAGATAGGATGGTGGCAAATGGGTGAGTTGATTATTTATTACGATGCGCTTGTAGATGCTGCAAGCAAGGCAAGCAAGGCGGCTGCAGAATTCGATGCATACGCTACAAGATTGAAGGAAAAAGTCGCTAATAAATTAGATAGTTACAGTGGAGGCAAGACTGGCAATCTATACTCAGCAGAAACTGAAATCGATAATAAGATTGCAGAGGCAGAGCAGATGGCAGATGCGTTCTATGCTTATTCAACTGCTATCGGTAACAACGGTTTTATTCAGACGGCGAAGGCGGCAGATGCGGCTGTTAAGTCGGAGGTTACAACAAAGATTGGCGAATTTAGAGATACATATGGTATTAAGGAGAATCCGATTACAAAGTGGATTTGTGATTTGGTTTGTGTCTTGAATGAAACTGCCTTGGGAAGATTGTTAAAGGACATTGCTGATTCTATTGCAATCGCATTGGAGCATTTGTGGAATGATTTCACAGATTGGTACAATTATTGGGGCGGTGAATACTTGCTGAAGGATATTGCAGTAGCAGTAGCAGCGGCGGTAGTTGCGGTGGCAGCAGTTGTGTTGGTGGTTGTTACCGGAGGAGCTGCATTGGCTATCATCTCAGCGGCAATTGCAGCAGTGGTTGCATGTCTGAATCTGGGGGCGACAATATATAATTCAGTCAATGCATATGGCGCAATGCAGGATGGAGATCCGTCGTGGGCGAAGCGATATAGTAATCGGGACGGTTTTACGGATACATTGCGTAAGGAAAGCGATTCAAAAATAATACATGGTATAGCTTTAGCTGTTGATGGCGTAGAATTTGCGGGACAGATTATTGGTTTAGTTGACACTCTAAGAAACTTGGGTGGTGCAATAAAGAACTTTAAGAACTTTATGACTGCCCTAAAGAACGATCCGTTCAAGAATGCTTCGTTCCAGTCATGGTTTAAGTCAGATATGTTCTCGTTTAAATCGATTAGTAATTCATTGACTGGTGATTTGATTTCAAATCTCAGTGAGTTGAAGGGGGGAGCAAATGTTAAAACTGTATGTCAGGTAATTGGCTCTTTGAATAGTACTTGGGAAAATATTACATTTGCAAAAGATATGTTCAGTGGAGATAAATCATTTGTGGATATTGCACTGAAGGCAACGAGTATTGCGGGTAGCATGGCGGATAATGGTATGAAAGAAAATGGTTTTACTGAGACATTTGGCAGAAATTCAACCAACAGCAATGGAACTATAGACAGGGTTTTCAGATTTGATATGGCTGGGGATGTAGTTGGAAATGGTGATAATTCACTGTTTAGCAGTATTTCGGGTTCATTAAGCTCTAGCAATGATATCATTGGTAAGGTTGCTGGTTACTTTAACTAGTTCGGAGGTTACATCAAGTGGTAAAGGAACAAATTGAGGAATTAAATGTCCAGGCGCGAGTCTTGTATTCGAACGGACAAAAAGATAAGGCGAAAGAGTATTTTCAAAAGGCATTAGAACTAGATCCTATGGATTTAGATACAAATCTAAACCTCGGAAATATGTATGCTGCAGATGGTAATTTTGTAAAGGCATATGAGCAATTTGCAGAGGTTGAAAAAAAGGTTTCCAAGGATGGAAGAGTATACTTTCACATGGGAAATATGAGTGCAAAACTGGAACAATATGATAGAGCCATTTCGGAATATAATGCAGCGATACGAGCTGGTTTGACGGACGGATTTTTGTTCTATAATTTAGGAAATGTTTATGAGGAAAGAGGCAATGTTGATATGGCGCTTCGTAATTTTACAAAGGCGGCATTAAAAGCACCGGAAGAACCTAGATTTCCAGTTAAGAAAGCATTGTTACTCATGTCTGATAAACGATACGAAGAAGCACTTACAGTTTTGGAACAAGTAATTGAGCGTTTTCCGGATTTGTTTGAAGGATATCACTTTTGTGTACAAGTTTATCAACATTTGCATCGCTTTGAGGATGCTGAGAAATTGCTTACAAAAGCAATTGATATGTTCCCGGCAGATGTTTCGCTCTGCTTAGACCGTGCCAGACTTCAGACGACGATGGGGAATTACAAAAAAGCGTTGGAAATGTTGGAAGAAATTGAGCAGATGGACAAGAGTGATGTAGAAGCACGTAATATCTGTTTTGAAAAAGGTAAGGTTTACCTTATTATGGAAGATTCAGAGAAAGCAATTGCATACTTTGAAAACTGTAAACAGTACGAAAATGAGCACCAAGTTGATGTTGAATCAAGATTTTTCTTGACGCTTCTGTATAAGATTGAAAACGATTATCAGAAGATGTATGAAAATGTAAAATCAATTCATGAAGTTGCAGATGATACCAGTTTTTCGAAAACCACATACTATTTGTGGCCGTTGTCCCTTCGGTTGTTAGGAAAAGAGGAAGAAGCTTTAGCAGCGTATAGAGAATCAATCTCTGTACTTCGTTTGATGTCATTGAAAAAAACGGTAGAATTGGATGTGTATTTGTTGCGCGCAGCATGTCATAGAGATATTAAGGAATATGAAAAGGCACATGAATTGGTTGATTTCGTTACGACGCTTTATCCGGATTTGGCAGAGACTCATTTTGTAAAAGCAAGTATATATGATGCGGAGAACAATCAAGAGGCGGCTGAAAAGGAACGAGAGATTGGAAAGAAAATCAATCCAAATGCAAGTTTGGCTTGGGATAGATAGGAGGATGTAAATGAATACAGCATATCAAGGTAATAATGACTTGTGTTTTGATACAGGCGTTTTTGAGACAGTTGCAGCCAATTTAAGAAATGACGCTACAGAATTGCAAACTATATTAACTGATTTGACGGATGCAGTAGAAACGCTAAAGGATGACTGGAAATCAAAGGCGAGTGACACTTTTTTTGAATTGGTGTCTGATGAATGGGCAAATGACTTAAGTCGTTATGCTGACTTAGTTGACACCTTGGCAGAAATTCTAGAGTTTGCAGCAACGACATATGGTGATTTAGAGACAGCGGCAACACAGTTGGAATTTGATCCAACGGCAGAGGGATAACAAACGTAGGGAAAAGGAACTAAAAGGATTACAGTGATATTCATTCTGATACGTCAGAATAATATAAATATTACAAAATATAAGGAGGATTTTACTTATGGCAACAATTCGTTTAACACCGGAGGAATTAGCTCAGCACGGTACAGACATTCAGGGAATGGGAGAGGAAATCGGAACAATCATTGCAGAACTTGATACAAAGATTGAAACTGTTGTAGCTGAATGGGATGGTCTTGCACAGGATGCATTTTATAATTCGTACTCAGATATGAAAGATACATTAAAGAGCTTTGCTGATTTAGTTACTGGATTTGGTCAGCAGGTTTCAGCTGCTGCTGAAGCATTCGAAAGTGTTGATACTGAACTTCAGTCAGCATTTCAGGGCTAATTGAAAAGTGTTAATTCAGAGGTTCTTTAGTTCGACTAAAGGACCTCTGAATTTATGTTGAAAAGTTTTAAAAGATAGTGTAAAGTATTCATTCTAGAATAAAGCTTGAGGTAGTTGTATATGTATATAGTAGAATACGAATCACAAATTTACGTTAAAAAGGAACATGTGAATTTTATTACAGTACTTGGGAAAAAAGCAGGATACCAGAAGACTAGAGTATCTTTGCAAATTAATCATTCTAATTTGAAAGCACTGTTTCATACAGTAGATTCAGGATATGGAAAAAGAGCAAGATTATATACCCTGTGCAGAGATGATGTAGAAAGCTGTGAATATAGTAGAGAATTGCACTGTATTCGTTTTTTTGGTGAAATGGCGGTTAGTGAATATGAGAGTGCTGAAAAAACGGAAGAAGCAATTCGTAAAACAAGAAGAAAACAAGAACTATTTTTATATATTAGTACGGATGATGAGGCAATTATTGCAAATGAAATTAAAATGTGGGCAGGTTCGCGTTGGACTGATATGGATGAATAAATCAAGGGAAAGCAGATAGGAGAGGAGGAAATTGGGCAAGTGTTAAAGACGATGATAAAACAAGGCATTTTGACACTCGTTTGTCTGGTAATTTTGGTACTTTCCGGTTCCTATTGCCTGCCAAGGTTTGAGGTGTATACACCCGCAGGTAACAGGGGTACAGTCGTGGCAACGGATGTATACAAGAAAGGTTATATGGATCTAAAAGTGAATCAGGATGGGGAAGAAGTGTACTTCACCTGGGATTATTCCGGTAATGAGCCTGGCTGGAAGAAAGGCGATGTCTTATTAGTTTATGGCGACATTGATACGACCGCGCATGGTTTGGGTTCTAATGTGGATTTGATTGTTGCTAATATGTGGACGGCTTATTTGATGTTAGGACTTGCTTTGTTGTCGGCGGTTGGCTTTGTGGTATTTCTGATTTTATTCATTAGAAACTGGCGACTGGGAGCATTGCGACAATTCTCTATGTCACGATTGAAAGAAAATATAATTACAGCCATATTTGGTGTAGAAGTAATTGCGTTATTTCTGTCATTTGTTATTACTGGGGTATATGTTGTTCAGGTGATTATGATTATCACCAGCCCGCACATTATGACGGGACATGTTGTATCTGTTACCAGAGAAGCAACCAGTGAAACATATTATAATCGAACAACGCATTCACAATACCATATTTATAAGAAAACGATAGTAGTTCAATTAGATACACCATATGAAGGTGAAGAGTTGTTTGCCAAAACCTATAGAGAGCGATACGGAAATTTTGTGCGGGAAGGTGAACCGGCACTGGTGACCTTCAGAACCTGGGAAGACAACAATGGGAAGGTGTACACATATGGGGATTTAGGATTAGGTGTAACGGCACTGGTGTTTTTGATACTGCACAAAATTATCAGCAGTATCGTATACCCTAAGGGGAAAAAAGTGCCATTTCAGTTGCTTTCTTTAAAATTGATTCCGAGCGAAGAGCAGGAAAATAACCAAGAAATTAAAACGCAGACACTTGACAAATAAATTCCCTTATTGTAAGGTGTAAATGATTGTAATTCCAATGTTTGTGTTGGAAGCAATGAAATGAATAGAAACCATAAAAAGGCATAGATGGAGACAGTAGCCTTTCTTGAACATGACAGAGAGCCGGAGCAGGTGGGAACCGGTATTAGTAGAGAATCCGTGAACATCACTCCGGAGCCGCAGACCGAAGAAGAGCAATCCTCGTAGACTCTGCCGTAGTTCCTGCGTTAAAGGGAGCGTGAGTAAATGAAGTGACAGATATTGAATAGTCGCATTCAGAGCTTGTAAGAAATTAGGTGGTATAGCGAAAACAGGAACCTTCGTCCTAATGGATGTAGGTTCCTTTTGCATGTAAGCAATGAGACGAGCGGTCATTAAAACGCAAATTAGGAAAGGAAGAGACAAATGTACGAAAAGGTATCTGCAAATCTGAATTTCGTAGAACGAGAAGCAAAAGTAGAACAGTTCTGGAAAGACAACAAGATTTTTGAAAAGAGTATTGAGGAAAAGGAAGGATGTCCGGTTTACACCTTCTATGACGGACCTCCTACGGCTAACGGAAAGCCGCACATTGGTCATGTATTAACCCGTGTTATCAAGGATATGATTCCACGTTACCAGACCATGAAGGGGCATAAGATTATAAGAAAGGCAGGCTGGGATACCCATGGTCTTCCGGTTGAGTTAGAGATTGAAAAGGAACTGGGTATTGATGGTAAGGAACAGATTGAAGCATACGGTCTGGATCCATTTATCCGGAAATGCAAGGAGTCTGTATGGCAGTATAAGGGAATGTGGGAAGAGTTCTCAGGCAAGGTCGGCTTCTGGGCTGATATGGATGACCCGTATGTAACTTATCATAATACATTTATCGAGTCTGAATGGTGGGCTCTTAAAAAAATCTGGGATGATGGATTACTATACAAGGGATTTAAGATTGTTCCATACTGCCCTCGCTGTGGCACACCGCTTTCCTCTCATGAGGTAGCACAGGGGTATAAGACAGTTAAGGAGCGTTCCGCCGTTGTACGTTTTAAGTGTGTAGGCGAAGATGCATATTTCCTGGCATGGACAACTACTCCATGGACGCTTCCGTCCAACGTGGCACTTTGTGTAAATCCGGACGAGGAATACTGCAAGGTAAAAGCTGCAGACGGCAAGGTATATTATATGGCAAAGGCACTTCTTGACAACGTTCTTGGCAAAATTGAACGGGAAGAAGGCGTACCTGCTTATGAGATATTAGAAACCTATAAGGGTATCGATTTAGAAAGAAAAGAATATGAGCCATTATTTGAGTGCACGAAGAATTATGTGGCTAAGCTTAAAGAAAAAGGACATTACATTACCTGTGATTCCTATGTAACCATGTCAGATGGTACCGGTATCGTTCATATTGCACCTGCATTTGGTGAGGATGATGCCAATGTTGGACGTAAGTATGGCCTTCCATTTGTTCAATTCGTAAATGGTAAGGGCGAAATGACAGAAGATACCCCATACGCAGGTATGTGGGTAAAGGATGCAGATAAAGAGGTGCTTGTGGATCTTGAGAAAGCAGGTTTGCTCTTTGATGCTCCTAAGTTCGAACATGAATATCCACACTGCTGGAGATGTGACAAGCCTCTGATTTACTATGCAAGAGATACCTGGTTCATCAAGATGTCTGCTGTAAAGGATCGCTTGGTGAAGAATAATAATACGGTTAACTGGATCCCGGAAGGTATTGGTAAAGGACGGTTCGGTTCATGGCTTGAAAATGTACAGGATTGGGGACTTTCCCGGAACAGATACTGGGGAACTCCGCTTAATATCTGGCAGTGTTCCTGTGGCAAGCAGCATGCCATCGGCTCCATTGAGGAATTAAAGAGCATGAGTAAGAATTGTCCGGATGACATTGAACTTCACCGCCCATATATTGATGCTGTAACGATTACCTGCCCGGATTGTGGTGGCGAAATGAAGAGAGTACCGGAGGTTATCGACTGCTGGTTTGATTCCGGTGCTATGCCATTTGCACAGTGGCATTATCCATTTGAAAATCAGGACATTTTTGAAGAGAACTTCCCTGCTGACTTCATTAGTGAGGCCGTTGACCAGACGCGTGGCTGGTTCTACTCTCTGATGGCAATTTCAACCTTATTGTTTGATAAGGCACCATATAAGAATGTTATTGTACTTGGCCATGTTCTTGACAAAGATGGTAATAAAATGAGTAAGTCGAAGGGGAACGCAGTAGACCCGATGGAAGCCTTGAATAAGTTCGGTGCAGATGCTATTCGCTGGTACTTCTATAGCAACTCTGCTCCGTGGCTGCCAAACCGTTTCCATGAAGATGCGGTTGTGGAAGGACAACGTAAGTTCATGGGTACTTTATGGAACACTTATGCATTCTATGTACTCTATGCAGAGATTGACCAGTTCGATCCTACAAAATATACCTTAGATTATGATAAGTTATCTGTCATGGATAAATGGTTATTATCGAAGTTACATTCTGCAATTAAGACGGTGGATGAGTCACTTGGGGCTTATAAGATTCCGGAAGCGACAAGAGCATTATCAGACTTTGTAGATGATATGAGTAACTGGTATGTAAGACGTGGCCGTGAGCGCTATTGGGCAAAGGGAATGGAACAGGATAAGATTAATGCTTACATGACATTATATACAGCTTTAGTTGAAATCTGTAAGGCTTCGGCTCCAATGATTCCATTCCTGACAGAAGATATTTATCAGAATCTTGTTCGCAGTTTGGATAAGACGGCACCGGAGAGTATCCATCTGTGTGACTTCCCGGTTGCAAATGAGGCATTTATAGATAAAGACTTAGAGGCAGATATGGATGAGGTGCTTCATGTAGTAGTTCTTGGACGTGCAGCCCGTAACGCAGCAAATATCAAGAACCGTCAGCCAATCGGAACCATGTATATCAAGGCTGAGAAGCCACTTTCAGAGTTCTTTGTAGAGATTATTGAGGATGAGTTGAATGTGAAGGATGCTCAGTTCAAGGATGATGTATCTGCATTTACATCCTATAGCTTCAAACCACAGCTTCGTACAGTTGGTCCTAAGTATGGCAAGCAGTTAGGCGGAATCAAGCAGTATCTGGCTTCCGTAGATGGTAATCAGGCAATGGGACAGCTTAAGAGCGAGGGTGCGATTAGTTTTGATGTAGATGGTGTGACTGTATCTCTTGCAGAAGAAGACTTACTGATTGAAGCAGCTCAGATGGAAGGCTTTATGTCTCAGCAGGATAATAAGGTTACGGTAGTATTGGATACCAATCTGACAGAAGACTTAATCGAAGAAGGGTTTGTTCGTGAAATTGTATCAAAGATTCAGACTATGCGTAAGGATAAAGATGCAGATTTCCAGGTGACAGACCGTATTACGATTTATGTGACTGATAACGACAAGATTGCTGATATCATGAAGAAAAATGAAGAGGCAGTTAAGAGTGATACCTTAGCCGAGTCAATCGTTTATGGCTCTACCGATGGAGTAGTAAAGGACTGGAATATCAACGGTGAAAAGGTAACACTTGGTATCAAGAAGAACTAGTTTTAGTTGATATATCAATAATAAATGGATTGAATGAAATTACCCCCTACCACTGACATTGATGTGATAATGAATGTTGGTGGTAGGGGATTTTTATTTGACGTGCGACAAATAATATGCTATAAAAAGTATAGAGATATTTGACGTGCGACAAATGATTTGGTTTGAATAAGATTTATTTGTCAATAATAGAAATGGGGGGTGACAGAAGCTATGAATATTATTCATGAAAAACAAGATTTAACGTATTTGAATTGGTCACATATTCGAACCTCCAGTGGAACAGCCGGAACATTTTTGAAATCCGAATCCAACCTGGATGGTAGGAAAAGATACTATAAATTGTCTAATTTTGATTCCTCGAGAGGCGTGATTGGGCATGAATGTGTAAATGAAATCATTGTTGACCGATTACTCACATTGTTAGGAGTGGAGCATTTATCATACGAACTGGTTCATGCGGATATCGAAATAGAGAATAAACGATACAGCACATATTTATGTTCATCAGAGGATTTTAAGAAACGAGGCGAAAGCAAAATAGCATTGGATGATTTTTACACAGCGAATGCTAAGAAGGGAGAATCTCATTATGAATTTTGTGCGCGTATGAATTGGCAGAGATATATAGATACCATGCTTGCGGTGGATTATATTATATTGAATAGAGATCGGCATGGAGCGAATATTGAAGTGTTAAGGAATGCAAGAGCACATACACTTCGAATAGCACCTCTGTTTGATCATGGACTATCATTATTATATTCTTGTACCACCGAGGAAGAGGTTATGAAATTTGACATTTTTGAGGATAAGAAGTGCCAAAACTTCATTGGAAGCCATTCCTGTTATGATAACCTGAAGCTAATTCGCAATAAAAGTGGGATATTTAAAAACAAATTAAAGAAATCAGATAAAGACTTTTTACTGGAAGGGTTAGAAAATGTTTTGCCAGAGGTATTCATAGAGAAAATCTGGGCGATGATATATGAAAGGTATGAGATATATGAAAATATATGAGATATTGGATGAAGAGAATAAAATAAATATAGGTGTTCTTCTGTATTTCGAAAAGAAAAAAGAATTTATCATTGAGCTTCAAAGCAATATTGATGAGTGGATGGCACCATTGTTGTTTACGAATCTCGTGAAAAATCAGATATATACAGTTCCAAGAAAAATGGCTTATATGTGGGTAAAAGAAAGAATCATTCCAAGTGGAAGACAAAATATAAGTGAAATCTTAAAAAATCACAAAATGGAAGTCTATGATGAGATGAAATTCTTGGAATTATCTAAGGGAAAATGTTCGCAGGATAGTATGTATATTAGGAAAATCGATGAGTTGCCGGAATATGTGATAGAAAGAAGAAAAAGAAATGTGGTGGATCTGGTTGTATGTGATGGATGGAAAATTCTATGCTTCTTTGAAAATGATATTGTGAAACGTGTTGACATGACAGAACTTTCGTATGTGGATGGAATTTCGAAAATAATTAACAATAAAAAGTTATATCAGTCATGTAAAGTAGGGACAGGCGGATACTCGATTACGTTCGATGACGCAATTGATATATCATCGTCTATTCTTTATGAACATGGAGATATCCTTCCAATTTCCAGAAACGATTTTATCTGTTTTGCAAGAAATAATCTGTTGGATACATCAGAGTGCTGTGAATTATTAGAGTGTTCAAGGCAAAATGTTTCATATATGATAAGGCACGAACAATTAAATCCTATCAAGGAAGACATAAAGGGGAATTTGTACCTAAAAGGTGAGATTGTTAAGAATATGTGGTAGTCACTTCAAAATATGTCAGTTTTACCATTCTTTGGGGAAAATGTAATTATTTTTGAGATATTGGTTGAGTTATCAGATTGTTTCTGATAAAATATATGTGATTTTGGGTTTTATAATTCAGGAAAATGCTAAGGAGGCAATAAGGGGAATGAAGAAGAAAAACGATTTCGACAAAGAAGGATTTAAGAAAGAAGTCATTAATAATGTAAAGACGCTTTATCGTAAGACTATTGATGAAGCAACTCAACAACAGGTATTTCAGGCTGTTGCATACGCAGTTAAAGATGACATCATTGATCGCTGGATAGCAACTCATAAAGAATATGAGAAGAAGAATGTTAAGACAGTATACTACTTGTCAATGGAATTCTTAATGGGTCGTGCTTTAGGTAACAACTTGATTAACTTAACCTACTATGACGAGATTAAGGAAGCATTAGAGGAGTTAGGATTTGATATTAATGTAATTGAAGATCAGGAGCCGGATGCAGCACTTGGTAATGGTGGCTTAGGTCGTCTGGCAGCATGTTTCCTGGATTCTCTTGCTACACTTGGCTATCCTGCATACGGATGTGGCATCCGGTATCGTTATGGTATGTTCAAGCAGGCAATTAAGGATGGCTATCAGGTTGAAAAGCCGGATGATTGGTTAAAGGATGGCAATCCATTTGAAGTACGTCGTGGTGAATATGCATGTGAAGTTAAGTTTGGCGGTTATGTACGTGTAGAAAACCGGAATGGACGTAATTACTTCATACAGGAAGGATATCAGGCAATTCGTGCAGTGCCATATGATTTGCCGGTAATCGGTTATGGTAATAATGTAGTTAACACCTTAAGAATCTGGGATGCAGAAGCAATTCAGGATTTCAATCTGGATTCATTTGACAAGGGTGAATATCAGAAGGCTGTAGAACAGCAGAATCTGGCAAGAACTATAGTAGAGGTATTATATCCAAACGATAACCATTATGCAGGTAAGGAATTGCGTTTGAAGCAGCAGTATTTCTTCATTTCTGCTTCCATTCAGACAGCAATTAAGAAGTTTAAGGAAAATAACAGTGATTTACACGATATTCCAAAGAAGTTAGTATTCCAGTTAAATGATACCCATCCAACGGTAACCGTTGCAGAGTTAATGAGAATCTTAATGGATGAGGAAGGCTTGGAATGGGATGAAGCATGGGAGATTACAACTCATACCTGTGCATACACCAATCATACCATTATGGCAGAAGCTTTGGAGAAATGGCCAATCGAGTTATTCTCAAGACTGCTTCCTCGTGTATATCAGATTATTGAAGAGATTAACAGACGTTATGTGGCTGAGATTCAGGCAAAATATCCTGGTGACCAGTCTAAGGTTAAGAACATGGCAATCCTTTACGATGGACAGGTTAAGATGGCTCATCTTGCAATTGCCGGTTCCTTCTCCGTAAATGGTGTTGCACAGCTTCATACAGAAATCTTAAAGAAGAGAGAATTAAAGGACTTCTACGAGATGCGTCCGGAGCAGTTCAACAACAAGACCAATGGTATTACCCAGAGAAGATTCTTATTACATGGTAATCCGTTGCTGGCAAACTGGGTAACGGACAAGATTGGTGATGAGTGGATTACTGATTTAAGTCAGATTAGCAAGTTAAAGGTATATGTGGATGATCCTAAGTGCCAGCAGGAATTCATGAACATTAAGTACCAGAATAAGATTCGTCTGGCAAACTATATTAAGGAACACAATGGTGTAGATGTAGACCCACGTTCTATCTTCGATGTACAGGTTAAGCGTTTACATGAGTACAAGAGACAGTTGCTGAACATTTTACATGTTATGCACTTATATAATGAGTTGAAGGCAAATCCTGGCATGGATATGGTTCCTAGAACCTTTATCTTTGGTGCAAAGGCAGCAGCCGGCTATAAGCGTGCTAAGTTAACAATCAAGTTAATTAATGCAGTGGCAGATGTAATTAATAATGATGAATCCATCAAGGGTAAGATTAAGGTGGTATTCATTGAAAACTACCGGGTATCCAATGCTGAGATTATCTTTGCAGCAGCAGATGTCAGCGAGCAGATTTCTACCGCTTCCCGTGAAGCTTCCGGTACCGGTAACATGAAGTTCATGTTAAATGGTGCATTAACCTTAGGTACTATGGATGGTGCTAATGTGGAAATTGTAGAAGAGGTTGGCATGGAGAATGCATTTATCTTCGGTATGTCAGCAGATGAGGTTATGAAGTATGAGCGGGAAGGTGGATATCATCCAATGGATATCTACAATAACAATCAGGCTGTTCGAACCGTATTGACACAGTTGATTAATGGATTCTATTCACCGGAAGATCCTGATTTGTTCCGTGAATTATATGATTCCTTAACAAAGGAAGATGTATATTTCACTTTGAAGGATTTCGATTCCTATGCAGAAGCTCATAAGAGAATTGATGCTGCGTATCGGGATGAAGCAGCTTGGGCAAAATCAGCCATGTTGAATACGGCTTGTGCCGGCAAGTTCTCATCTGACCGTACCATTCAGGAATACGTAGATGATATCTGGAAGTTAGAGAAGGTAACAGTAAAGCTTCCAAAGACAAGTAAATAAGACTGAAAGAAAATCAGTTATATAAGAATGAACCCCTCTTCGGCAACGGAGAGGGATTTTCTTTTGTCCAATCGAATAGGTGACAGCCTATGCAATTGGTTGTAATGGATTACGGTATAATTTTATGACTGCCGAATAAACTGTATATAGGAGGACGAGGCATGAGAGAAAAACTAACAATGGCATTTGCTATCATAATTCTGGCAGTCATGATTCCTTATCTGGGAACAATTGTATTGACCGGAAAGGTAGGAGCGACTACAATCTCGGTAGCAGAACTGGACAGTGGCAAAACGGTTTCATTGGATTTGAACGGACAGTATATGGTGCTGGATGTAGAGGCATACCTAAAAGGAGTTCTTCCTACAGCAATGGAGGGCTCGGAGAATATTGAAATGTGGAAAACTCTGGCTATCATTGAGCGAACGAATATATATAAGAAAATGGACGGAATGGGGAATATTGACGAAGAAGATTTGGGTATGAAGTATTTAAGTGAGGAAGAAATCCGCCAATTATGGGGAGAACAGAATTATGATTCCTATATGAAAAAATTAGAGCAGGCAATTATAGAAACTGCCGGTATTGTACTGCTTTATGATGGAGAATATATTGATGCACTATACCACAAAGTGAGTGTAGGTACAACGGTTAGTGCAGAAGAGTTGTTTGGTGAAGAGATACCCTATCTGTCTGCAGTTGTCAGTAGTCACGATGTAGAGTCCAAGGATTATATGAATCTGGTCATGATATCTAAGGATACTGTGCAAGAACTGATTATATTGGAAAGTACAGAGCATGGATATGTGAAACGAATCAAATGTAATGGAGAAGAATTAACCGGGGAAGAGGCACAGGAACGCCTGGGCTTAAGTTCTCTTAATTTTTATATTGAAGATATGGGAGAAGAGTTTCGGGTGGTATGCTTAGGGAAAGGCCATGGAATGGGTCTTAGTTTATATGGAGCCGGTATTATGGCGGCAGAAGGTAAGGGATATGTGGAGATTCTTCAATACTACTATCCCGGGGTACAATTGTCAGAAAAACTATCGCTTTAGGTACTTTACTTGCATAGGAGGAATGGTGTATTATGGTACTTATGCGAAAGGATGAAGGGAAATGAAATTACGAAGAAAAGTAGTAATCACTTTGCTGAGTCTTCTGGTTATGACCGGATGTGGTGTTGGGGTTCTCTTAGGAAACAGCCAGATACAGAAAGCAAGAGTGTTAGATGATAATCGAATGGAACAGGGACAGGAAAGTGATGAATCGGTTCTGCGTCCGGGAAGTGAAATTGTAGGAGAGAATAGTCGGAGCGAGGAATCTGCTACCGGTGGCAGTCAGGCGTTCTCAGAGCAGGAATTGCAGGATTTGGAAGATTATTCTCAAGCCCCGGCGGATAATGGTTGTCCTTATTATGTCAAAGTAAATCGACAAATGAATGTAGTAACAATATATGCGTTAGATGATGAAGGCTACTATACGGTGCCTGTGAAGGCTATGGTCTGTTCTGTTGGTAAGAATGATGGTACGCCTGCCGGAACCTTTCAGACCTCGGATAAACATAGCTGGTGTTCTCTGGTAGGTGGAGTTTACGGACAGTATGCCTATCGGATTCAAGGACAGATTATGTTTCATTCTGTACCATATTATTCTATGAATAAAGGGAATTTGGAAACGGAAGAATATAATAAACTGGGAGAAGCAGCATCCTTAGGTTGCATCCGTTTATCTGTTGCTGACGCAAAATGGATATACGATAATTGTCCAAGAGGTACAATTGTAACTATTTATGACAGTACTTATGCAGGTCCATTGGGAAAGCCTGCTGCGGAAAGAATTGATTTGTCCGACCAAAACGCAGGCTGGGATCCGACTGACCCTGATGAAGCGAACCCATGGAATACGGGGAAACCAAGAATTCTCGGTGGTGGTGACAGAATGATTGAACGGGGTTGTACCTACCAACCGGCTTGTGGGGTTCTTGCTGTGGATGGAAATGGTAAGGATATAACGGATCAACTGGTTGTGCAGGGAACAGTAGACGCAATGACAATCGGTGAATATCCGGTTACATATCAGGTGCAGGATGAAGAAGGAAATCCGGTTATCGTCTCCAGTGTGATACGAGTGGTGGATACCATTTCACCGGAAATTATCCTGCAGGAGGAAAAAATTTCATTAAATCGTATAGAGGCATCAGAAGCCAATTTGTTTGCAAGTATTTCCTCCGTTGTTACAGTGTCAGATGCGGGTGATAAGCTGGGCGAAGAATGTATTGAACTGGATACTCATTGTCTGGAAAATGAAAATCAGGGAGAATTTCTGATAACGATTGGTGCAAAGGATGCATCAGGAAACGAAGCAGAACCAAAGACATTAAGGGTGCTTTTAGATAGAGAAGCTCCTACAGTAGTAGAGCCGGAGCAAAAGATATTTACAGCTTCCTCTGAGAAGAATTTGGAGGAACAATTAAAGAAGGCCATTGTAGTAGAAGATAATTATAGTGGTGTACAACAGGTACATGTATCCTGGGTATGGGAATCCTCTAAGGAAAGCTATACCGTTCTGGTAACAGCGAAAGATAACTATGGAAATGTGACCAGTACATTTTTGCATGACTTTACTTTTTCTTTGGAATAATTGAATAATTTCATTTCCTCTGGCAACAATAGTAGCAGAGGTGATGAAAATGAAGAAATCCGTAATGGAATTTTTGAAAGCGAACGGATTCTACTTATCCTTTGGAGTTGGTGTGGTTGCATTGGTAGTTGCACTGGCTGTATATAATGTAAATACCAATAAAGAGGAAAAGCAGAATCAGGAAATTAACTTGAATGAACCGGCAGAACAAGAAATAGCAGATGCAGAAGGAACGGAAGAAGTTCAAGAAACCATATTAGATGGTGATATGGATGTGCCAATGGATATGTGGAGTACCCGGGATGTAGCAGAAGCAGATACAGAGGAAACAGAGGAAGACACTGTTGCCGGGAATACGGAAGAGTCGGGAGAAGATGTAGAAGCGGTGATTTCCAATCAGGCGGCAGGTTATGAGCCGGTAGAGGGACTTGCTTTTTCCGGTGTGGAAGAAGTGACAATGCCGGTGCTGGGCAACACTATTCTTCCGTACAGTATGGATACCACGGTATATTTTCAGACATTAGGTACCTACAGATGTAATCCGGGTATGCTGTTACAGGCACCTTCCGGAACTGAGGTTGCATCTATCTGGCATGGGCAGGTAATTGAGAAAAAGCATACAAAAGAATATGGAACCATGGTTACCGTTGATTTAGGAAGCGGATATACAGCTATCTACGGACAACTGGAGGATGTCAGAGTAGACATCGGAGATGAAGTATGGAAGGATACAATTCTGGGTGTTGTTGCAGAACCAACAGCATATTATGAAAAAGAAGGCTCCCATTTATACTTTGAAGTAAGAAAAGACGGAGAAACAATCAACCCTATGGAAATATTGCAGGTTGAGTAGAACATTAGGACAGGAAAGAAAATAGAAGGAATAAGATAAGGGTTATTGTACCAGTAAGTTTGAGTACAATAACCCTTTTTATGCCTCATTGATAGAACATTTTTCACAAGTGCCGGAATATATGATTGTGCAATCCTTAATGGTTCCCTTAAACTCCGGTGATACAAAGGAAATGGGGTCATAAGGCAGAGGTGCACAGATATCTTCCAGACAGCCGCAGGAAGTACAAAAAAAGTGAGGGTGGGGAGTAGTGGTTGCATCAAAATGGTCTACCTTACCATCACAGGAGATACGAAGAATAATACCGTTTTCTGCAAGCTGGGATAAGTTGCGGTATACTGTGCCCAGACTGATGTTGGGAATGGTTTCCTGTAAAGCAGTATACACCATCTCCGCTGTTGGATGGTCGGTTCGTGTGCACAAATATGTAAGGATAGCATCCCGTTGGCGACTTCGTTTCATGGTTGTGTGCATAGTTCATTTCCTTCATAAATAATAATGATTACTATTTATATCATATAGAATGAATAATAAATTGTCAATAGAATACATAAAGCTCTTTTTAAGGAAAAATTACCATGTATTAGTCTTTTCCTGACAGGAAGGAATTGACAAAAGGATGGAAAACTTGATACTATAAAAGATAAGAAACACTTGAGAGAAGTGGAATGAAATTGCTTTCATTTATGCAATTACTATGGGGATTAATATAATGTAGGAGACGCAATATGGGGAATGATAATTTTATGGAAGAAATGTACTTGGCGGCTGTACGCCAGCTAAGAACGATTGTCTTCGAACTGAATTATGAAACTGGGCAGAAGTATTGTTCGCCATTATTTTTGGAAAGCTTTGGAGTGGAATCTATTTCAAATGAAGATTTTACACTGGATGAAGCAACGGCAGGAATCGTTTACGAAGAGGATGTAGAATTATATCGAACTTTATTTGCAAGCCGTAGTGGAGAAAGAACGGTAACCTGTCGGTTTGTAACAAAAAACGGGACAATTAACTGGTATAAAGTGACACTTCAATATGACCAAAAAGAAGATGGTGAGATTGCAAGAGTGATTGGAACCATGAAGGATGTCAGTGATGAAATTCGGTCCTCTGCCGCATTGCGTTACCACAGAGATTTTGATACCTTAACAGGTGCACCTAATTTTCAACAGTTTAATGAAGAAGTATCCCGAACACTGGAGTGGGATAACGGACACCATCATGCCATGATTGTGCTTGATATTGAGGAGTTTAAGGTAATCAATGATTTGTTTGGTATGCGGGTAGGAGATTTAGTGTTGATTCATCTGGCAGATTGCTTGAAGGAGCTGGTAGTACGTCCGAATGTATTTTGCCGTATGCATAGTGATGTCTTTTGTATCTGCATTACGTATGAAACCAAAGGAGACATCATAAGATTTATTGAAAAGTTAAAAAAGAGAATAGAAGTAAATGAATTTGATTTTGAAATCAAAACCTCATATGGTGTTTACCTACCGGATGACAGCAATTTGCTGGAAGTGAATCTGATGTGTGACCGGGCTTCGCTTGCTAAGAAAAGTATTAAAGATAATGCAATGCAGTTCTGTGCATTTTATGATGAGGAATACCGAAATGAAATCCTTAAGAATAACCGAATTGAAGCAGAGATGCAGCAGGCGTTGAGAGAAAAACAATTTGTCATGTATCTGCAACCAAAGTTCAATCTGGAAAATGGAGAAATTGTGGGCGCAGAGGTGCTTGCAAGGTGGAAACACCCGGAAAAAGGAATGATTCAGCCCAATGATTTTATCCCACTTTTTGAACGAAATGGATTCATTATGAAGCTGGATGAATATATGTGGGAAGAAGCATGTAAAGCGATTCAAAGTTGGAGAAAAGCAGGAAGACGACAATTTCCGGTTTCAGTGAACGTGTCCCGATATCATATATATAATCGACACATTGAGAATATTTTGGAGAATTTATTAAAGAAATATGATTTGACACCGGGAGCATTGTCATTAGAGATTACGGAAACCATGTTTTTCGATAATTCGAATGAATTGTATTTTCTGCTGAATCGATTACGGGATATGGGATTTCGACTGGAAGTAGATGATTTTGGCTCCGGATATTCGTCTTTGAATATGTTGCGAAATGTACCGGTAGATGTAATCAAAATTGATAAAGGATTTCTGGATGATACCTTAAATTCGGAGAAAGGTAAGGTAGTGATACGACATACCATTGCAATGGCAAAAGAACTGCAATTACAGATTATTGCAGAGGGAGTGGAAACGACGGAGCATGTGGATTTCTTAAAGGGATCTCATTGTGATGTGGCACAGGGATTTTATTTTGCAAGACCAATGCCATTGGAGGAATTTAACAAATTGAACTTTTAGTAAATAATGCCATGTTCTTGTTGACATCAATATATGACTGTTGTATATTACTTGTGTGCTAAGAGAGACGTTAGCAAAAGGAATAGATTAGAAGAATAAAGGAGATTGAATGGTTATGTTTGAGAAGATGCGTGATATTATTGCGGAACAGCTTGGTGCGGATGCGAATAATATAGAATTGAGTACCTCTTTCAAAGATGACTTGGATGCAGATTCGTTGGACTTATTTGAACTGGTAATGGCAATTGAGGATGCATTTAATGTTGAAATCCCGGCAGATGAAGTATCTGAAATGAACACCGTAGAAGATGTAATTGAATACTTAAAAGGTATGGGAATTGAAGCATAACATAACGGTATAAGCATTGAAAAGAATTAAAAAACCCCACCGTCAATTTGACGGTGGGGTTTGTGTTTTGTTATTAACCTAAAACAACTTCTACAGTATGCTCTTTGCCATCAGCAAATACCGGAAGAACATTGCCTTCAATTGCGTTGCCATCAACAATTACGCTCTTTACACCCTTGCTGACATGAGAAGGGTTAGAAACTGTAATATTGTAGGTAGCATTACGGAACTGACGGGTAGCCTTAAAGCCGTCCCAAGCTGACGGGATGGAAGGATCAATCTTCAATCCGTTGTAATCAGGGATAATACCTAACATATACTGAGAAACTGCTACAAAGTTCCAAGCAGCGGTACCTGTTAACCAGCTGTTCTTAGCTTCACCAAAACGACCTGCATCCTTACCTGCAATCATCTGTGCGTATACATAAGGTTCTGTTCTGTGTAAATCAGAAATATCCTCTAAGTATGCAGGTGCAATCTTTGAGTAATACTCGAATGCCTTATCGCCATGACCAACATAAGCCTCAGCACAGATAATCCATGCATTATTATGACAGAAGATACCTGCATTCTCCTTATAACCTGCCGGATAAGTAGAAATCTCACCATATTCAATATAATACTTGGTAAAAGCAGGATTGTTCAATACAAGACCGTGCTTGCAGTTTAAGTACTTGTCCACACTTTCCAAAGTCTTTAAGTCATAACCCTTGTCCTTACCAATCTCAGACATAACAGCAAAGCCCTGTGGCTCGATGAAAATCTTACCTTCTTCACATTCCTTAGAACCAACTTTCTTGCCGAAGTCATCATAAGCACGTAAGAACCATTCTCCATCATAACCATGCTCGATGATGTTGTTCTTCATCTTATCAATCTCAGCCTGTGCCTTAGCAGCAGCATCATCTAAGCCCTTGTACTTGCAAAGTGCTACATATTCAGGACCTGCATATGTGAAGAGGGTTGCTACAAATAAGCTTTCTGCAACCTTTGAGTATTTGTCATCGCCATACTTAGGAGAAGTCCATGTCTGGAAGCTTTCGCCCGGAGTATTGGAGAAACAAGAAAGGTTCAGACAGTCATTCCAGTCTGCACGCATGCTAAGTGGTAATCCATGAGGACCAAGATTATTCACAATGCGGTAGAAGGACTGTTGTAAATGATGCATCATAGGCTGTGCCAATTTCTCATCATTCCGGTATGGAACCATTTCATCCAAAATAGCATAATCACCGGTTTCTTTAATATAAGCAGCGGTAGAAAGAATCATCCATAATGGATCATCTGAGAAGTCACCGCCAACGGCATCATTACCCTTCTTGGTAAGTGGCTGATACTGATGGAAGCAACCGCCATCTTCGAACTGAGTTGCAGCTAAATCCAAGATTCTTTCTCTTGCCCGGTCTGGAATCTGATGAACGAAACCAAGTAAATCCTGGTTGGAATCACGGAAGCCCATGCCACGTCCGATACCACTCTCAAAGTAAGAAGCGGAACGAGACATATTGAAGGTAACCATACACTGATACTGATTCCAGATATTAACCATACGGTTCATCTTGTCATCCGGGGTGTTAACCGTGTATTTAGAAAGTAAATCAGCCCAGCTCTGCTTTAATTCAGCAAGTGCTGCATCTACTTTTTCAGCTGTATTAAACTGTTCAATCATTGCATAAGCTCTTGACTTGTTCATAGAACCGTCTGCATTGAACTTCTCTTCCTGTGGATTCTCAACATAGCCAAGAATGAATACCAAATCTTTGGTTTCTCCCGGAGCTAAGGTGATGTTCAGGCAGTGAGAAGCAATTGGAGACCAGCCATCTGCCTTAGAATTCGTAGCCTTGCCGGCTAAGACAGCCTGTGGTGCATCGAATCCATTGTATAAGCCCATGAAGCTTTCACGGTCACAATCATAACCTTCGATATCAGCATTTACTGTATAGAAAGCAAAATGATCACGACGCTCCTTATATTCTGTCTTGTGGAATAAAGTAGAACCTTCTACTTCAACCTCACCGGTGTTAAAGTTTCTCTGGAAGTTGGTAGAATCATCTTCTGCATTCCATAAACACCACTCTAAGAAAGAGAATAATTTAAATTCCTTTGGAGATGTGCCTTCATTCTTTAATGAAACCTTCTGAACCTCGCCCTTGTAGTTGTTTGGTACGAAGAAAGTAACCTCAGCCTTTAAGCCGTTGCTCTTACCACTGATAACAGTGTAACCCATACCATGACGACATTCGTAGAATTCAAGGTCCTTCTTAACCGGTGACCAGCCAGGAGACCAGATGTTGTCATCCTCATTGATGTAGAAATAACGTCCGCCCATATCTACCGGAACGTTGTTGTAACGATAACGGGTAATTCTTCTGAGACGGGCATCTTTATAGAAACTGTAACCGCCTGCCGTATTCGAAATAAGTGAGAAGAAATCCTGATTTCCTAAGTAGTTAATCCATGGATATGGAGTCTTAGGATTTGTTATCACGTACTCTTTGTTTTGGTCGTCAAAATAACCGAATTTCATGTGTGTATGTACCTCCCTTTGTTCTAGCGGACCCCGTAAGGTCTCATATGGTCTATTATATCGTATTTAAGGGATAAAAACAAGGAAAAATAAACTATTTAACAACAGTATAAAAATGCTGTGTTACTGTTTTGCTTTCTCCCGGTGCAAGCTCTGCATAACCGGTATCCTCCGGTGCCAGAGGCAGATTTGGTGCATCAATAATCCAGGTCATAGGCTCCGGACAGAAGTATCCCTTTTCACCCCAGTCATTCCAGATAACCCAGAACTTGTAATCCTGACAAACCTCATAGCGGATTTCTTTGCCGGAAGCAAGATCGGTTGCTACGATTCCGTAAAAAGGCTTATCATCAATGTCACCCATTTCTGCATAATAAACATCATTATTAATAATCTGTTTTACCGGAACCATAGAGCCGGTCAGGTATTGGCGGTCATGATTATCCAGAGGCATGAATACTCCGGTTGGCAGGCAACGGTCATTTAACTGCCATTTTTCACCAATCGGAACATATAACCGCATGTCCTCTCCTTTGCCATCCGAAGTAAATGGTCCCATCATCGTTGTATGGGTGCATACACCATAAGGCATTTGAACAGAAGATAAGTTGGTCATGGTAAATGCATAATTCAAACCATCTTTGGATAAGGTAAAGGTAAATTCTGCCTTAAACTTAATCGGAAGGTATTGAAAATATTCATCCGCTTCATCATATAAATATTCTGTTTTGGCAACTGCCTGTTCCTCAAAAGCAGTAACTTCAATAACAGAATAAGGGCGTTTGTGTAAAAAGCCGTGGATAAAGTTCCCAAGAGCTTCTTCATTCATTGGTAACTCATAAAGTGCATCTGTGGTTTTTAACCGACCTCCATTGAGGCGGTTTGGCAGATACAGGGAAGGCAGTCCGTAAACTTCCGGAGACTGTTTGATTTCGTCCATAGAAGTCTCTTCATGGAAACGAAAGATTTCAATATCATTTTCCTCATCCCGAAGTCGAATAACATTGCTGCCAATGCCCGGAGCAATTAACGCCAGATAGCCACCCGCCTTTAATTCAATG
>JAGAOO010000053.1 GCA_017623675.1 Lachnospiraceae bacterium
AGC
Organism: Lachnospiraceae bacterium; assembly: GCA_017623675.1. GTDB lineage: Bacteria > Bacillota > Clostridia > Lachnospirales > Lachnospiraceae > CAG-632. The sequence continues at coordinate 4 of JAGAOO010000053.1, forward strand.
GTTCATCCTGAGTCAGGATCGAACTCTCATAATAAGTTTGATTCTGGACATTATTAACTTCTGGCTAATAATTTCCTTTTACTGTTTTTAAGGTTGTATGGTTGGTTTCATGTGCTTCGTTTCCTTCACACACGACCGTTCCCATACGGTCCGTTTTCTGAAATTCTTTAGAATTTTCAGGGTTGTCTTATTGTTTAATTATCAAGGTTCTGTTGTTTTGTTGCCTCAACGCGACAACGGTAATAATTTATCACAATTAAATTACCTTGTCAACACATTTCTTAATTATTTTTCATTTTTCTAATTTTTTCTAAAAAAGAGCGAAAAATAAAACGGAGAAAGAGGGATTTGAACCCTCGCGCCGGTTGCCCGACCTACACCCTTAGCAGGGGCGCCTCTTCAGCCTCTTGAGTATTTCTCCATATCTGAATTATGATAACAATATTCACTTGTGACGCCTAATTAGAATAACAAACCAGCTGACATTTGTCAACTGGTTTTTATTATTTTTCATACTATATTTTGCCTATATTTTGTCCATATTAATTAGTTGTCATCTGAGATTTCTATCATACACCTTCTGTCTTAAGATATAACTGATAGAACTTTTCTGCCCCCTCCGGCTTCCCATACAGATAGCCCTGAATGAAATCCAAATCCATTTCAGAAACTACATTCATTTCCTCATCCTCTTCTACACCTTCCAGGCATACCTTAATGCCCACTTTGTGGCACAGCTCAACAACTACTCGAATGAAGGAAGAATCAAAACTATTTTCCTTAATATTACGGACAAATATCTTATCAATTTTAACAATGTCTGCCGGTGCTTCTTTCAATAATCCCAAAGAAGAATATCCGGTTCCGAAATCATCCATAGCAATCTTCATTCCCATGGAACGCACAGAATCAAACACCCGCTTTAATAATTCTTTATCAGAGATAAACTTGCTTTCTGTAATTTCTACAATAATATTCTGATAATCAATTCCTGCTTCTTCTACACATGTCTGCATAAAGTTTACAAAGGTTGGGTCAAACAACTGCAGATAGGATACATTAATACTCATACTGAACTGTGGATACAGGCAAACCCAACGTTTACACATTTCTACTGCCTGCTGGAATACCCATTTCCCAACGGATTGTATCATATCGGTCTTTTCCAGTAATGGAACGAATTCAACCGGAGATACTTTTCCGTATTTCTCGCAATGCCACCGTAACAGTGCCTCAGCACCCTTTAATGTTTTTGTATCTGCATATACCTGTGGTTGGAAATTCAACTCAAAACCTTCAAAATCATGTTCAATGGAATTTCGTAATAACTCAATTAATTCTAATTCCCGTTCTTTGTATCGCAGAAATTCAGAATTGAAATTTATCAGACGGTTTTTTCCCTGACGTTTTACTACATTAATTCCAACTTTTAATGCTTTTACAAAGTCTTCATATGAGGTTCCTTCTTCATATTCATGGTAGGTTGCAGAAAATGTACAGTAATACCGCTTTCCTTGCAATTCCTTTTGCGTCCTATAGTGATTTGACACCCGCTCAAATAAATGTTCTGCCTCGTTCTCCTGTGGATTCATAATCAATACACCAAATTCATCTCCGTCTAAACGGTATACAGATGCATTGCCATCCACTCTGCTTTGTATATAAGTACCTAATGTCCGTAGCACATTATCACCAAATGTCTGATCATACAATTCATTAATATGATGAAAATCATCAATATTGAATAATAGTACACCAAATGGTATCTTCTCCTTTATCTTTTGCTTTGCGGTTTCCCGAAATGCATATTTGTTTAATAACCCGGTGATGTGGTCTAACTGGTTCTGTCTCCCCAGATTACGAATAACTCCTGCAAACATATCCGGATTCTGATTTTCATCGTAACTTAAATATGCCCGACTTTCTAACCATACCCAGTTTTCATTACGATTCTTTACCCGATATTGCAATACAAATTGCTGGGTTTTATTCTCAAAAACACATTTTAAACTGCTGATATACCGTTCTTTATCCTCTGGATGTATCCGGCTAACCCATAACTCAAAATACTTTGTCTCATATTCCTGTGGCAGTTCAAATTCTTCTATAAAATCCTTTGGCAAAGTAACCTTATAATTTTCTTTTTGGCAATCACAAATGACTACATATCCGTCAACACTTTTGCACATTGCCTGATAAAGACCGCTTGCACCCCATTTTTCTGCATTCACTTGTAATTACCTCCTTTCCTATCCGTCCCATTCTATTCTAAACCGTGGGATGCCCGATATTCTTTCACCGCTGTTTCATACATATTATTACCGGCAGCATCTGCCACTACTATTACAGGAAGATTCTCTACCTCCAGCTTCCGAATTGCCTCGGTTCCTAAATCCTCATACGCGATTACTTCAGCCTTTTTTATGCATTTGGAAAGTAATGCACCTGCTCCACCCACTGCTGCAAAATAAACACAGGTCTGTTTTTGCATTGCCTCTAACACTGCCGGAGAACGTTTTCCTTTTCCAATCATTCCGGACAAACCGTGTTCCATTAAAAGAGGTGCATATTTATCCATTCTGGAACTGGTAGTTGGTCCGGCAGAACCGATAACCTGTCCTTCTCTTGCCGGTGTCGGTCCCAGATAGTAAATAATATTATCCTTCAAATCAAATGGTGGTTCTTTACCTTCCAGCATTCCTTCGTACATTCTTTTATGCGCAGCATCTCTGGCTGTATAAATAGTACCTGTGATATAAACATAATCCCCTGCTTGAAGTGATTTTACGATTTCCTTTGAAATTGGTGCCTGAATATGTTTCTCCATGTTCTCTTCCTGTTTCTCTTTGTATTCTATCTTACTTTGACGTATGTTCCATTTCTTTTACTTCTATAATATACGTTTTGCATGACGGTTCACATGGCAGCATATATTCACCGCCAATGGCATTCCTGCAATATGGGTTGGATAGGTTTCAATATTTACTGCTAAAGCAGTTGTCTTCCCGCCTAAACCGCCGGGTCCAATGCCCAATTGATTAATTTCTGTCAGCAATTCTTCTTCTATCTTCCGAATATGCGGAAGTGGTGAACCTTCGTTAATATTTCTGGTTAATGCTGTTTTTGCCAATATTGCAGATTTCTCAAAATCACCGCCTAAGCCCACGCCAACTACCATAGGTGGACAGGCATTTGGCCCTGCATCCTTTACTGCCTGAAGTACGGAAGCTTTCACTCCTTCTACTCCATCTGCCGGTTTTAACATGAATACCCGGCTCATGTTTTCACTGCCGAATCCTTTTGGCGCAACCAGCAGTTCTATCTGTTCTCCCGGTACAATATCATAATGGATAATTGCCGGTGTATTGTCTTTGGTATTCTCACGAATCAATGGGTCTTTTACTACGGATTTTCTTAAATAACCTTCCTGATAACCCTGACGGACACCTTCATTAATTGCATCTGTCAGATTCATTCCTTCAACATGCACATCCTGTCCTAATTTTACAAATACAATTGCCATTCCTGTATCCTGACAGATTGGAATCTTATCTTCTCCGGCAATCTGCATATTCTCACACAATTGTCCCAGAATCTGTTTTCCCAATACACTGTCTTCTTCTTCTTTTGCTTTATGAATGACTGTTTCCATATCGGCTGATAAATGTAAATTCGCCTCTATACACATTTCCTTCAGATTTTCTATAATTACGTCAGTATGAATGGTTCTCATAAATGTATATAACTCCTTTGTTATTCACCAAATAATTCTTCTTCATCCGTGGGTTTTTCTTTCATGATTGTATGTCCCTTTTTTTGCCGAATCAGTGCCGATAATTTAAATAGCAGCCAGACAATTAACAGTATCAGCAGTAAGATTCCTATGCCTGCAAGAATATACAACAAAATACCACTTAATGAATCAGCAGAATTTGATAAATTCATAAAATCCTTAAAGTCCATACAATCCCCCTTTTCTTCTCAAAAATAGCCTGTGTAACACAAACAGTGAATACTTTTTCACCACTACATCCATGTCTTCCTTGATTATACCATCCGGAATTATCTTCTACAATTGATTTTATTCACAATATTCTACAGTCTTTTGTTTAAATTTGACGATTATTTAAGAAAAAATAAGGCGATACTCGAATTATTTCGAATACCGCCTTCAAAAAATTCTTTTCAGTTACTTGAATATAATTCAGGATTTCTGTAATTATATTCTAAGATTCAGTAGTAGTATCTTCCATATCGTCAATTACTTCACCTTCTGTAATTTCCTCTACAGTTCCCACATCCTGTTCCTCTTCCAGCTGAGATTCCAGTTTTTTAATATCCTCTTCCGGATCGCTATCCCGAACCTTTGCAACGCTGGCAACTGTAATATTCTTTTCGGTATCCATGTTAATCAGCTTCACACCGGAGGTTACACGACTTAACTGTGAAATGTCCTTACATTGCAGACGAATAACGATTCCTTCTGTGGAAATCAACATAATCTCATTATTTTCATTTACTGCCTTCACACCTACAACGTTACCGGTCTTTTCATTAATCTTATAGCATTTTACACCCTTACCGCCACGATTCTGTGGTGTGAATTCATCCATTGAAGTACGTTTACCCATACCATTTTCAGATACAATTAATAAGTCATCGCCCTGGGTATCCATCTGCATTCCAATTACTTCATCTCCGGCACCAAGGTTCATACCCTTCACACCCATAGAGGTACGTCCGGTACTTCTTGCATCCGTTTCCTTAAACCGGATACACATACCCAGTTTCGAAACTAAGATGATTTCCTTCTTATTATTGGTTGATTTTACCTCAATTAATTCATCCTCATCCCGCAGGGTAATCGCTGCCAGACCATTCTTACGAATATTCTGGAAGTCCGTAATTGGTGTTTTCTTTACCATACCCTTCTTTGTTGCCATGAATAAATATCTGCCCGGCTTGAATTCCCGAATTGGAATTACTGCTGTAATCTTTTCTTCCGGTAACATCTGCAACAAGTTCACAATTGCAGTACCTCTGGCAGTTCTTCCTGATTCCGGAATCTCATATGCCTTTAAGCGGTATACTCGTCCCAAATTGGTAAAGAACATGATGAAGTGATGGGTTGTTGTCATAATCAACTCTTCAATAAAATCATCCTCTATGGTCTGCATACCCTTAATGCCTTTACCTCCACGATTTTGTGAACGGAAATTATCAACGGTCATACGTTTGATATAACCTAATTTGGTCATGGCAATTACTGTATTTTCCCGTTTAATTAATTCTTCATCTGTAATTTCGTCCTCATCCGGTCCGATAGCTGTTCTTCTGTCATCCCCATATTTGGTAGAAATGATTAACAATTCTTCTTTAATAACTCCTAACAGCTTCTTCTCATCTGCCAGAATTGCCTTTAATTCTGCAATTCGTTCAATTAATTCCCGGTATTCGGCTTCAATCTTATCCCGTTCCAAACCGGTCAATGCACGCAGACGCATATCAACAATCGCCTGTGCCTGTACATCGGATAAACCGAATTCCTCCATTAATTTTTCTTTGGCTTCTGCTACATTTTTAGAACCACGAATAATCTGAATTACCCGTTCAATATTATCCAAAGCAATTAATAAGCCCTGTAAAATATGAGCCCGTTCTTCTGCTTTATTTAACTCATACTTGGTTCTTCTGGTTACTACATCTTCCTGATGTTTCAGGTAATAGGTGAGCATTTCCAGCAAATTCAGAATCTTCGGTTCATTATTTACCAATGCCAGCATAATAACACCAAAGGTATCCTGTAACTGTGTATGCTTGTATAATTTCTTTAGTACGATATTGGCATTTGCATCTTTTCGTAATTCAATAACAATACGCATACCTTCTCTGGAGGATTCATCCCGAAGATCGGTGATACCTTCAATCTTCTTATCCTTAACCAGTTCCGCTATCTTTTGAATCAAGCGTGCTTTATTTACCATATATGGCAATTCTGTTATAACGATTCTCTGTTTACCATTGGACATAGGCTCGATATTCGAAATGGCACGAACCTTTATCTTTCCTCGTCCGGTACGATATGCTTCTTCTATTTCACCGGTTCCAAGAATCTGTGCTCCTGTTGGAAAATCCGGTCCCTTAACAACCTGTAATATTTCCTCAATATCGGTTTCTCTGTCTTCCAGAATCCGGTTATCAATAATTTTAACCACCGCATCAATGGTTTCCCGAAGATTATGAGGTGGAATATTGGTTGCCATACCAACCGCAATACCGGAAGTACCATTTACCAGAAGATTTGGATAACGGCTTGGAAGTACCATCGGTTCCTTTTCTGTTTCATCAAAGTTTGGTACAAAATCAACGGTATCCTTATTGATATCTGCCAGCATTTCCATAGATATCTTTGAAAGTCTTGCCTCAGTATAACGCATTGCCGCTGCACTATCGCCGTCTACGGAACCGAAGTTACCATGACCGTCTACCAGCATATAACGGGTATTCCATTCCTGTGCTAATTTTACCAAGGCTTCATATATGGAGCTGTCACCATGCGGATGATATTTACCCATGGTATCACCAACGATACGGGCGCATTTACGATGTGGCTTATCCGGACCATTGTTCAACTCAATCATAGAAAATAAAATCCTTCTCTGTACCGGCTTTAATCCGTCTCGTACATCCGGTAAGGCTCTGGCTGCAATTACACTCATCGCATAATCAATGTAATTGCGTTCCATGGTTTTTTTCAAATCTATTTCTTGTACGTTATCAAAGATTGTACTGTCGTCCATGTCTGTTCCTCCATTCCTTAAATATCCAGATTCTTAACGAATTTTGCGTTAGCTTCAATGAATTCTCTACGTGGCTCAACCTTATCACCCATTAAGGTATTAAAGGTTAAATCTATTTCAGATTCATTTTCTTCATCAATGGCTACACGAAGTAAAATTCTGTGTTCCGGATCCATAGTAGTTTCCCATAACTGTTCCGGATCCATCTCACCAAGACCCTTATACCGCTGAATCTTATTATTGGTATCTCTTCCTACTTCCTTCAGAATTCCATCTAATTCTTCGTCGCTGTAGGCATACCATACTTTACGATTCTTCTCTAATTTATAAAGTGGTGGCTGTGCCAAATATACATGTCCCTGACGAATCAATTCCGGCATAAACCGATAGAAGAAGGTCAGCAACAAAGTTGCAATATGTGCACCGTCAACGTCCGCATCGGTCATGATAATAATTTTACCATATCGCAATTTGGATATATCGAAGTTATCATGAATACCGGTACCAAATGCAGTAATCATGGCCTTAATTTCTTCATTTACTAAAATCTTATCGATTCTTGCTTTTTCTACATTCAAAATCTTACCACGCAGAGGCAGAATTGCCTGATTTGCTCTGTTTCTGGCAGTCTTAGCAGAACCACCGGCGGAATCACCCTCTACGATGTAGATTTCACAATTCTCCGGATTCTTGTCGGAACAATCTGCCAGTTTTCCCGGAAGAGCCATATTATCTGCAAGATTGCTCTTTCTGGCTACATCTCTTGCTTTTCTGGCTGCAATTCTTGCACGTTGTGCCAATACGGCTTTATTAATTATAATTTTGGCAATTGCCGGATTCTGCTCTAAGAAATAAGTCATTTGCTCCGTTACAATGCTTTCCACTGCTGTTCTTGCTTCCGAATTACCCAGCTTCTGCTTCGTCTGACCTTCAAACTGTGGGTCCTCAATCTTAATACTGATAATTGCAGTTAAACCTTCCCGCAAATCATCACCGGATAAGTTGTCCTCTTTTTCTTTTAATAACTTATTTACTCTTGCATAGTCATTAAATACCTTGGTAATGGCACTACGGAATCCGGTTAAGTGCATACCACCTTCCGGTGTATTAATATTGTTTACAAAGCTGTAGGTAGACTCATTGAAGGAATCGTTATGCTGCAATGCAACTTCTACCATAATACCGTCTTTTTGTCCCTCACAGTAAATGACCTTATTATACAACGGGTCTTTATGACGATTAATATATTCAACAAATTCCTTAATACCACCTTCATAATGGAAGGTACGTTCTACTACAGGATCCTGTCTTTTATCATTTAAATTAATCTTTAATGCTTTTGTTAAAAATGCTGTTTCCCGCAAACGAACTTTTAAAGTATCAAAATTAAATACAGTTGTATCAAAGATTTCGGAATCCGGTTTAAATGTAACCTTTGTTCCTGTGTGATTCGATGTTCCAACTTCCTTTAATTTATAGATAACTTTTCCTCTCTCATACCGTTGTCTGTATACCTTACCGTCACGACTGATTTCTACCTCCAGCCATTCTGATAATGCATTTACGACAGATGCACCTACACCATGAAGACCACCGGATACCTTGTATCCTCCACCACCGAATTTTCCACCTGCATGAAGTATGGTGAATACAACTTCAACCGCAGGAATTCCGGCTTTCGCATGCATACCTACCGGAATACCTCGACCGTTATCAATGACTGTAATAGAATTATCTTCATTAATAGTGACATCAATCACTGTACAGAATCCTGCTAATGCTTCATCTACTGCATTATCCACAATTTCATATACCAGATGATGAAGTCCCCGTTCTGAGGTACTACCAATGTACATACCTGGTCTTTTCCGAACTGCTTCTAATCCTTCCAGAATTTGAATCTGTTCAGCTCCGTAATCGTTTGCCATTTCTAATCCTCCTACTTCTATGTAACCAGACTTTTATCTGATTTCCTTTCACAAATCTGTTACACTTCCCTCCGGATACACATGTCCTTTTACCACCTTATATACCCGGTTGATTTTCATTCTTTCTTTTATAAAATCATCATATCCGGTACAAGTAATAATTGTCTGGATATCATGAATCGAATGCAATAAATAATCTCTGCGATTTTCATCCAATTCTGACATAACATCATCTAACAGTAAAATTGGTGTCTCCTGAATCAACTGTTTTACAATCTCAATTTCTGCCAGTTTCAAGGATAATGCTGCTGTTCGCTGTTGCCCTTGAGAGCCAAATCGCCGAACTTCAATATCATTGATATAAAAACTCATATCATCCCGATGAGGTCCACATTGTGTGGTTTGATATTTTAAGTCCATTTCTTGTTTTTGCTTTAATAAATCTTCATATTCTTCTTCTTTTACAGTTCCCTCATACTGAATCTTTAACAATTCTTTTCCGCCGGTCAGGTTTCCGTGAATTTCTTTCAGTATTTCGTTCAACTGTTCAATGAATTGTTTTCTGGAACGAATCAATTCCGTTCCAAACTGAATTAACTGTTGATTCCATATATCTAAGGTTTCTATTAATGCCGGTTGAAAATAAATCTGTTTTAGCAGATTATTTCTTTGATTTAATACTTTGTTATAATTGGTATAATGATATAAATACAATTTATCTAATTGACAAAGTTCTAAATCCAGAAATCTTCTCCGTTCTGCAGGACCATTTTTGATAATACTTAAATCCTCCGGTGAAAAGAAAATTACATTGGCTACCCCAAATAATTCTCCACTTTTTCGTATAGGTAAACCATCAATAGCAATTCCTTTATTTTTATTTTTTCTCAAATGCATATCAATACGATGCATAATATCGGATTTCACAATCTGTGTCCGAATGTGAGATTCTTCTTGTTCAAATTGTATGATATCCCGATCCTTACTTCCCCGGTGGGATTTCGTAGTTGCAGATACATAAATTGCTTCTAAAATGTTGGTTTTGCCCTGTGCATTATCGCCATAAAGAATCGTAGTTCCGGAATCAAAATTCATATTCAAATATTCATAATTACGATAATTTTTTAACTCTAAAGAATGAATATGCATACTATTTCCTAATTCGTTATTTCAAATGTCTGATTCATAAAAGTAAAGGTATCTCCGGCATATAATTTTTTACCTCTTCTGGTATCCACTTCACCATTTACTTCTACTTCACCATTTTGAATAACTTCCTTTGCAGTTACCCCGGAATCTACTAATCCTGCCAGCTTCAAAGCCTGTCCTAATTTAATAAATTCATCTCTGATTTGAATGACCTGCATAATGCTTCTCCTTATACACTTACATTACTGATATTTACCGGAAGAATTACATAGCGGTAACTTTCATTATCATCTTTAATATAACAAGGTGCTTTTTGGTTAATGAAATAAATACTTACCTCTTCATCATCAATAACGCGTAATGCATCCATTAACAGCTTTGGATTGAATCCAATAATCAAATCCTTACCTTCTTTTTTAATATCCAGTTCTTCATTCATAGAACCAATAGAAGAATCAATTTTTAAATAAATATTACTATTACTGATATTTATAATAATTGGTTTTTTATCTGATTCTTTAATTAACAAGGAAGCCCTGTCTATACAATCCAAAAATTCTTTTTTGTTAATATTAATCTTTGTTTCATAATCATTGGTCAGCATCTGGTTAATCTTATAGTATTCTCCTTCCAATAATCTAGAAACTACTTTTGTCTCATTAAACTCAAAGAGAATATGCTTATCCGTAAAATAGATATCTACAAAGTCATCGACTCCGCCATCTAATATTTTACTGACATCATTTAAGGTCTTTCCCGGAACAACTACCTTTATAAATTCATGCTGTTCCTTTAATGCTACATTACGAATAGAAATACGATGTCCGTCTAAAGAAACTATTTTTAAATTGTTTCCTTCTATTTCAAATAATTCACCACTCATTAATTTTGTGCTTTCATTTTCAACAGTAGAAAAGATTGTCTGACGTATGAATTCTTTTACTGTAAATTGAGAAAGACAAATTCCTTTGCTACGTTCTACCTCCGGTAATAGAGAAAAGTCTTCTCCTGATTTACCGGATATTGTGAATTTTGATTTTTCACAACGGATGGTAGCCTGATAATTTTCATTGGTTTCAATTGATATTTCACTATCTGGAAGCTTACGAATAATTTCAAAAAATAATTTCGCATCAATTGCTATTTTTCCCGGTTCAATAATTGTTCCATCCACATATGTTTCAATTCCCAATTCCATATCAGTCGCCGTTAATTTAATTTTGTCCTCTGATTCTATTAGAATACATTCCAGAATAGGAAGAGTAGTTTTGTTAGAAACTGCTTTCATAACTGTATTAACAGATGAAAGTAAGACAGCTTTAGAACATGCAATTTTCATAATGTGAAAAACTCCTTTCCCCCCGCAGGGGCCTTATTAATATATTAATATTTAAATTCATTTTAGAAGTAGTATTATTAGGGGCTGTGGATATGTTGAAAACCATCCTCAACCCTCATAAATCATAAAAAGTATGATAATTAAAACCTGTGAAAATCAACGCTATAACTTGTTGAAAAATGATTAATTATGAACATGGAAAAATAGTTATTTATTCCTGTCGATTCTTTATAAAAAAGTTATTCACAGAAAATAACATACAATTCACATTTCATACACATCTTAAGAAGGCATTATTTTCTTCTTAATGGTTTCAATTGTAGAAACAAGGTTTTCATTTGTCTGCATGTTTAATTTGATTTTATCAATGGCATGCATAACAGTGGAATGGTCTTTTCCTCCAAAGTAATCACCAATTGCTTCTAATGATTTCTCTGTCATAATACGACATAGATACATTGCGATTTGTCTTGCCTGGGCAATATCAGCACTTCTTCTTGAAGATAAAATATCTTCCTTGGAAATGCCAAGATGTTCACTAACAACCTCTGTAATTAAGGAAGGAGTTATTTCTCTATTGTTATTCTTAGAAATTAAATCCTTCAGAGTTTCTTCTGCAAAAGAAACTGTAATTGGTTGATTATCTAATTTGGAAAATACATTGATTTTATTCAAAGCACCTTCCAGTTCCCGAATGTTGGAAACGATATTCATTGCAATATATTGTATTACATCATCCGGTATATTAATATGATCCTGTTCGGCACGTTTTCTAAGAATTGCCATACGTGTTTCATAATCCGGTGATTGTATATCTACAGGAAGTCCCCATTCTAAACGGGATTTAATTCTATCCTCCAGATTTTCTATTTCCTTTGGCGCCTTATCAGAGGAAATGACAATCTGCTTTCCTGCCTCATGAAGGACATTGAAGGTATGGAAGAATTCTTGTTGTGTAGACTCTTTTCCTATAATAAATTGGATATCATCCAGTAATAACAAATCAATGTTACGGTATTTATTCCGAAATTCTTCTGTTTTATTCTTTTTTAATGCTTCAATCAATTCATTGGTAAAGGTTTCACTGGTAACATAAAGTACCTTTGCATTTTTATTGTGTTGTAATACATAATGACCTACGGAATGCATTAAATGGGTTTTACCAAGTCCAACACCACCATATAAAAATAATGGATTAAATGCCTGAGCCGGTGCTTCAGCTACAGCAACACAGGCAGCGTGTGCATGACGATTATTATCACCAACTACAAATGTATCAAAGGTATAACGAGGATTCAGATTACTTGCTTCCATATTATATTCCATATGACTTCCTGCATTGGAAGAAGGAACAGCTTCATTTTCAATATCATCCGGAGAAGTGATAAAACAAATATCAAAATCTTCATTCATGACAATTTGAATAGATGCTTTAATAAACATGTCATACATTTTTGTTTTTAAGAAATCAATACCTCTTTGTCCAAGTGTTGAATCTGCCAATAGATAAATTGTATGATCCTTTACATCATATATCTTAAGTGGACGAATCCATGTATTAATTGTAATTGGAGCAACTCCATGCTCTAATTGAATCGAATATAAAATTTTTTCCCAGTTTTCTTCAATCTTCTCTTTCATAAAAGAAAACGACCTTTCAATCTATTATTTATAGTAACAAAAATATAAATGTGGGCAAAAAGACCCATATATAATATATAACAATTTTGAATTTTTCGCAAGGAAAAGGGGAATTTTTCCGTAAGTGTTTTACATAATCTGTTTCACATAATTATGTAAAATTATGTAATTCACAATGAAAATATATGTAAATACGATAAAAAAACGAAAAAATCAGCGAAAAATCCACATTGAAAAAGTGAGTTTTCCACAGGTTATACACAAATTGTGAATAACATTATGTTAATTGAAAAATAAATCTTACTAAAAAGTTTCTTCAATATTTAAATTAATTCTTGACTGTTGCAAGGGTTTTCCATATAATAAACTAGGTGTTTTTTCAAAAAGCCATATTTGAAAAAAATAAGAATAGTTAAATATAGATTTAACTAATGTTCGAAGGAGGTGTATAGGTATGAAGATGACATTCCAGCCAAAGAAGAGATCACATGCTAGAGTTCATGGATTCAGAAAGAGAATGAGTACTGCTAATGGCAGAAAAGTATTATCTGCAAGAAGAGCAAAAGGTAGAAAACGTTTATCAGCATAGTTCGCAGAAAAGCGAGTAAAGCATAATCTCACAGTTTTCGCTGTGAGATTATTTGTATAGGGAAAAAAAATGAAACACTATAATTCTTTGAAAAACAGAAAAGAATTTGGAAACGTATATCAGTGCGGCAAGTCATTTGCCAATAAGTATTTGGTGATGTACGTCTTGGAGAATCAGGATAAAGAGAATCGACTTGGTATTTCTGTAAGTAAGAAAGTTGGAAATAGTGTAATCCGGCATCGCATTACAAGACTTATAAGAGAAAGCTATCGGTTACATCAGGTGGAATTAAAGGCCGGTTATGATATTGTAATTGTTGCCAGAGTAAATGTAAAAGGATGTAATTATTGGGATGTAGAGAGTGCATTTATGCATTTGGCAAAGTTGCATCATATATTACAGTAGTTTATATCTATAGCAAATAAAAATATTATTAAAGAAGATGATGATTATGAAAAAGATATGTTTGAAGTTGATTCGTTTTTATCAGATTTTTTTGTCACCCTTAAAGGGTCATGGAACTTGTAAATTTTACCCGACGTGTTCCCAGTATGCAATTGAAGCAATTCAAAAATATGGCGTATGGAAAGGCATCTTATTAGCAGGCTGGCGGATACTTCGATGCAACCCGTTCTCCAAGGGTGGATATGATCCGGTTCCATAAATATGAAACACGACTCTTAAATAAGAGTATCGTACAACGCGGGTTATGTGTTCGACACATAACATAAGGAGGTTAATATGGTTTTTTTAACTGCACAGGGAGGTTTTTTAGGCCCCTTTTGTTGGCTGTTAGGAAAGATTCTGAATTTAATATACGAAGGCTTTGCTTCTATTGGAATTGAGAACCTGGCACTTTGTATTATAGCGTTTACTGTTGTTGTAAAACTGATTTTACTTCCATTTACCTTAAGACAACAGAAGGGTACGAAAATTAATCAGTATATACAGCCGGAAATTCAGAAAATTCAAAAAAAGTATAAGAATAAAACAGATCAGGAATCCATGCTGAAGCAACAGCAGGAAACTCAGGAAGTGTATAGAAAATATGGAACCAGTATGACCAGTGGCTGTCTGCTTTCCTTTATTCAGCTTCCGATTATTTATGCATTATATCGAGTAATTTATAATATACCTGCATATGTACCGGCAATTAAGCAATTATATACTCCGATTGCAGAACAGATTTTGAAGGTAAATGATTATTCAACAATCCTTTCAACATTTGTTTCAGATAATAAGATTAATACAGCATCAAAAGCAATTAATACATTATCAAAACTAGATGCAGGTGCTGTAACGGATAATCATATCATTGATGTTATTTCTCAATTTAGTTTAAGCCAATGGGAATCCTTTGGAAACCTGGTTACAGAACATACGGGATTAATCGATGCAATTGCTACGAATGTTCCTCATATTAATAATCTGAACCAATTCATTCTGGGTATTAATATATCGGAGGCACCAGGCTGGAAAATCAGTTGGGCATTATTGATTCCTATTTCAGCAGCATTGTTCCAGTTCTTGAGTACCAAGGTCATGCCAACACCTCAGACTGACAACAGTGATCCTACAGCAGCACAAACGGCTGCTATGTCCAAGTCTATGTTATACACAATGCCAATTATGTCATTATTCTTCTGTATAACATTACCGGCAGGTATTGGTATCTACTGGACCATGAGTGCATTAATCAGTTTATTGATTCAAGTAGGTATTAATATCTACTATGATAAGATTGCTGATATGGATAAGATTCTGGAAAAGCAGATGGAAAAGGCAAAGAAGAAGAAAAAGAAAAATAAGAAATCATTTATGGAAAAAATGATGGAAGCTGCCGGAGCGGCAGAAAGCACAAGTAATTCTGCAAATAGCGTTGCAGGTACCAATTTGAAAAGTTATAATAATACATCTTCTGCAAATAGCGAAACTGTTACTTATCGAAAGGGAAGTATTGCTTCCAAGGCAAATATTATGCAACAGTATAATACCAATCAGAAGAATAAGGAGGAGTAGAGATGGAATTTATCGAGTTTAAAGGAAAAAACGTTGATGATGCGATTACAGAAGCTTCTATTCATTTCGGTATTGCCAGTGATGAATTAATATATGAAGTTATTGATAAGGGAAGCACCGGTATCTTAGGTTTTATTAATACCAAGCCTGCTATTATTCGTGCTAAAAAGAAGGACTCCTTTGAAGATATTATATTAGAATTCTTAGAAAATCTGTTTAAGGTTATGGGTGTTGAAACCGTTGTAGATATTAACTACAATGAGGAAGAAAAGACGATGGATATCAACCTGACCGGTCCGGAAATGGGTGTATTAATCGGTAAGAGAGGACAGACCCTGGATGCGTTACAAAAGATTGTACAGTCAGTTGTAAACAAGCATAGTGAAGAGTTTATCCGGGTAAAATTAGATACAGAAAATTACCGTGCAAGAAGAAGAGATACCTTAGAGAATCTCGCAAAGAATATTGCATATAAGGTAAAGCGTACCAAGAAGTCTGTAGTATTAGAACCAATGAATCCATATGAAAGACGGATTATTCACTCCGCACTTCAGAATGATAAGTATGTAAGTACCAGAAGTGAAGGTGAGGAGCCATTCAGAAGAGTTGTTATTTACTATAATCGTGCAAAATAAGCAGTAACATAGTAAAACATGGGGCAAATGCAAAATAAGAGAAGGTTTATTTTGTATTGCCCCTTTTTCGTTTAAGAGCTAAAGATTAAAAGAAAGAAAAAGGAAGGAGGTTTCTTATGTTTCAAAAGGATACAATTGCGGCAATCGCAACCGGAATGACCAATGCAGGGATTGGAATTATCAGAGTAAGTGGAGCAGAATCAATTCAGATTGTTGATTCCATATTTCACGCAAAACAAGCAGGAAAAACACTTGTTGATTTACCTGGATATTCTGCTTTATTTGGCAATATCTGTGATGGTGATTGTGTGTTGGATGAGGCGATTTGTCTGGTTATGAGGGCACCGAATTCTTATACCACTGAGGATGTCGTAGAGATTCAATGTCATGGGGGAATTGTTATGCTCCGAAGGATATTGGAATTGGTGATTCGTTCCGGTGCCAGAGCAGCAGAACCGGGAGAATTTACGAAACGTGCATTCCTAGGCGGGCGTATTGATATTACCCAGGCAGAGTCTGTTATGGACATGATACATGCTAAGAATGAATTGGCAGCACGTTCTTCTGCAACCCAGTTACAGGGAAAGTTATCAGAAAAAATTAAAGCACTACGTGCTATGATTTTGAATCATATTGCGTATATTGAATCTGCTTTAGATGATCCGGAAAATTACAGTCTGGAAGGATATAGTGAAGAATTAAAGCTTCAAGTGGAAGAAACGATTAACCAGGTGAAAGCACTTCTCTCTACAGCAGAAGAGGGTAAGATGATAAAAGAGGGAATACGAACCGTTATTTTAGGAAAACCAAATGCAGGAAAATCCTCCCTTCTAAATCAATTATTGGGAGAAGAACGTGCAATTGTAACAGAAGTAGCAGGAACCACCAGAGACACTTTGGAAGAGGATGTGGTTATTCAGGGAATTCCTCTTAAAATAATCGACACTGCAGGGATTCATGATACCGTTGATATTGTGGAAAAGATTGGTGTGGATAAAGCGAAAAACAGTATGGAAGAGGCGGATTTAATTCTGTATGTTGTAGATGGTGCAAGACCCCTGGATGATGATGATATGCAGATTATGAGCCTTTTAAAAGACCGGAAGGTTATTACAATTATCAATAAGATTGATATGGAACAGGTAGTGGATAAAGAGTGGATAACTTCGAAATTACACACATCCGTTGTGGAAATCTCGGCAAAAACAGGAGATGGGGTTCAGGATTTATATGAATGCTTGAAGAATCTGTTCTTCCATGGTAAGCTGACCATGAATGATGAGGTTTATATTACGAATCTCCGTCATAAGCAGGGGTTAATGGAAACCATTGAAAGCCTGCAGCGAGTATTAGATAGTATTGAACAACAGATGCCGGAGGATTTTCTGACCATTGATTTGATGGCAGCATATGAACAGTTGGGATATATTCTGGGAGAGTCCTTAGGAGATGATTTGGCAAATGAAATATTCAGTAAATTCTGTATGGGAAAATAGGAAGGATGCGAAACAGTATGCCACAGATAGAAGAAACCTATGATGTTGTTGTCGTGGGAGCCGGACACGCAGGTTGTGAAGCGGCTTTGGCAGCAGCAAGAATGGGATTAGAAACAATTATATTTACGGTAAGCATGGACAGTGTAGCAATGATGCCATGTAATCCCAATGTAGGAGGAAGTTCAAAGGGACATTTGGTACGGGAGATTGATGCCTTAGGTGGAGAAATGGGTAAGAATATTGATAAAACCTATATTCAGTCTAAGATGTTAAATGAATCCAAGGGACCGGCAGTTCATTCCTTACGGGCACAGGCAGACAAAGCAGAATATTCCAGAGCTATGAGAATGGTTTTGCAGCAGACCGACCACCTTACGCTTCGACAGGCTGAAGTGTCTGGAATTATGGCAGAAGGGTCTACGGTAACCGGTGTAAAAACATTTTCCGGGGGTACCTATTATGCAAAGGCTGTTATCCTGTGTACAGGAGTATACCTGAAAGCACGCTGTATCCATGGGGATGTTAGTTATCCAACCGGGCCAAATGGTTTGCAGGCGGCTAATCATTTAACGGAATCACTGGTAAATCTGGGGATTCCGGTACGTCGGTTCAAGACGGGGACTCCGGCACGAATTGATAAGCGAAGTATTGATTTTTCTAAAATGGAAGAGCAGAAGGGTGACGAACGGATTGTTCCTTTTTCTTTTACCAATACGGAAGAGGATATTAAACGGGACCAGGTTTCCTGTTGGTTAACCTATACCAATGAAACAACCCACTCGATTATTCGAAGTAATATTGACCGTTCTCCATTATTTTCCGGTGCGATTGAGGGCACGGGACCGAGATATTGTCCATCGATTGAAGATAAGGTTATGAAGTTTCCTGATAAAGACCGTCATCAGGTGTTTATTGAGCCGGAAGGGGAATATACCAATGAAATGTACGTGGGCGGAATGTCCAGTTCTTTACCGGAGGATGTTCAGTATGCCATGTACCGGAGTGTGCCGGGTTTGGAGCATGCTAAGATTGTAAGAAATGCATATGCGATAGAATATGATTGTATTGACGCGACCCAGTTAAAGCCTTCCTTGGAATTCCGGCAGTTTGACGGATTGTTTGCAGCAGGTCAGTTCAATGGAAGTTCCGGCTATGAAGAAGCTGCAGCCCAAGGATTTATGGCAGGTGTGAATGCGGCAAGAAAAATTCAGGGAAAAGAACCGGTTATATTAGATCGTTCACAGGCATATATCGGAGTGTTAATTGATGATTTGGTAACAAAGAAAACTATGGAGCCATATCGAATGATGACCTCCCGGGCAGAGTACCGGTTGTTGCTTCGTCAGGATAATGCAGACCTTCGATTAACGGATATTGGATATGAGATTGGTTTGATTGATGAGGAACGGTATGCGAAATTTAATGCTAAGAGAAGCACCATTGAATCCGAACTGCAACGGCTGGAATCTATTACCGTAGGTGCGAATAAGGAAATACAACAATTCTTAGAACGTGTGGGAAGTACGCCATTAAAGACGGCGGCAACATTAGCGGATCTGATTCGCCGACCGGAATTAAGTTATGAATTAATTGCACCGATTGATAAGCATCGTCAGGAATTACCGGCAGATGTCATCGAGCAGGTAAATATCAATTTGAAATATGAGGGATATATTAAACGGCAGCAACAACAGGTGGAGCATTTCAAGAAACTGGAAAAGAAGATGATACCATCCGATATTGATTATGATGATGTTCATAATCTGAGAAAGGAAGCAAGACAGAAACTAAAAGCAATTCGTCCGGCTTCTGTTGGACAGGCATCCAGAATTTCCGGTGTATCACCGGCAGATATTTCTGTGTTGTTAATATATCTGGGAATGTAGGTGGATGAATATGAAAGAGTTACAACGAAAAGCAAAGCAATTGAATATTCATTTGTCAGAAAAACAGTTGGAGCAGTTTCAGATGTACTATGAAATGCTGGTTGAAAAGAATAAGGTTATGAATCTGACTGCCATAACGGAATATGATGAAGTGATTAACAAGCATTTTATGGATAGTATTCTGCTTGGGGGAATTATGGATTTGAGTGGAAATCTCAACCTTGTGGATGTTGGAACTGGCGCCGGATTTCCGGGAATTCCATTGAAAATAGCGTTTCCGAAATTGAAGGTAACTCTGTTAGATTCCTTGAATAAGCGAGTGAAATTCCTTAATGAAGTAATAGAAGCTTTGGAGTTAACAGGCATAGAGGCAATCCATGCAAGAGCCGAAGAGGGTGGACAGAATCCTGTCTTACGGGAACAATTTGATTTATGTGTTTCCCGGGCAGTTGCCAATCTTTCCACATTAAGTGAATACTGTCTGCCATTTGTTAAGAAGTCGGGATATTTTATTTCTTATAAGTCGTCTCAGATTCAGGAGGAGCTGGAGCAGTCAGGAAAGGCTGTTAAGATTCTGGGTGGAAAGCTTCAGGAAGTAAAGTCTGTTTGTTTACCGGAAACGGATATTGTACGTCAGTTTGTTGTGATTCAGAAGGTTGGGCAGACTCCAAAGGGATATCCGAGAAAAGCCGGAACCGCTTCGAAAAATCCGATTTTATAAACGAAAAAACACTGAGTGTTCAGTGTTTTTTTCGTTTTTCTCTTCTTTTTTCCCGTAACTCTGCCTGACGGGTTCGAATATCTTCAACTTCAGATTTTGTAATAGGTGTAATTTTCTTAATAGTAAATAGCTTTCCCGAATTAGAGGTTTTAATTTTAATGACACCCTTTTGATATCCATGATACCAACAATGACCTACACTTACAAAAGAGGATGGGTTATAAGAAAACCATTTGATTTTCTTGGAAATCTTTCGCTTACATTTATAGCATCGAAATGAATTAATGTCTTTGTCTTCCATAATTTCTGCCCGCTGCTCAAAGCCTCTGGAAATATGCTCCGAGTAGGTTCGATGAAATGCGTGTATTTCACTTTCTTTATCCTTTGGTTCATGATAACAATCATATGAATATTGATCATTCAGGTGTTTCTTTGATAATTTCTGAAATACAAGAGCTGTATATCTGGCATCATTAATTGCAGTATGGAATTCTTCTTCTATTGGGAGATTTAATGCAGCTACTGCTTTTTCTAATTTACAGGAACCTAAGTCTTCATAATATTCTGCAAAAATAGATTGAATATTATAATACTTAAATGGTTCAGAAAACTTGTTCATGTAGTAGTAGTCCATGTTTTTTTGGAGCTGTACCAAATCCCCGGTACCCCATGTACCAAACACATAATCTGCGCCACACCATTTCATAAAATCCCGGCATACCATATCAAAAGGACGACCGGTTCGCAGATAAGTCTCATCATAATTTAACATTTGACGGACATGATTGTGAAGGTATTTATAGATTCTAGGTTTTACAATGCTGCTGAATTCATCTACGATCTCGAAGGAATCATTTAATTTTACTGCCCCAATTTCAATAATTTCAAAAGGGATTCTTGGATTCTCGAATTCAGGTCCTCTAGGACACTGATTCCACTCTAAGTCAAAAATGATATAATTCATATTTTTTTGCTTGCATGTACATTAGTTATGAAGGCATTCTTGTAACCTTGGAACTGCTGATTTCTCCTTCCAAAGATTGGTGAATCTTGTGTAATGTTTCATTTGCCTCAGTAGTGGCAAGCTTGTTGTCACCGGAAAGCTGAACTACCTGCTTGGTGATGCGGTCATTACTATTCACAACACGTACCATATTCTCCTGATTCTTTTTCATAATAAGCTTTGTGCAAAGCTTTTGCTGCTCTACTAATTCGTTATTCAAACGGATGTTATCTGCTTTTAACTCTGCAACCGTAGCAATTAATTCTTCCATCTTCTGGTTCATGGAAAGTTCTTCTCTCTTTGCAACAGAATAAAGCCCTTTTTCTACCTTCGCTAATTCATTTTGTTTATCCAAAGACCGATTAGCGATTTCATCCACCTTACGAATAATACTATCCACTAAGAAATAAGTATCTGTAACGACAATCAATCCAAAAGCTATAATTAATTCTAAGCGTTCCGGCATGGTTGCCACCAAATAAATCATTGTCATTAATGCTGCCATCATGGCAACTGAGCTAATTAATAAATTGGTTTTAATTTTCTGTTTCATGTTCCATCTCTCACTTCTATGTATAGTTTATTGATTCTATGTCGTCCAAACTCGCTGTTTTTATCATAGCACATTTCATAAATGATTACAAGAAATAGCAAAAATGAAAAACATAGCAAAAATGAAAATATAGCAAAATGGAAAACTTTAATATTGTAGCAAAAAATAAAAACGCCGAAATTCTCATTTTGAGAAAAATCGGCGTTGCTACGTCCCCGAGAGGAGTCGAACCTCCGGCCTACTGCTTAGGAGGCAGTCGCTCTATCCTACTGAGCTACGAGGACATAATGAGATATATGATTTCAACTGTGATTTAGAAGAAATCCTTACTTATTTTATGAAAAAAATGTGCAACCGTCAAGGCATACTTGGAATTATCGAAAACACTTTTAAAATGTTTTTCATACATTTCAAAAACTATGGAAGATATACATATCCTTGTACCCATACACTTCCCTTGAATCGCCTGCCAATTGCCGGTTCACCAAGAAGGTCTATGGCATTTATCATAATGTCAATGGGAATTTCATTTACATCCACCAAAAGCTGATACATGGTTTCTCCTGTTATAGGGTTCTTCAATGTATGCAGGTCTTGGATGGTTCCCATGATGGAATACTGTTCGCTGTTGACTCCGTAAGGTATAAAGCTAGAATCAACAATAGAATAGAGGTCTTCGTTTTTGGCACGTTTGGAGATGGTAGAATACAAATCAATATCCTCCAGGGTTAAGCTTTCAATGGCTTCGGTATCGCCTTCCTTGGCTGCTGCAATCATGCGGTTACGGTTTTTCTGGCTACGCTTTTCCAGTTGAATTTGTTCTTCGTCTTTATCAATGCCAAGAAGAATTCTTCCTTCTGTAGAGAGTCCGCCATATGTTACTTGATTTAATGGCCGATTGTATTCATTGGACCATTTATTTCGGACATAGTCTGTAATATTTTGCAGAAAGAAAATAAGAGGAATTCCAATGTTAGTATTTTCACTGACTCCGGCATATGCTTCCTTATCAGAATGGGGTTCGATAATAATACTATCTTCCCATTTTGTTGCAGTTCCTATAACGTAAGGAAAATAATGTTCTAAAATCAGGTTATTATCCTCATCATATTCACCGACTGCACTGATTCCATAGGATTCTCCAAATTCTCTGGATATCTGAACCAGTGATGTATTGGCACCGATTGTAGTAATCGAGCGATTTGTCGGATGAGATGTAATGTCTTTTAGCAATTCATTTATCTGTTTTAAATTGTGCAGTTTACTAAAGCCGATGGCTCGTAAATATTGATGCATATTTTCAACTCCAATTCATGATAGGATACTGGATTACTTCTAATTTGAAAGTCGGGATATGGTGGAAAATCATTAATCAGCCAGTGGATCTTTCATATTGACTGCATTTTTCAAGGCTTGTTTCTCTTCCTCAGACAAGGCAATATAAGATTCTCCATGTATAATTTCTTTAATATAGGTATAGCAACCTTCTCGGCTGTGCATGCAGTTAATGATAAAACCACTGTTGCGATCCGTTAATAAAGCAAGGGCAAAACTTAAGGTGCCGCCCATTTCTTTAAATGCATCGTATTTTACCATTCCTACTTTGCTGAAAGAAGAACGAAATTGTCGTTTTAAATTCTTGATTTCAATTGCATGTTGCTCAGCAATTTTCTGCATGATATCCAACTCACCAAATCGCTCATAGATTACCTGTTCTAATTCTTCCCCGTTTTTTCCTTTCATAAATTTCTGGTAACGGGTATTTAATTTCTTGTTTTGAATAATAAGTATTATAACCGTTATCAATAAAGCGATTACTAAAACAAAGAGGGCAATAACAATGTAGCCTATATCGATTCCCAGATTGTCAAATATTGAACTCATTTGTGGCCTCCTTATATTACTTTTGAATTTCTTTCAATTTATCAACTAAAGCATCCAACTCTTCACTGGAATAATATTCAATTTCGATTTTACCCTTTTCGTTGGATTTGGCTTTAATTGTTACCTTGCTTCCGAGAATTTCTTTTAAGCGTTCTTCGGTATCGGTGTAAAGGTATTTATATGCCAATTCTTCTGATTCCTTTTTCGGTTTAGGGTCACTGTTTAACTTCTTGACTAAGGCTTCAGTTTGACGAACACTCAGGCTTTCATCAAATACTTTGCAGGCAATTTCATATTGTAAATCAGGGTCTTCAATCGAAATTAAAGTTCTTGCATGTCCACTGCTCAATTTATCTTCTATAACCATTTGCTGAACTTTTTCACATAACTTCAACAAACGCATGGAATTGGTAATGGCAGTACGGCTTTTCGAAACCCGCTCAGCAACTTCATCCTGTTTGAGTGAAAATTCCTGAATTAATCTTTGATAGGCAAGTGCTTCTTCAATTGGATTCAGATTCTCACGCTGAATATTTTCAATTAAAGATATTTCAACGATTTCCTGATCGGTATAATCGCGAATAATGACCGGCACTTCTTTTAAACCTGCCATTCGAGCAGCACGCCAACGACGTTCACCGGCAATAATTTCATAATAACCATTTTTCGGTGTGACTACAATGGGTTGAATAATACCGAATTCTTTTATGGATTCCGATAATTCTTGTAGAGGATCCTCTTCAAAAAAGCGGCGTGGTTGGTTTGGATTTGGCTCCAACTCCGTAATCTTTAATGTCTTTTCTACTTCCTTAATGACTTCCTTTACTTCATCCTGTGATTTTGAAGATTTTTTCTTGGATTGTCCGTTTGTGGATTTTGATTCTGTATTGTATTCAACTTCGGCTTCCCTTACCTCGGTTGGAATTAATGAAGCCAAACCTCTTCCGAGTCCTCTTTTCTGTGCCATTTTATAAAACCTCCTGTTCAATCTATCCAATATTTGTTATTACTTCATCTGCTAATAATCGATAGCTTTCTGCTCCGGCTGATCGAGCATCATATAAATTGATTGGCAAGCCGTGACTTGGTGCTTCCGCAAGCCGTACATTTCTTGGAATGATAGTTTTGTATATGTTCTGTTTTAGGGTGTCCTTAACATTCTCAACAACTTGAAGGGATAGGTTCGTTCTGGAATCATACATGGTAAATACCACACCTTCTATGGTCAAGTTAGTGTTCAATTTCTTTTGAATTAATTCAATCGTATAAATCAATTGAGATAGACCGTCCAAAGCAAAGAATTCACATTGGATTGGGACAAGAACCGTGTCAGCGGCAGTCATGGAGTTAACGGTTAATAATCCAAGAGCAGGTGGACAGTCAATAATAATAAAATCAAATTTGTCTCGGATTTTATCTAAATTTTGTTTTAATATGTATTGCATGTCCGGTATGCCTACAAATTCAACTTCGGCACCTGCCAACATACGATTCGCAGGAATTAGATTCAAGTCAGGTATAACATTAATTAACATGCATTCACCAATGTTGCATTCATCACACATGACATCATAAATTGTGTAATCCAAAGTATTTTTGTCAACACCAAGACCGGTAGTCATATTTCCCTGAGGATCCATATCTACAGCCAGTACCTTTAGACCTTTTTCAGCGATGCAAGCTGCAAGATTGATGGCAGTTGTTGTTTTGCCGACTCCACCCTTTTGGTTTGCAATTGCAATAATTCTTCCCATAACGACGCCTCCTGCGTTTTCATATTCTCTAATATCTTATTATTCTTTTGATAGTATACCATTAAATTTCTTATCTATCTACAAAAAAATGTTTCACGTGAAACATTTTATGAAAAATGTAATTTTTGTGGTAGAAAAACTGATTTTGGATTTAAGCATATAAAATTATCGATATGTAAATATAGACAAACGTTTCACGTGAAACATTATTTGCAAATTGAAAACACAACAATGTTTCACGTGAAACATTAAGAGGGAAGAAATGAAATAGAAAGAAATAAGTATTAGTAACCCAACTATCCCTGTGATATAATGAACGCATAAGCATGAACGCAGTGACGCAGAACCATCCACTGATTGCTTGCAAGCAAGTGGATGGTCAAGGCACTATGTGAGTGCAACGAACACCGAGAGCGCGAGGCGGGCGAGGTGAGCGTTCATGCGAGGAAGAGACGCAAGGTCGAAAGGCAAGCACTGACTGCTGGCAGGCAAGTGCTTGGCAGAGAGCTTATGAGAGTGCAACGAACACCGAGTTTGCGGAGCGAACGAGGTGAGCGTTCATGCAACCTACTAATTATACGAAGGAGAAAACAAATGTTGAACTTTGTTACAACGGATTATCTGACAGATGGTGCAAGAATGATTCGGGAAGAAGTGTTTGTAAAAGAACAAAAATTCTGTGATGAGTTTGATGATATAGATAATGAAGCCTGCTGCATGACTGTTTATGAAGAGGAATTACCAATTGCGTGTTGTAGATTCTTTAAGGGGCATGAACAAGATGAATATGTATTGGGGCGATTAGCAATTTTAAAAAGTTATCGGGGAAAAGGTTTAGGTGAAGAAATAATTCGGCAAGTAGAAAAAATAGTAATGGAAATGGGTGGAAAGAAACTGTCCTTATCAGCCCAAGTACGAGCAAAAGGATTTTATGAAAAACAGGGTTTTCAAGAACAAGGAAACATTTATTATGAAGAATATTGCAAGCATATTCATATGGTGAAGAAACTGGTAAGTTGACAAAATAGAAATTTGAATAAATGCAATAATAGAAAGCAATAAAAGATAGTTAAGGAGCCTGCACAATGGAATTGAAAAAAGGACGTCCGGTTAATACAACCGGAAGACTGGAACGAGAAATAAAAGTATATGATTTGTTGGATAGACTGGGAATTGAATATGAGAGAACAGATCATGAAGAAGCAAATACTATGGAAGCGTGTAATGAAATTGACCGGGTTTTGAATACAATCATATGTAAGAACTTATTTCTGTGCAACCGACAGGAAACCCAATTTTATTTATTAATGATGCCGGGAGATAAACCATTTAAAACAAAGGATTTATCCGCACAGATTCAAAGTGCCAGATTGTCATTTGGAAAACCGGAATATATGGAGGAATTTCTACACATTAAACCGGGAGCTGTTTCTATTATGGGATTAATGAATGACACAGCCAACCGGGTACAATTGTTAATTGATAAGCCTGTGATCGAAAGTGAATATATTGGCTGCCACCCATGTGTTAGTACCTCAAGCTTAAAATTAAAAACGGAAGACGTTTTGAAAAAATTTTTACCTGCTGTGAATCATAAACCGATAATAGTTGAATTGCCAAGAGGTGAAGAATTATGAGTACAATCATATATGATGCAAGACTGATAAAAACATATGAGGCATTCCTTGGATTATGTGAATATACAAATAAAGAAGAATCATTTATTGAAATCCTATGGCAAGGATTGATAGAAGATTCAGAACTAATGAAAGAATTTATGTATTATTTGGATAATCATGCTTTATTGGATCAAATACGCTTTGAAGGTTATGGCTTAACAGATTTATATTTTTGGAAAATGCGTGAGTATAATTACTATAGTGACTGGGGAAAGAATACGGAAGAATGTAATAAGGAAAGTTTGGTGTTAGAGACCTTCTATGCTATGGTTGATATGAAGAAGAATCCGGAGGAATACCGAAAACGATTAGGTACAGATGAAGGAATGGATCGATTTCGATAAAATATGTGAGGTAACGTTATGAAAAAGGTAATACTATTTGATCTGGATGGAACACTGGTGGATACGGGTCCCGGTATAATTCATTCATTAGAGTATGCAATGAGTAAACTGGGAATCCCGGTGGGTGATCCCACTGAATTGCATAAATTCATTGGTCCACCGCTGTCGGAATCCTTTCAGCAATTCTATGGTTTCAATCAGGAACAGACAGAGTTGGGAATAAAATACTATCGGGAACACTATCGAGCGGAAGGAATGTATGAAGTAGAATTTTATCCGGGAATGATGGAACTTCTGGAACATTTAAGAGAGAGTGGAAAAACGCTTGCTGTAGCAACATCAAAACCAGAAGAGTTTGCAATTAAAATATTGGAAAGAATAGATTTCGCAAAATATTTTTCTTTTATTTGTGGTTCGACGCTGGATTCGCAAAGAACAACAAAAGCTGAAGTAATTGCCTATGCCTTGCAGAAATGTGGTGTAACAGATTTCGGTAGTGCTGTAATTGTAGGGGATCGAAAATACGATGTAATTGGAGCAAAGAAAGTTGGAATCGATTCAATTGGTGTACTGTTCGGATATGGAAATCGAAAGGAACTGGAAGAGGAGGGTGTCACTTGGATTGCAGAAACAGTAGAGGAGATATATGATATTTTACTCACATAGGTTTACATAATACATATGGCGATTAAACATGCGGAAAATGAAAGGGAGACAGTGATATGAAATTATTAATTAAGCAGAGAGTGTTTTCATGGACAGATACTTATGATATTTTCGATGAACAGGGAAATGCCAAGTATTTTGTAAAAGCAGAATTTCTTGCACTTGGACATCAGTTACATGTATATGATGCAGGGCAACGGGAAATCGGTAACATTCAACAGCGAATAATATCGTTCTTACCTACATTTGATATAGAAACAGTGAACGGAATTGTAGGAAGTATTCAAAAGAAATTCACCCTATTTCACCCGGAGTATGAGGTAAATTATAATGGCTATCGGGTGGAAGGAGATTTTTTGGGATGGGAATATGATGTATATCAGGGAAGCAGTGTTGTTATGCATATTAGCAAAGAATTGTTGAACTGGGGAGATACTTATGTCATTGATATATTGAATCCAAGGGACGAAATCCTAGGATTGATGTTGGTAATTGCTATTGATGCAGCAAATTGTTCAAATAAAAATGATTAAAAATAACTAGTTAATTCAGAAGGATAAAAATGGGTAAGGTGAGTCAGTATGAATTATAGAGAACATATACAAGAGAATCGTGGATATTATTCTAAACATACAGATGAGACAGAAGACATTCAACTACGAGCAAAGGAATTGTGTTGGCGATATAACCAAACCAGTCCAAGAGAACAGGAGAAGCGAGCAGAGATACTAAAAGAGCTGTTCGGAACCTGTGATGCAAGAACTTTTATACAGCCAATGTTTCAGTGTGATTATGGTTTTAACATCCATACATATGGGTTAACAGTTGTGAATTATAACTGTTCTATACTAGATACCTCACCGGTTCGGATTGGAGCAAATGCTTTTATTGGACCGGGAACTTGTTTGGCATGCTCGGGACATGCACTGGATGCTTCGCAACGGGCAGAAGGAGTTCTGTCGTCAAAGCCGATAACCTTAGAAGAAGATGTGTGGATTGGGGCAAATGTAACAGTTATGGGTGGTGTTACCATAGGAAAGGGTAGTATTATTGGTGCAGGCAGCGTGGTAAATCATGATATTCCTGCCGGAGTAATAGCGGCTGGTGTGCCATGCAAGGTGATACGTGCGGTTACAGAAGCTGATCGGTTGAATATTTCTTTTGAACGTGAGAGCGTTATTTTTATGGAGGAAGTATGAAGTTAAAAAACATATTAATTGTAGTTAATGATATAGAAGTATCAAAGAGGTTCTATAAATCCTTATTTGGATTGGATGTAGTTACTGATTTCGGCGGAAATGTAATATTGACAGAAGGGTTGGTTTTGCAGGAGCGAAAGATATGGGAAGAATTTATTCATGATACTGTAACCTACAAAGGTAAGGATGCAGAATTGTATTTTGAAGAAAATGATATGGATGGATTTGCCGAGAAATTAAAAAATAGTGATTTTCAGATTTCATATGTGAATGAGAATATGGTACATGACTGGGGACAGCGAGTTATTCGTATCTATGACCCGGATGGACATATCATTGAAATTGGTGAAGCATTGGAATATGTTGCGAAGAGATTTCTGAAGGATGGTATGAACGTGGAACAGGTGGCAGCAAAGACACAATTACCGGTTGCACAGGTGATGGAAATTGAAAACTCGATGTTCATTAAAAGGGATGAGGAATAAGAAAATCAAATGATTCAATTAAAATATCCAATTCTAATGGTGCATGGTATGGGCTTTCGTGACCGAAAGCACATTAACTATTGGGGACGGACACCAAAGCGATTGCAGAAATTGGGCTGTGACGTGTACCATGGTTGCCAGGATAGTAATGCATCCATTGAAACCAATGCTGAAATATTAAAAAGGAGAATAGAAGAAATTCTGAAAGAAAGCAAAGCGGAAAAGTTAAATGTAATTGCACATTCCAAAGGTGGTTTGGAAATTCGTTATGTGATTTCTACCATGGGCATGGGGGATAAGATTGCTTCGGTAACCACAATTAATACTCCGCATCATGGCTCTATTACAGTTGATAAGCTGCTTGTGGTTCCGGATGTGTTAATTCGAATCGGCTGTAAATGTACGGATGTATGGATGAGGATATTAGGGGATAAAAAGCCGGATACTTATGCCGCAATTCAAGCATTTCGAACCAATAAGGCAGAAGAATTCAATCAGCAGAATCCAGATGTAGCGGGGATTTATTATCAGAGCTATGCCTTTGTGATGAAGCATGCTTTTAGCGATATTTTCATGTGTTGGACCTATCCGGTTGTGTATCTGTTTGAAGGTGAAAATGATGGCTTGTTACCACCAAGAGCAACGGAGTGGACAAACTTTCGAGGCGTTTATAGGAGTAATTCGGGACGTGGAATTTCTCACTGTGACCAAGTGGATATGCGGAGATGGCGATTGACGAAAAAGACCGGAGATGGCATATCAGATATCGTGGATTTCTATGAAGGTGTGGTAAGAGAACTGGCAGAAATGGGGTATTAAAATAGAGGGAAATTGCAATTGTCACTAGTCAGTGTATATAAAAGGTGAACGATATGTTATACGATAAGGATATTCGGGAAAGTCTGTTTGATTTTCTTGATGAAACATATGGAAAAAATCGAATTATAGAAGAAAAGCAAATGGGAAAATCCAGGGCAGATGTTGTCATGGTAACACCGGAGGCAGTTTACGGAATCGAGATAAAAAGTGATGCGGATACCTATGCAAGACTTAAACGGCAGGTTCGAGATTACAATCAGTATTATGATTACAATTATGTTGTAGTGGGAACGCGTCATGCCATGCATATTGAGGAGCATGTGCCGTCGTGCTGGGGAATTATAACGGTTGAGCAGGATAATGGAATTCTTGATTTCTATATTCTACGAAAGCCGGAGAACAATCCGAAAATGAAGTGGAAAAAGAAACTGGGTATGCTATGGCGGCCGGAGCTTGCACACATTCAGGAATTGAATCAACTTCCAAAGTACAAGGAAAAGAGTAAGGATTTTGTTATTGAGAAAATTCTGGAAAGGGTGCCGGAAGATGTACTTCAAGTCCAGCTTTGCGAAGAATTATTTCAGCGAGATTACAGCACCATTGCAGAGCAGATAGCAACATACAAAAAGGTGTCTCGAAAAGTATCCAAAACGACAACAAAGAGAGGGTACAAATCCAAAAAAAAGAGCAGATGATTACATCTGCTCCGGACAATTGATACCTAACAAATCCATTGCATCCCGTAAGGTTTTTCGGGTGACTGCAACCAATTTCAATCTTGCATTTCGAATATCCTCTTCCGGTACATTAATTCGATTGCTGGTATAGAATCGGTTAAATGCCTGTGCAACTTCAATTGCGAATCTGGAAACCATAAATGGTTCATACTTTTCTGCCGCATCTGCCACTACCTTAGGAAACTTACTAATTGCCTTCAATAATTCCATGGAATCTAAATCGGTAAGAATGGAATAATCAATAGGAGCAGTTTCATCAAATTCCGGCACTGCACGAAGCAGGCTGCTGCAACGGGCATAGGTATATTGTGCATATGGTCCGGTCTCGCCCTCGAAGTTTAGAATCTTGTCCCATTTAAAGGAAACATCTTTGATTCTCTGGTTGTACAAATCATTAAAGATAATGGCCCCTACACCCACCATTTTAGCAACTTCATCTTTATTCTCCAGGTTTGGATTCTTTTCCTGAATCACTTCTTTTACCTTTGCAATTGCTTCTAATAAAATGTCTTCTGCATAAATAATATTGCCGCTACGGGTAGAGAGTTTCGCTCCTTCCAAGCTGACTAACCCATATGGAATATGAACTAACTGGGTGGAAGCCCAATCATTTCCTAATAATTCTACTACCTTGAATACCTGTGCAAAGTGCAACTTCTGCTCCTGCCCGGTAACGTATAAGCATTTTACAAAATTATAGGTTTCCTTTCGATAAAAAATGGCAGCCAAGTCACGGGTCGCATATATGGAACCGCCATCGGCTTTCTTAATAATACATGGTGCCATGTCATATTCCGACAGGTCTACAATATAGGCACCTTCGCTTTCCTTTAATAAATGGGCATTTTCAATTCTGTCAACGACAGCCTGAGTCTTGTCTCGATAGAAGCTTTCCCCATTATAAGAGTCGAACTCTACGCCCAGAAGCTGGTAGGTACGACGGTATTCAATCATGCTGATATCTTTAAACCATTGCCAGATGGATAGGGCTTCTTCATCACCCTGCTCCATTTTTACGAACCAGGCACGTGCCTGCTCGATTAAGGTTTCGTCCTTCTCCGCTTCGGCATGGAACTTGACATATAAGTCCATTAATTCTGCAATGCCACGTTCTTCTACGGCTTCCTTAGAACCCCATTTTTTGTAGGCTACAATTAATTTTCCAAACTGGGTACCCCAGTCGCCCAAGTGATTGATACGGTGAACGGTATAACCTAATTTGCTGTAAATCTTGTACAAGGAATTGCCAATGATGGTAGTACGAAGGTGACCAACATGAAAATTCTTGGCAACGTTTGGAGAAGAGTAGTCAATACAAATGGACTGTCCTTTGCCAACATCGGAGCCACCAAAGTTTTCTGCACAGGCAGCATCTAACATAGTCTTTACAAATAAATCCTTCTTGATATAGAAGTTGCAGTACGCGCCCTGTACCTTGATTTCGTCAATAAAATCAAGGGCTCCTGTAATGGCTTGTTTCAAATCTTCTGCAATCAAATTCGGTGCCTTATGCATGGTTTTTGCCAGACGGAAACAAGGAAATGCATAATCGCCAAGCTCCGGCTTTGGTGGCACTTCCAATAATCCTAAGATATCTGCAGAAGAAAGCCCTTCTACATTTTGAGAAATAATTTCAGCTAATTGTTCTTTCATGGGTCAAAATCCTTTCATCGTTTCTATAATTAATTTCTTATTTATCATTTTCAACCAATGCGACTGGGAAAGAGAAGCGGACGTTAGTACCGCTGATGATATCACCATCAATCTGTACTTTTCCTCCAAGCAGGTACATGATTTCATGCAGTCGATGTAAGCCACTATGCCACGGGCTGGAAGTCAGGTAGTCGGAACCAATCCCGACGCCATTATCATTTACATATACATCAATCATACGACTGTTGATATATACCTTTACCAAGACCTTGTTTGCATTGGAATAGAAGAAGATATTATTCATAACCTCCTGCAATAGTTGCAATAAAGTTATTGTAATGATTGGCAAAACTTTAATATCATAATCAGTACAATCCACAGATGCATCAATGGTACATTCCGGGTGCTGTGTCCGATATTGTTGAATACAATCATCGATTGCCAGCCAGATTGGGCACTGGTAATGTAAGCTCTTATCCAATTCCTGTAAGATAGAATCGGTAGCGTTTAGTAAACGCTGGTTAGAATCCTGTAATTCCTGAAGGGTTAATCGGGCTCTGGTTGGGTCAGATTGTATTAACCATTTTAATACATCTAATTTATTTTGATTGTTTTCAATGCCTTGGCGAATAGAAGTGCGAATCCGTTCTGCTGCCTGAGATTTGTCATGTTGATTCAACATTAAAATCTGAGTTGCATGTGTCAAAGAGGTATCTTCGGTGCTGACAGATGTTAATGCGATTTCCGGTGTTTCCGGTGCAGGTTCCTCTTCTGTCTGAGGCATATTCTGATACAGAGAGGACAGGCATTGATTGGCATCCTCCAGTGCCTGAATATGATTTCGGATTGTGTTAAGCTCAAGGTCTAAGCTGTTAATTTTCTCAGATAAGGAAACTCGAATTCCTTGTAGCTCCTCCAACTGTGCCTGAATAATTTGTCCTTTACTTTGTGTAGTCGATGCAGGTGGCAAAGGAGAAAAAATGTTTCTTCGGGTATCGGATTGAAAGGAGTAAATATCCTTGGTTTTTTGTAATTCTTCAATTTTAACATCCAGCTCAAATAATTCTGTTTTTAAGCTTTGAATCTGCTCTGACTGGGTAACATATGTGGAACGAAAATAATTTAAAATATCCCAGTTGGTAGTGCGAAGGGTATTCAAATTGTCATCAATAGAAGAAGGCTGCTCTGCTTTTGATTCTTCAGATGCATCTTCCTTGGCGATGGAATCTAATTCTTCAATTATATTAAATGTATGGTCGCCCATTGCGCTACCTCCTTGTATGATTTACCAGTGCAGTTTACTGTCACGACTACGGCGTTTCAAATACCGATATCGTCGGTTTTTAATTCGAAACAGTATAAATAAAGTCAATGTAATCAAAGTGACAGAGGAGATTGCAACAACCAGCGTCACGTTGACTCGCCGTTTATGTTCCTCGGGTGTTACACCCCAACGAAGTACTTCGCCATCGACTGTCATATCATTGTAAATGATGTCGGATTCGCCCACTATAGTTCCATTATATAAAACAGAAACCTTACCTACTACATTATTTTCGAAGGTGGTATAGTAGGTGGTCTGGGTTGTAAGTGCGGCAGCATCCATATCCCTTGGAACTAATACAGTTAAATCATTATCAACAGATAAATTCAAGGTGTCATGATCCAGTCCTCGATAAAAATTATTTAAAATGGTATCTGTATGATTTCTGGAATTCGGTTCAAAGGTCTGTAAAGGATAAGTATAAGTATAGTTATTAAAATAATACTCATAAAGTGCGGCAGTATCCTTGTAACAGTTGGCAGCACCTTCACAATCCAACATAACGCAGATTAACTCCATACCATTTTTCTCAGCATAAGTCACTAAGGTATTACGGGCTTGATCTGTAAATCCGGTTTTGCCGCCTTCTATCGGTTCATAATAATATGGACTGGTAGGATAAAGCATTTTTAACTGATGCCACAAATCCCTCTGTTCTTCACACAGATTTGTAGGTGGAATTGCGTAGTAAAGCGTTTCATCAATGGTTCGAAACATTGGGTTCTGAATGGCGGCCTGCATAATTAATGCCATGTCATAGGCAGTGGTGTAATGATTGTCATCGTGTAGACCATTGGCATTCACAAAATGGGTATCCTGACAACCAAGAGCCTCTGCCTTTTGGTTCATCATATCTGCAAATCCCTCCAGAGAGCCGGCAACATGTTCGGCCATTCCCCAGGATGCTTCGTTCGCAGATTGCAACATAATTGCATAGAGACATTGCTCTGCGGTAATCTGTTCTCCTACATCTAAAGCAATATGATTACTGTCACGTTCGATTCCCCAGATTGCATCTTCCGAGAAAGTAACAGTATCATTTAGGTTTATATGCTCCAATGCAACCATACAGGTCATAACTTTTGTGATACTGGCCGGATAACAGCGAGTAGTCTCATTTTTTCCATATAAGATATATCCGGTTTTAGCATCTATAACGATAGCAGAATTTGCTACGATTGCAGGTGCGTTCGGGTCAGAAATGACAGCAGGCGTTTCTGTGGAAGCGGCTTCATCGGAAGCAGTTGTGTCTGCGTCGCCATTGCCGGTGTTTTCTGTATCTGTGCTTCCCGTTTCGGTAGCAAGGACTGTTGTTTTGTTCCAATCAGGTGTTGTTATATAGGAAAGTGTAAGCAGACAGCTTACAATAAGAGCCGTTGCTTTATAAACTAATTTATTCAAAATTTTCCTCCAAAATGCATAGTCATACTTATTTAACATTTTATTATAGATGGGGAGAATAGTCAATGAAAACAAGGATAGAATCCGTTGCGTTGCCGTTGCCCTGTCTGGCAGGGGGGAGTTAAAAAACTATAAAGTGAAAGTTGAAGTAGAAGAAATTGTTTGGTAGTATACTATTAAGTAATTTTGAAATTTCGATGGTTTCATGAGAATCCGGGGAGGTATATTTGGAAGATGAAAAAACGGTATGTGTTACTTAGTATCATTGTAGATTTATTGATGATAGGGCTGATCCCTTTGAATCTCTTCGTACTTTCAATACCAGAGTGGGTTATGATTGTGGTGGCCGTCATTCTGGTAGGGATACTGGTATTATTT
Organism: Lachnospiraceae bacterium; assembly: GCA_017623675.1. Taxonomy (GTDB): domain Bacteria; phylum Bacillota; class Clostridia; order Lachnospirales; family Lachnospiraceae; genus CAG-632. The sequence goes on from JAGAOO010000053.1 coordinate 36,086, forward strand.
TATATGAAAGGAAATGGACGCTGGATTTCAAAAGTGTTGTTGAGCCTGCTTACGATTGTATCATGTATCACTGTCTTGTTTGGAAGCTATTGTAATCCGTATTGGAATAGTGTTATGTTTCGTGGAGGCCCGGATACACTGGTTTATGATACAGAAATAACATATGAAGAAGCGAAGGCAGATATTGATTGTGCTATGCAGGATTTAAGAAAGACGCATCCTGCGTTTCAAAATGGAATACCGATGGAAGTAGAACAGGAATACCAGAATGTAATGACGCAGTTGCAAGCGGCAGAAACGATAGATGTTGCATTGGTAAAACAAAAGCTACAGCAGATTCTATCAGTTTTGGGAGATGGACATACCTGTTCCTATACGGTATTTCAACAGTATCATTATTTAAAAGACATTTATCCTCGAAGTCAGGAAAACTGGCAGTTGGTTCAGGTGAATGGAATGACTTTGGAACAATTATTGGAAGAATACAACAGCCTTTATTGTTATGAGGTGGAATCCTGGGGAATCCATATGTTAAAGCAGGACTTATCTACCTTGGAGGGTTTGACATTCCTAAAGATACCTATGGAGAACGGAATTGATTATACCTATGAAAACCCACAGGGCCTGCAGGAAACTGTGACTTACTATGCAGAGGATTATGTAACATATGAGGAATACATGGCATTGAATCAGATTAGTGAATCGGAGGATACTCCATTTGTATCCTATTCCATTGATGAGGATCGGAGTCTGGCATTATTAACTCTTACTTCCTGTCAGTACAATGAAGTATATCGTAATTGCCTAAAGGAAATGTTTACAGAGGTACAGGAAAAGGGAATTCAACATGTAGCAGTTGATATCAGAGATAATGGTGGTGGCAATTCTTTGGTCGTGAATGAATTCATCCGCTACTTGGAAACGGAAAGTTATCAGGTGGAAACCTCTGTCTGGCGGTTGGGATGCTTCCGTCTGCCATTGGGGAGCGGAACCGTCCAAAATAAAAAGTATACAGATTTGACATTTTCGGGAGATGTATATGTTTTAACTTCCGTAGGAAGCTTCAGTTCTGCCATGATGTTTGCAGAATATATGAAAGATAATCAATTGGGAACCGTTATTGGAGAAGCCCCGGGAAATACGCCATCCGGGTACGGAGATATATCAGTATTCCGTCTGCCGAATACCGGTCTGTTTATGCAGGTATCTACCAAGGAATTCTATCGTGCAGATACGGATACGCAGGAGCTTCTGGTTGAGCCGGATATTGAATGTGATGCAGACGATGCATTGGAAATCTTATATCAACAATTATAGAAAGAGGAATGAATATGCGTTTAAGAAATGTAAGAGGCTCGCGGGAAACGATTGCAGCTAACGAGTATGTGATTAAAAATGAAGCAGAGTATAAAGGAAAATGGAATCAGGTATTTGGCAATGAGAATCCCATTCATATTGAAATCGGAATGGGAAAGGGTCAGTTTATTACTACACTGGCACAGCAGAATCCGGATATTAACTACGTTGGAATTGAAAAATACTCCAGTGTTCTGATTCGAGCCATAGAAAAGCAGGAGGAATTGCAACTGCCGAATCTGTTCTTTATTCGTATGGAAGCAGAATATATTGCAGATGTCTTTGCTAAAAACGAGGTGGCACGTATTTATCTCAATTTCTCAGACCCTTGGCCGAAAGATCGCCATGCAAAACGGCGTCTGACCTCAAAGGAATTTCTGACCCGCTATAATCAGATATTGGTGCCGGAAGGTGTGGTAATATTCAAGACAGACAATCGGGAGCTATTTGATTTTTCTGTTGAGCAGGTGCCGGAGGCAGGATGGAATCTTGTGAACTGTACCTATGATTTGCATAACAGTGAATTCGTAGAGGGGAACATTATGACGGAATATGAAACCAAGTTTGCGGCAGAAGGAAAACCGATTCACCGGCTGGTGGCAAACAGGGCTGTGGATGAGGTTTGAGGAAATGTGGATAGATGAAAGAAGGAATTGATATGTACGTCGATGAGTATGGAAAAGAAAACAAACAGATATTGGTTATGTTGCATGGGGCTAATTTTGTACATGCCTTTGGAAAACAATATGTTCTGTCCGAGAGGTATCATATCATGGTTCCTCATCTTATGGGCTTTGGAAATGAAACTCAAAAGACCTTTCATACCAGTCAGCAAATAGAAGAATTGGTTGAGTTTATAACCGGTCTGAATCAAAAAGTTGTGTTAATTGGATTTTCTCTGGGAGCGCAGATTGCATACAAAATGATTGCAGAGCATTCGGAATTATTTTCCGCAGCTATTATAATCAGTCCATGGCTGATTAAGAGTGATGAGATGCTGCAAGATGTTATGACTCAAAATGAAAAGCAATTCGCATCCTTTAAGAAAAGATGGATTTGCAACTTGGTTGGTTTTATGAATGGCCTGCCAAAAGATCAAAGAAAAGAATTCGTAAATCAAATGCAACAAGTAACAATAGAAACGATTCGAAATTCGGTAAACAATGGAATAACTTTGGATTCTGTGGAGGGATTTGAGAGAGTATCTATTCCGGTTATTGCTCTGGCAGGAGAAAAAGAACCGAATGAAGTAAAAGACAGCGTTAAGCTTATGGCGGAAAAGAATCCAAATTGTACTTATGAAATCTGGCAAAAAGCTGCACATAACATTCCGCCCGTGTATGCCAAGCAACTTAACCAGTTGATAATTAAAGTGGTAGCGGATGTGGAAGAGAAAGTATAAAAACTGATAAACTGGAAAAACTGTTGTTAAGTGGAAGGATTAAAAATAAAACGACTTATCAACAGTTTTTCTAGAATAAAAGGATAGAAAAACCTAGGAAAATCATTGGAATTGACTTAATTTATCAAAAAATTAAAAATATTGAAAAAAGTGCTTGCATTTTGGATATTGCTGGGTTATAATCATTCTTGCGTTGTGAGGTACAAGCAAACAATCAAATATGCGCTTCTAGCTCATTTGGTAGAGCACCTGACTCTTAATCAGGGTGTGCGGGGTTCGAGCCCCCGGAGGCGCACTTGTAAAGGTCCTAGTTTGACAGACATATGAGCTGTTGGGTTGGGGCTTTTTTTTGCGCGATATTACGAGAAAGATAATAATCATTAAGCGATTGTCGTGGGAACAGGATGATAAAAGGCAACGTGTATGCTTGCATACGAAGTTGCCTTTTTCAGACTGTGCAGATGTAATCTGTTAGGATTACATCTGGCGACAATCGCGACAACGAATAGCGGAGCTATGAGGTGGGTTTCGCTTGAGTATGAAAATGGTGTATGGTAATATGATAGAAACAGAGGTTGATTTGAGGGGTGATATGAAATGAAAAATAATGAATATATAAAAAAAATGGTATTAGAGATTGTAAACGATTATCCAATTACAAAAGTAAGCTTATTTGGTTCTAGAGCACAAGGTACAAATCGGGAAGATAGTGATGTTGATTTACTTATGGAATTTTCAAAACCGGTATCCTTAATTATGATTTGTACAATTAAGGATGTTCTTGAAGAGAAATTAGGATTGAATGTGGATTTAGTACATGGTCCACTAGGGCAAGATGCTATGATTGAGATAAATGAGGTGATTGAACTATATGCAGCATGATGTATATATTACGGTAACAGAGGAATTTCCAAAGATTCTGTCCAGTATGTTAGCGATAGATTTGAAAGAAGATTAGTTACTATGCTACAATCAATTTATAAGAACTTGGTAGTTAATTATAGTAAGGGAGATAAAATATATGAAGCTGCTAATGATACATGCATGGAACGAAAAAGAAGGTTCCTACAGGGGAAAATTTTCAAGTCTGCTTTCCTATCCGTCGCTGACTCTTGCTACGTTATATTCGCTGATTCCGGAAGGAATATTTGAACGAATTGATATCATTGATGAAAATTCCCAAGTAGTAAAATATGATAAAGAAACCTATGACCTGGTAATGATTTCCTTTGAAACCTCCTCTAGTCTTACTGCATACAAGCACTGTAAAGAGTTTAAGGAACGGGGTGTATATGTGGTGTGTGGGGGCTACCATGCCACTGCACTACCGGATGAGGTAGGGGAGCATTGCGATACGGTGATTATCGGTCCGGCGGAGATTTCCATTCCTCAGTTTATTGAGGACTTTGTACAGGGAAAACCGCAGAAGCAATATCGCAATTATGATGTATGTGTGGCAGAATTCCCGATTCCTGCAAGGGATAGAATTACGAAGCATAAGAAGTTGAAGATTCCTGCAATTGTGGCAGACCGGGGATGCGATAACTGTTGTAAATACTGCTCCATGAGAACCATGTGGAAGAGCAATCCACGCCCGGTGGAGCAGGTGATTCGGGAATTAAAAGAATTGAAATCAAAGATGGTCATTTTCTATGATCCGAATTTCTTTGCCAAACGGGAATATGCACTGGAACTCATGGAAGCCATGAAACCGTTGAAAATCTTGTGGGCATCCAATGCCACGGCAGATTTCGGATATGACCATGAATTAATGCAGGCGGCGTATGAAAGTGGATGCCGGGGAGTGTTGATTGGACTGGAATCGGTAAACACCCAATCCTTGACCAATGCAGCCAAGCGATTTCATGATGCAGATAAATATGTAGAAATCATTGAAAATATTCATCAGCACGGAATAGCAGTCAATGGCTGTTTTGTCTTGGGCTTTGACCAGGATACAGAAGAGGAGTTGTTATCCTTGCCGGACCGGGTGAATAAATTAGGCTTGGATTTGTGCCGGTTTGCAATTCTTACACCATATCCGGGAACCCGATTTTATCAGGAATACGAGGCAGCAGGACGGATTATTACCCATGACTGGAGCCGATATAATCAGCATTATGCCGTATTTCAGCCGGTGAACATGTCGCCGGAACGATTGAATGAAATCTATCGTCAGGTGTGGAAGGAAGCTTTTAGTTGGAAACGAATTCTGAAACGGACATTTTCTTCTCCATGGCGGAAGAATCTGTATGTGTTTATTTTGTTAGGAGCAAATATCGGATTCAAGTTCTTGGGAATTGATAAGGGGCATAAGCATTGAAAATTACATTTATTCGATTAAATATGTTTGAACACATCAGCTCAGATGCCATGAAGCCATTGCTGTTCGGCATCATAAAGAGTCTGACACCAGAGGAATTTGATATCGATTTTATCGATGAGCGGGCAGAGAAGTTGCCGGAGCAGATTGATTCGGATATTATTGCTTTTTCCGTAGAAACCTATACGGCAAAACGGGCGTACATATTAGCAAAGAAATACAAGACAGACAAGAATATTATCGTAATGGGTGGTTTTCATCCAACCGTTCTGCCGGAGGAAGTATTGCAGTATGCGGATACGGTAATAGTGGGAGATGCAGAGGATACCTGGGAACCATTTTTAAGAGATTGTCAAAAGGGAAGACCCAAGGCACGATATGTGTCCGGAGAAACCTGTAAGCTGACTGCTTTAATAGAGGACAAGAGTATATATAAGCATAAATACTATGGAATCGGTGTGTATCAGATATCAAGAGGCTGCAAATTCAACTGCGATTTCTGCTCCATTAAAACCATGTACAAGCAGGTTCGTAGAAAAACCACAGAGGATGTGGTAAAGGAATTGACTCAGGCGAAGGAAAAAATCATTTTCTTTGTAGATGACAATCTGTTCTATGACCGGCAGTCTGCAATGGAATTGTTCCGTGCTATGGCGCCGTTGAAGAAGAAATGGGCATGCCAGATTAGTATGGATGTGGCACAGGATGATGAGTTGCTGGCAGAAATGAAGAAGGCAGGTTGTTTTTTAGTTTTGCTGGGTTTCGAAAGTCTGAATCCTCAAAGCCTGACGACCATGAAGAAATCTGCCAATAAGGCGGCAGGAGATTATGATGAGGTTATTCAGAGGATTTATCGTCATAAGATGTTGATTTATGGAACCTTTGTATTCGGTTATGATAATGATGATAAAGGGGTATTTGATGAAACCTTTGCATTTGCAGTACGGAATCATCTGGCAGTTACGAACTTCAATCCCCTTATACCCATGCCGGGAACACCGGTATATGACCGTATGGAGCAGGAGGGTCGGTTGTTGTATAAGAAATGGTGGCTTTCTGACCAATATCGGTATGGAGAAACGGCTTACCGTCCAAAACATATGACACCGGAAGAGTTGCGTGACGGCTGTTTGCGTATTCGTACCCGATTCTATTCGCCCGGATGTATTTTGAAACGGTTCTTTGCTAACCCGATTCATTTGCTGCCATGGAACTTTGTAGTGTTTCTGTTGGTCAATGTGATTTCCGCAAAGGAAATTCATGCAAAGCAGGGACAGATGCTTGGAGGAATTTTGAATGAAACTGACGTTGATTAAACCGAATATCGGCAGACGGGAGCATAGCCTGTATGTGGATGAGGCGAGAATGGAACCCTTGCAGCTTGGAATATTGGCAGCACTGACCCCGGAGGATGTAGAAGTGGTAATGTATGATGACCGTATGGAGGAAATACCTTACGATGAGCCGACGGATTTGGTGGCAATTACCGTAGAGACCTTTACTGCCAGACGGGCATATGAGATTAGTGAAGAGTTTCGTAAACGAGGGGTGAAAACGGTAATGGGCGGTATGCATGCCATGTTGATATCGGAAGAAGTGGCTGAGCATTGCGACTGTGTCATGGTGGGTGATGCGGAGCCGGTTTGGAAGGAAATGATTGAAGACTGCAGAGCCGGAAGATTAAAAAATCGCTATGATGCGGTTCAGCCGGAATGTCCTCAGATGAATGTGATTACCCGCAGGGATATATTCGAAGGAAAGGGCTATCTTCCCATTACGTTATTACAGTTTTCCAGAGGGTGTAATCACAGCTGTAGCTTTTGTGCATCTTCCGTTTATTTTAAAGCCCGGCATTATTGCAGACCGGTGGAGGATGTGATTGCAGAAATCAAATCCCAGAAACGGAAGCTGTTATTCTTTGTTGATGATAATATTGTATGTAACCGGGAAAAAGCAAAGGAATTATTTCGTGCCTTAATTCCCCTAAAGATTCATTGGGTCAGTCAGGGAAGTATGGATATGTTGCAGGATCCGGAACTAATGGAATTAATGGTGAAAAGTGGATGCTTGGGGCTGGTCATAGGCTTTGAGTCCATTTCTCCGGACTGTATTTCGGAAATGCATAAATATACGAATAAAAAGGGCTCCGGTAACATGTATGAATCGGAGATTGAACAGTTAAGACAGTGGGGCTTGCAGACTTGGGCGGCCTTTACCGTAGGACATGATGGAGATACGTTGGAATCCATTCGAGCAACCTGTGATTTTGCCATTCGGAATAAGTTCACTTTTGCAGCTTTTAATATTTTAATGCCATATCCCAATACTCCCCTTTACCGGAAAATGGAGCAGGAAGGGCGGTTGTTGTATGGCGGAAAATGGTGGTTACATGAGGACTATCGATTCAACTATTGCAGCATCGTGCCAAAGAACATGACGCCGGATGAACTGACGGAGATTTCTTTTGATTGCAGGAGAAGATTTAACAGCCCTATGTCTATTGTGAAACGGGCATTGGAGCCTCGAACGAATCTACGAACGCCATATCGGTTTGGTACGTATTTAATATATAATCCTTTATTCCGCAAAGAGGTGTTTAAAAAGCAGGGAATGAAATTCGGATTGAAATAGTGCAATTCCCCTGAAGACAGGGCAACGCTGGGAGGTGTCAGCATGTTAAAAGGACAGATAAAACCAATTGGAGAATATACGGAAACAGAGATTTCAGAAATGTATACGCTGATGAATACCTTTTATGACAATGTGGAGGAAGATGTATTCCGAAGGGATTTTTTTGACAAGGATTATTGTCTGGTGTTATATCATGAAACCGGTGGACTGGTTGGATTTACCACCCAGAAATTAGTGAATTTGAACGTGGATGGCAAGGTGGTACATGGAATGTTTTCCGGCGATACCATTATTCACAAGGACTATTGGGGGGATATTGAACTGTTTAAAGTGTGGGCAAGATTCTGGTTCGAATATGCCGAACAGTATGAGGAGTTCTACTGGTTCTTAATCTGTAAGGGATATAAGACCTACCGGATTCTTCCGCTGTTCTGGACAGAATTCTACCCTAGCCGAAAGGCAGAAATTCCGGCATATGAACAGAGGATTATAGATGCGTATGCTTCCTTACTTTATCCTCAGGAATACAATCCATCAACAGGTGTGATAGAATACAAATCAGTGAAGGATAAATTAAAAGAGGGTGTAGCAGACATTGGAGAACGGGAATTGAAAAATCCGGATGTTGCTTATTTTGTAAAACGGAACCCGGATTATAAGATGGGAAATGACTTGGCATGCTTGGCAAGAATTGACCGGTCCCTATTGAAAAAACCGGTATTGGGGATGTTATTTGAATGAGTATAGGAAGTGAAATCTGTAATCGGATTTGTAAAGCCTTATATCAAAATGAATATCGCAGATTTGTGACACCCTGTGAATTGGAAAGGGTGCAGACGGATTATTTACTGGAACTGCTTCATAAAAATGCGGATACGGTGTATGGGGAGAAATATGGTTTTGCAGACATAAAAAGCTATAAGGAATTTGCTGAAACAGTACCCTTAACTACGTATGAGGATTATGAAGCTTATATTGAGGAGATTGGCAAGGGAAAGAAAGGGGTTCTCACCAAAGAACCGGTATTACTGCTGGAATTAACCAGTGGTTCCTCCGGTGGCAAGAAGTTCATCCCTTATACCAAGTCCTTAAAGCAGGAATTCCAAAAGGGAATTAAGCCCTGGCTTTATAATATTTATGATCAGGTGGAAGGTGTGTGTCAGGGAAGAAGCTATTGGTCTATTACTCCGGTGACGGCAAAAAAGAGTTATACGGAAGCCGGAATTCCCATTGGGTTTGAGGAGGATGCAGAATATTTTGGAGGAATCGAACAGGGGATTATGAAGCAGTTATTTGCAGTCAGTTCCAAGGTGAAATTCTCATCAGATATGGAAGCATTTTATATGCAGACCTCCGTAGAACTTCTGCAGTGTAAGGAACTGACCCTGATTTCCGTTTGGAATCCTACCTTTTTAACGATTCTTTGTGATTTTATGAGAGAGCATGTGGAGGAGATTTTGCTACAGGTGCCGGAGCGTGAGAGCAGGAAGACTTCTCATCATGGCAAGGAGTCAGAAGCAGTCCAAGTGGCGGAGGCAATTCGTACCAATCAATGGGAGCAGGTATTTCCAAAGTTGAAAATCATTAGCTGTTGGGCAGATGGAAGTGCTGCTGATTCGGTGAAACGGGTGCGGGAATATTTTCCCAATACTTACATTCAGCCAAAGGGCTTGCTGGCAACGGAATGTTTTGTATCCTTTCCGATGGTTGGTGAAGAAGGCAGTAGATTAAGTCTGTACTCTCATTTCTTTGAGTTTCGAAGTGTAGAGAATGACCGCATTTATATGGTGCATCAGTTGAAAAAGGGAATGTATGAAGTGATTGTTACAACCGGTGGTGGTCTTTACCGATATTGCATCGGTGACATGATAGAGGTATTAGAGACATACGAAGCGGCACCGCCAAGAGTTCGCTTCCTGAGACGGAAGGGTATCACCTGTGACTTGTATGGAGAAAAGCTGACAGAGGAATTCGTAAGAAAAGTGTGCATGAAGCTTGGCTTGCAGGAGGGGTTCTGTCTGCTGGCACCGGAAGGGAATCGGTATTGTCTGTATACGCAGGAGGTTTGTATTTCGGAACAGGCATTGGATGAGGCGTTGTGTGAAAATTATCATTATGATTATTGCAGGAGGCTGGGACAGCTACAACCGGTAATAATACAGTTGGTGACCGGCAATCCGGGACAGGATTATTTGAAGCGACTGACCACAGAGGGAATGCGGTTGGGTGATATTAAACCGGCATATTTAAGTGGGAAAAGCGGATGGAATGAATGGTTTCATCTTGCAGAAATGAAAGAGATTAATAGGGAAAGGACAGATACAGATGATTAAGATTGCATTACTGGCACCGGCAGGAGCCATGCACCGGTATTCGGGAAGTTTTGGAAAATCCTTACATTATGCACCACTCACATTGACGACTCTAGCGGCATTGGTGCCGGAAGACGTAGAAGCAGATGTGGTGATTTATGATGAAACAGCAGGGAAGATTCCCTTAGATATAGATGCAGAGTTAATCGGCATCACCTGTATAACCGGAACGGCACCCCGGTGCTATGCTTACGCAGATTATTTCCGCAAAAAGGGAAAAACGGTTTTTATGGGTGGCGTTCATCCAAGCTTTATGCCGGAAGAGGCGGGACAGCATGCAGATGTTGTCTTTACCGGATTTTCTGAACAGACCTTCCCACAGTTTATTCATGATTATGTGAATGGTAATTATCAGAAGCTTTATCGCCAGAATTGTGATTTTACCATTGAGGGAAAACCAATACCAAGACGAGAGCTTTTGAATAAAAAACGGTACATTACCACAAAGACAGTAGAAGCGATTCGGGGTTGTTCTCTGCCATGTAGTTTTTGTGCTTATCCGGCAGCTTTCGGACGAACCGTATATAAGCGTCCGGTAAAAGAGGTTGTGGCAGAAATTGAGGCCTTGCATACCAAGCATGTGCTGTTTCCGGATGTGAATCTGATTACAGACCGGAAGTATGCCATTGAATTATTTACTGCATTAATTCCACTGAACATTATCTGGCTGGGGTTGGCAACCTCCTCCGTTGGGATTGATGATGAGCTGATGACCGTATTTCGAAAAAGTGGCTGTAAGGGCTTGCTGATTGGATTTGAGTCCATTACCCAGGAGTCTCAAAAGTATATTAATAAAGGCGTGAACCGGGTGGACGGTTACATAGAATTAATGAAGAAGCTTCATGACAATGGAATATTAGTACAAGGCTGTTTTGCATTTGGCGGTGATGAAGAGGATGAAAGCGTATTTGACCGTACCGTGGAAACGGTAATCAAGGCAAAAATCGACTTGCCTCGATATTCCATCCTGACTCCGTTTCCTAAGACACAGTATTACAATCAATTGGAACAGGAAGGCAGAATTATAGAGCGGAATTGGGCCATGTATGACGTAGAGCATTGTGTGTTCCTACCTAAGAAAATGACTAAGGAACAGCTGGAGGCAGGAACGGAACGGGCATGGCGGGATACCTATTCTACATCATCAATTCTAAAACGGTTGGCTCCATTTAATCACAGTCCATGGCTGGCTTTTCCGGTGAACATGGGATATAAGGGATATGCAGACAAGTGGCATAAATTTACCAGAGAGGTTATGTGTGATAACTCGGATATACCGGTACTTTAAGGAAGGGATGGAAACAAAGATGAAGATAACTTATATACTTCCTGCCATTGGGAAGAAACCGGGAAAAAAGTATATTGGGACATGGAAAATGGAGCCCCTAACCATGGCGGTATTAAAGGCCTTGACACCGAGAGAAATCGAAACGGAATTCTTTGATGACCGGATTGAGTTAATTAATTATGAGACACAGACGGATTTGGTGTGCATTACAGTGGAAACTTATACGGCAAAACGAAGCTACGGAATTGCAAAACGGTTTCGGGAGCGTGGAATACCTGTGGTTCTGGGAGGCTATCACGTTACCCTTTGTCCGGAAGAAGCACAGGAATATTGTGACAGCGTGATTGTGGGAAACGGGGAAACGGTCTGGAAAGAAATGCTGGATGATGCACAGCAGGGAAGACTGAAGCCTGTGTATCAGGGTGGTATAGGAGAGTATGATGTGACACCGGATAAGAGTATTTTTGAGGGTAAGAAATACCTGCCTGTATCTTTGGTGGAAACCGGACGGGGCTGTTGTCATTCCTGTGAGTTTTGTTCCATTTCGAAGTTCTATTGCAGCCGGTATTATTGTCGAGACCATAAGCTGATAGCAGAGGACATTCGGCGTTCGGAGCATAAGTATACGTTCCTGGTAGATGATAATTTGGTTGCCAATCGGGAAAATGCCATGGGTATTTTTCGGGAGATTGAACCCTTCAAGATTAAATGGGCAGGGCAGGGAACCTTATCTATGGCAAGAGATGAGGAATTGTTAAAAGCCATGAAGAAAAGTGGCTGTGAAATTATTTTAATTGGGTTTGAGAGCTTGAACAAAGAGAACCTAAAGCAGATGAACAAATCCTTTAACTATGCATTGGGAGAACGGGATGAACTGGTGAAGCGGATTCATGATGCAGGAATCGGAATCTATGCCACCTTTGTATTTGGATATGATAATGATGATGAACGGACAGTGGAGGAGGCAGTAGCTTTTGCGAAAAAGCATAACTTTTATACGGCAGCATTTAATCATTTGCTTCCGTTTCCAAACACGCCTCTGTATCATCGCCTAAAGCAGGATGACCGGCTGCTTTATGACAAATGGTGGTTGCAGGAGGACTATAACTATGGAGAACTCGCATTTCGCCCAAAGCAATTGTCACCGGAGAAATTAAGCCAGCTTTGTCATGATGCCAGAAAGGAATTCGCATCACCAAAGACTGTGTTAAGCAGAGGATTTGCATCGCTTGGAAGAACCAGTCCGTTACTTTGGGGATTGTTCTGGGGTATGAATCTGCGGTTAGGAGAAGAAGTAGATCAGAAGATGAATGTACCGATAGGAGAGAATCTGGATGAACTTCCAAAATAATAAATACACGCTGGAATTTGCAACAAGTGAAGATAACGCCGGAATTCGAGAAATATTTGAAGCCGGTGAATTTCGTGGCGGAATCAGTGTCAGATATCTTCGTAATCCACTGCCACTTGCTTCCTTTGAGGCAGATGGAGATGCCAGAATAATGGTGATTCGGGATAACGAATGTCAGAGAATTATTGCAGTTGGCGGGGCGGTACTCCGCAGGGAATATGTGAATGGAAAAGAAGAAACCTGTGGTTATCTTACCGGGCTAAAGATTCACCCGGATTATCAGAAGAAGACCACATTTATTGCCAAATCCTATCAGTTTTTATATGAACATATTCAGGGTTGTTACTGTTATTATACAACCATTCTGGATGAAAATGAGACGGCAATCCGGCTTCTGGAAAAGAAGCATAAGAATATGCCTGTCTATCACTATCTGGGGCATTATACCACTTATTGTTTTCATAATGGAAAGCATATACTGGATCTGGAACAGGATTGCATGGAAGGATTTGAGGAGCTGATGAAAACATATTTTTCTAACCACAGTCTGACACCGGTGGATTATCAGTGTGCCGGATTTGGAGATACTCATTTTTACTGTGTCCGGGAAAAGGGAGAAATCATTGCCTGCTGTTTTGTAGGAAATCAGCAGGCACATAAGCAGTATCACATGTGTTCCTATAGCGGAATTTATAAGATACTATCTTGTCTGCCGACAAAGTGGTTTGGTTATCCGGCATTTCCAAAGCCGGACAGCGATGTGAATTTCGGGGTTGTTTCGTATCTGTATGTAAAGGATGACCAAAAAAAGCTGTGCTCAGATTTCTTGCGTTCAGTGGCAGCAGAAGCAGGATTTGATTTGCTGCTTTGGGGCGGTTTTGAGAATCATCCCTTGTGTAAAGCAATGAATTCTATGAAAGCCATTCATTATGGCAGTCGACTGTATTCCGTTGCGTGGGAGCAGGAGGCACCCATAGATGGAATCATTGGAATGGAAGCTGCGCTGCTATAAAAGTCAAAATCCACCTATTATCATGTCATAGAATACCCTATCCGGTGACTTTTTCATTTGTTATAATCGGCACATACAAAGGAAGAATAGAGATTATGAAAGTCAACGAGATAAGAGAAAGGAGATAATAGGTATGGGATTTAGTAAGGATTTTATGTGGGGTGCTGCTTCTGCTGCCTATCAGGTTGAGGGAGCATGGAATGAAGATGGAAAAGGTCCAAGCATCTGGGATGTTTGTGGCAGAGACAGAAATGTAATTCAATATAATGAAACCGGTGATGTGGCTTGTGACCATTATCATAGATATAAAGAAGATGTTGCAATCATGAAGGAAATGGGACTGAAATGCTATCGGTTTTCCATTAGCTGGTCAAGAGTAATTCCGAATGGGGTTGGAGCCGTCAATGAAAAGGGGTTGCAGTTTTATTCGGATTTAGTAGATGAATTAAAGGCAAATGGAATTGAACCATTGGTTTCCCTGTTTCATTGGGACTATCCGTATGCTTTGTACCAGAAGGGTGGCTGGATGAATCCGGAGTCTTCAGACTGGTTTTTAGAATATACAAAGGTGGTTGTGGATGCGTTATCTGACCGGGTATCTTATTGGATTACTATGAATGAGCCACAGTGTTTTATTGGCTGTGGATATGAGTTCGGTTCCCATGCACCATTCCTTCAAACAAATCGAAAAGACTTAATTACCATGACACATAATGTATTGCTGGCACACGGAAAAGCGGTCAAATATATTCGGGAGCATGCGAAAACGAAAGCAGAGATTTCCTTTGCACCAATTGCACCGGCATATATTCCGACAAATGATTCAAAGGAAGCCATAGAAGTGGCCAGAAAGAAGACCTTTGGAATGCGGGAAAAGGGCTTTACCTTTGGATTGACCTGGTGGAGCGATCCGGTTATCTTTGGTAAGTACCCGGAAGAGGCATATGAGTTGTTTGGAGATGATATGCCGGTATATAGTGAAGAAGATATGAAGCTGATTAGCCAGCCATTGGATTTCTATGGCATGAATGTATATTATTCGGCTTGTGATTATGTAGACAAAGGATATCCGGAAAATATGTGGCAGGGACGAGGAATGACCGGCATGGGCTGGGTGGTTTCTCCGGAAGTTATGTACTGGTCATCGAAATTCATATATGAGCGTTATGGTCTGCCAATCATGATTACAGAAAACGGTATGGCAGGTATGGATTGGATTCATATGGATGGCAAGGTGCATGACACCTATCGAATTGATTTCCTGCATCGCTATCTGTTGGAATATCGTCGGGCAGCAGAGGAAGGAATTCCTTTGAAGGGCTATATGCATTGGTCAACCATGGATAACTTTGAGTGGGCATTGGGCTATAATAAGCGATTTGGTCTGGTGTATGTGGATTATGCGACGCAGGAGAGAACCATTAAGGATTCCGGTTACTGGTATAAAGAAGTGATTGAGACAAATGGAAAAAATCTATAGATTTCAGAAGAATATAAAAAAGTAGTGCAATTTAAATATAGGTGTGATATAATGCAAGAGTTGTCAGTCATGTGCTGACAACTCTTATTACGGCGTGTGGCTCAGCTTGGTAGAGCGCTACGTTCGGGACGTAGAGGTCGCAGGTTCGAATCCTGTCACGCCGATGCAAGAAAAAACAGCCTTAATCCTTGTAAAATCAAGGGTTGGGGCTGTTTTGATTTTGGTTGAAATTATCAAAAATCAGCTCTATTCAAGTGGTTAGAACGACAGAGACGACAGGATGATGATATTAAATCATTGAAAAAAGAAATGACGCTAGTATGCTACTGCATGAGTAGTGTATTAGACGGATTACTGCAGCAAGGATGCAATCATACTGTACCGGCTGCAAAGGAAAAGTTAGATAAATATCTAAATCAAAAGGCACATGATCAGTTTGATGAATAGTATATTATGAAAGGATGATGAACATGGAAGTAATAATGAATTATATAAAACCAGAGCTGATAATAGTAGCTATAGCGCTATACTTCGTAGGTCTGGCATTAAAGAAGACTGAACGGGTATCGGATAAGTATATTCCGGTCATTCTAGGAGTTGTCGGAATCGTCATGGCATTAATCTATGTGTTAGCAGTTTCATTGCCGATTTCGGGTGCAGGTGAAGTCATGATGGCAATATTCACCGCAATCGTGCAGGGAGTACTCTGTGCAGGATTAAGTACGTACGCAAATCAGATTTGGAAGCAGCTTGGAAAGAATGAATAGAAAGGAATAGGTGATAGAAATGAGTAAAAAGATAGTTCTGGATGCAGGTCATGGATTGAACACACCAGGCAAGCGTTGTATGAAGTCAATTGACGCTAAAGAAACAAGAGAGTGGTTCTTAAATCAAAGAATTGTATCAAAGGTTCAGGAGAAGCTTAAGAACTATGATGTGGAAGTGCTACGTGTGGATGATCCAACGGGGAAAAATGATATTGATTTGAATACAAGATGTCGTAAAGCAAATGAATTTGGTGCTGATATTTATTGTGCATTCCATCATAATGCAGGTATTGCCGGTGGTACCGGTGGCGGTATCGTGGTAATTACTTATGATGATTCAAAAGAAGCGGTTTCGTTGCGTGATTGCTTATATGATTGCTTACTTAACGCCGGAGGATTGAAGGGTAATAGAAGCAATCCGAAGTATGCAAATGGCAGCTTGCGAGTGTTGAACGGTACAAGAATGATAGCTGTACTTGCAGAGCATGGATTTATGGACAGTGTGGTTGATACACCTGTCATTCTGACGGATGATTATGCAGAGAAAATGGCAAATGGATGGATTGCATTTTTTGAACAGTATCTTGGCATTACAAAAATCAAGAAGGAAGAACAAGTGACAGGAAAACTATACTATGTGCAGGTTGGAGCGTTCAGAAGTAAAGAAAATGCAGATGCCCTTGTTGCAGAACTGGCCGGAAAAGGGTATAGTGCAATTATTAAATAGTTGCGACGTCGCAACAAATTGATTTGAAAATAATTGAATAAATTTAGTCAAAATTTAGTCAGATAAACGAAAAAATATTGAAAAATCAATGTTTTTTGACGCTTATAATTCGTTCGGGACGTAGAGGTCGCAGGTTCGAATCCTGTCACGCCGATACAAGAAAAAACAGCCTTAATCCTTGTAAAATCAAGGATTGGGGCTGTTTTGATATTGGTTGAAATTATCAAAAATCAGTAAAAATAAATTTAGTCAAATTTAGTCAAAATGGTGTTTTTAGCCACTTTTTGAATCAACTTAAAATAGAGCAGTTATAGAAAATATTTTCAAATAATTTGGTGAAGGCAGCAGGATTGTACTTTGATAATTGAATATTTGAGGTTGGTCTGATATAATTTCTCCATTAATTGTGAAAGGAGAATAATATGGGTAGTAAAAATTTTTTTGAAATAAACATCGAGAAAAAGAAAGATTATTTGCAGAATGAACACAGAAGTATTAAAAGCTATATATGATGCTGCTTGTAGTAATAATATAATTAATAATTATAAATTTAATGAAAATATAGTACAATCTATGAATTATACAGATATAAAAAATAAAGTTCAAATGGATGAACAGATTTTACTTGTATGCTTGATGGATTTAGAAAGTATTGGATTTATTATTAATACTATGAGAAATCCATATAAAGAATGTGAATATGCTATTTCTTTTCTTGGAATAGAGTACTTCAAGCAGTTGAATTAATTATATTTATTCACCAACCGTCAATACCTATGATATATTGTTTAATTAATATGTTTTAATTAAAAGATAGTTAGAATATTTTATGAGGGTGTTCCGAAAGTTATAAAATAATTCGGGGAACACCCTCTTCTTTTCAGTTAGAAAGAAGGTGTTTGTAATGACAAGAGAATTTGTAAAAGGATTTTATAAGTCAGAAGATAAACGGGATAGGCATCTATGTTTAAGTAATTCAATTTGTTCATCAACGGTTCTGTACTCTTGTGGATGGCTCATAGCAAATCACTTCCTTTCTATATACGCAAAAAGAGCCTTGGACAAATGCCCAAAGCTCTCTTTGCAGCCGGAAACCAGCCAATACTTAACTTCATATGTATTGTAGAGTATTTGACATAAAAGTCAATACACCAATATGAAATTTTATAAATTAAATTATTCTGTATATATGCAAATAAACGCAAATATGTAAAAATAATGAATAATATTTAAAATGTTGTATCTCCCATCCTATGTAGTGTGGAATTATAGTAGTATATACCATTGCCAAACTATGGTATTATTCCTCTCGTTCTTTTTGCTTTAAAAATAAAAGCATGTCATGAACCTGTCTTAGGTATTCTGGCTTTGCATCTCTGGCAACTTCAAACAGAAGTAATAAATCTTTGTTTTCGTATATTTCCTGTGCAATCTGGGCGGTTGCAGGGTTGGTGTAGTAGGATTCTTCTGTTGATTTATCCTCGACCAAATCCGCCTTACTGATTCCGAAGTAATTTGCCATGAGTTCTATTTTGTCGATTCTTGGATATGTATTTCCTTTTACCCAATCGGTGAAAGTTGTATATTTTACACCAAGAGCTTCACACATCTCTATTCTAGTCTTTCCTTGCTTGTCCATGTAATATTGTATATTTTTTGCCATTACTGCCTTGTTACCTAAGTCACTCATTGTTTCACCTCCATGATTTGTGTTTATTATATGGTTTACTCGTAAAAAAATCAATATAAAACGAAAAAGATTACGGGCAAACCGTTGACATTACGGAAAAACCGTAGTATATTTTTATTACGGAAAAAGTAAATCAATAAAGAATGGAGGAAAAATAATGGCAATAACATTAAAAAGTGCAAGAGTAAATAAAGACTTGACACAAGCACAAGCAGCAAAATTGATAGGAATTACAGTTGATACATTAAGTAATTATGAACGTGGTAAATCGTATCCTGATGTACCAGTTATTCAAAAAATAGAAGAGGTTTATGAAGTGTCATATAGTGACCTTATTTTTTGTCCCAAACAACGGTTAAACCGTAAATACATAGAAAACTAGTATATATTCAGTAAGATTTTTAAATTTGTTATAAGGAGGAAGAATTATGTATTGTAAAAATTGTGGAACAGAAATTAAAGAGGGAGGGAGGTTTTGCCCTGCTTGCGGAACTCCAGTTGTTTCGAGTGAGGATAGTAACTTAATGAATAGAAATACCCAACCTCAATCGATGACGAATGTGGGTAATACAGAAAAATTAGTAAACCATGCTTTGTATAGTGGACAAGCAACATCTGGTGCACTTATTTTAGATTCAACTGCTTCGATAAAAAATGAAATGGGATATGTACCTGTTGTTACTTGGATTGCTGTAGGTTTTTGCATTTGTTTAATGCCTGTTTATGGCATTGGTATAGTATTAGCATTCTGCTTTTTCCCGGTATGGGGATTTGTTATAAAAACCGTTGCAAGGAAAAAAGCAGAAAAGTTAAAATGGATTCAGTTTCAATTTGTCCCTGGTGTAGGAATAGATGAGGTAATAAGCAGGCTTCAACCTGCATTAATTTCAAAATATGGAACAAGCATGTCTTTTGAAAGAAACAAAAATGGAAGTGTTAGTATAATTTATAAAGGGGTAGATTATCTTATGGAGATAAATGAAAATGCAACATTTTGTATATGGGGTGGATGTACTAATGTAGGGCGTGCACTGACAACAAGTTGGTATGGAATGTACAAAAAAATGAGAGAGGGTATTGGTATTATAGCATATGAATTGCAATTATTATATGGGATAAAGTAAGGATAACCTATGTTTCAACTTAGTATTTTGTAAAAATCTTTTGATTACCCTTAATAGGCATCGCTACTGCTCTGGTGGCAGTTCTCCCAGCACGCCCGTACGTTTCTCTTTGGATAAACCGCCGGTCATGTGTGCCTGTTCGGTATTGATGAATCTGGCACGTACAATAGAATCTTCCCCATAACGGGTACGAATGCTGTCAATGGCGGAATTCAGCTTTGACAGCTTTTCATTTTTCTCTGAGGAAAACAAATTATACTGCTGGCAGTCGTCCCCTGTAACGTGACTGGTGGATACTCCGAGCTGCCGGATTGGCTCCTGATTCCAAATCTGGTCAAATAACCGGCAGGCAGTTTCATAGATGACTTCAGTTACATTGGTTGCAGTCAGCAGAGTGGTCTGGTGAGACTGGCGTTGGAAGTTATAGTCCATGACAGAAACCGAAACTACGCTTATGAATGCTTTATCCATGCGAATTCTGGCACCTACTGTTTCACACAAAGAAAGTAGAAAGGTTTTGGCAGTTTCTGCATCGGTGACATCATAAGAAATAGTAATAGAATTACCATAGCTTTTATTGGCTGCCTTATGGTCGGTAATTGCTTCAACATCTCGTCCGTTAGCATAGTTCCAGATGACTTCTCCATGCTTTTTAAAATGATATCGCAGGGTACTCACATCACATTTTGCCAAGTCGCCTATGGTATGGATTCCCAGCTCATGCAACTTCCGGCCGGTAGAACGCCCGACAAAAAATAAGTCGTCTACCGGTAACGGCCACATTTTATCGGGAATTTCATTTGGAAACAGGGTATGAACCAGATTGGGTTTCTTGAAGTCAGATGCCATTTTTGCCAGCAGGCGGTTACTGGAAACACCAATGTTAACGGTAAAACCCAAATCCGAATAAATCTTGTTCTTCAGGTGTTCAGCAAAGACCACAGGGGACCCATACAAGCGGGTGGTACCGGTCATGTCGCAGAAAGCTTCGTCAATGCTATACTGTTCTACGACTGGTGCAAATTCCCGTAACAGCTCCATAAGACGTCTGGAGCAGTCCACATAAAGAGCATAATTGGGTGGAGCAATGACTAAGTCAGGACATTTCTTTCTGGCACTTACCAAGGGTTCTCCCGTCTGAATCCGATATTTCTTTGCAGGGGTGGATTTAGCCAGAACAATTCCATGTCGTTTTTTTTCACTTCCTCCGATTACAGAGGGAATGGTACGCAAATCCAGGGCAGCAGGGTCCTCCTCTAAGCGGTGGGCTGCTTCCCAGGAAAGAAAAGCACTATTCACATCTACATGATAAATGATTGGTTCCGGCATACATGTTCCTTTCAGCTTCAAGTTAAGAATCTGGCAAATATCCAACGGTGAGAATTAACCTGATATTTCAAGTTGAAAATCTGGGTTCGCTTTTCTATGGTGGCAGTACAGGTATAAAGAATCTCCCGGGTTCCTGCCATTCGCAGTTCCTTGTGACTGAGTATTTCTGCAATTTCAACGGTAATAATCCGGTGGTCGTCTGATTCAAATCGGAATCGCACCGGTGTCAGGTCTCCCATGGTAGAAACCACACAGAAAACCTGAATGGGAATATTAAAGGTCTGCTCCATGGGGTTCACCTCTTTTCTAAATCTGTTTCATGATGAATAAGTTCAACGATAAGCAGTTTTCGCAACACAAGCAATTTTCATGTTGTGTTATCATTTTAACAGAACATACGTTCTGTGTAAATAGGAAAAAAGAGGTTTTGAATTCGAAAATCTATAAGCTTTTATGAATGGAATGGAGTATTTAAAAATGTAATATAATCTTCTTCCGGGAGTGGCTTAGAATACAGGTAGCCTTGCAGATAATCGCAGTGCATTTCCGTTAGAACATCTACCATTTCCTGGGTTTCCACACCCTCGACAATAATTTTTTTGTGAAGGGCTTTCAACATCTCTACGGTATGACGTAAAATAATAAATGCTTCCTGCTCCTCCATGGCAGACCATAGAATACTCTTATCTATCTTTACAAGTTGTAGCGGCAAATTAACCAGGTAATTGGCAGTGGAAAATCCGGTTCCATAATCGTCCATAGAGAACGTACTTCCAAGCTCAATTAGCTTGTCCATATTTCGATGAAGCGTATCTGCTTTTACGGAGCCGGCAGTTTCAGTGATTTCAAAATTAATCTGATTTGGTGCAATGTTATATTCCTGCATGATATCTGCTAATTGCTGTGCAAGATTTTCCTGCATGCACTGTACAAAGGAAAGATTGACTTCTATGTAATCTACACCCAAGGCTTTGATATCATGATTTTGAATAAAGGTACAGACTTGTCGGAATACAATTTCCCCGATTTCAATAATCATGCCATTTTGTTCCGCCATAGGAATGAATTCATCCGGTGGGATATAGCCAAGATGTTCATCCCAAAGACGAATTAAAGCTTCTGCAGAAGAAAAGTCGCCTGTTTCAATATGATAAATAGGCTGATAATATACCTGAAATTCCTGATTGCGAATCGCCCGTTTCATGATATGAATAATCTGGGTCTTTCTCTGACTTTCATGCAAAGAAGCCTGAGAGGCAGTAATGACATTTTGCGTATGTGTGGCAATAGCGGTCTTCAAGGTGTATTCAATAGCATTGCTGATATCCTCGGTAGTTTCTGCAAAGTCCGGATAGTGAACAATACAAATATATGGAGTTAACAATACATCTAACTGCTGAATGGTACGTGGGGTTTTGAAATATTCCATAAGAACGGAAGTGACCGTATCTTCTTCTACGGAATCCTCCAGAACAATAGCAAAACGACAGCCGGTTAATCGGTAGACATTCTTCTTGCCAAAGGAGGTGTGGAGGAATGTTACAATGGAATCGATTAATTCATTTCCGGCAGGAACGCCTAATACCTGATTGATATATTGAAAGCCATCTAAGGTAAAAGCAACAAGAGTAAATGAAGTTTTGTGTTTCATATAGCGGTTGACGGTTTCAAAAAATGCGTTTTGATTATAGCACTGATTATTGCTGTCAATGTAATGTTCCGGTCCTTGCAGGGAAACATAAACCAGCAACAGGAACAAAGCAGATGCCAGATTACCAACTAAATGGCGAGGACAAAGCAATTGGAAAATAACGGCACCTATGGTTACCACATTGAAAAAGAGAATGGAAACCACCTGATAACGATTTAGTTTCTTTCTGTTTCGAAAGTATACGACAAATGCACAAACCAATAATAACAGGGAACAGACATAAAGCAGAGGGAATAAAAATCCATGTTGATAATTATTTTGAGTGTCAAAATAAATGCCCCAATGAGTAATTGGTGTTGGAAGTAAAACCATCATAACAATGGCAGAAGTTGTATAGGCAATTGCAGTTAAACCTGTGGTATTCTTTGGTTTAGTAAGAGTTAAAACATAAGAATAGAAAGTGATGGCGCTGCCATTATATGCTAGCAGGTACAGAATATTAATGGCATAATTTAACCCCAAGGGAAGAGTATCTGCCCGTGGTATGGTATAAATACTGATTAAGTCAGTAATAGTAGAAAGGCTAATACAGATTAACATTGCCAGGTAAGCTTTATTGGTAGAAGTGGGATAGTTGCGCCGCATAAAATACAAGGCAAACAACATGGACAAAAGAACTGCTGCTATAATATCATAATAACATATGTAATTCATACCATTTCCTCCCCTCAGCCTTGCAGTTTTTAAGAATTCATCATATTATCTGCTAAAGCTATTGTAACTTACAGCAGGTAGAAAGTCAAAATATTCCATATGGGCTTGAATAAATTATGAAGATAAGCTATTGTGATAGGGACTTATACAAATGAGAATTTTTATAATAAAAATAAAGGAGTTTTATTATGAAACAAACGGCACCGATGCTGGTATGCCTGGCTGGTATTCTATGGGGCACCATGGGTATCTTTGTAAGACAATATAATGAATTAGGACTTGGCTCAATGGAAATTGTTGCGGTACGGGCAGTAGTAACCGTTGTTATGCTTTTCGTTTTTTTGCTGATTTATAACAGGAAATTATTACGGATACACATAAGGGATTTATGGTGTTTTCTGGGAACCGGGTTGTGCAGTATTTTGTTTTTTAATTTTTGCTATTTTAAGGCAATTACCATGACATCCCTTTCTGTGGCAGCAGTCTTATTATATACAGCCCCGGCCATTGTCATGGTATTGTCACGCATCCTGTTTCAGGAGAAGCTGACATGGATAAAAGTGCTGGCATTGGCAACTACGTTTTTAGGCTGTGTTTTGGTAACCGGAGTGATTGGAAGTGATACTCAACTAAGTATCGGCGGAATTTTGATAGGACTGGGCGCCGGACTTGGATATGCTTTGTATTCCATTTTCAGTCGTTATGCGTTGGAGCGAGGGTACCACAGTTTTACCATTTCTTTTTATACATTTTTGATTGCGTCTGCCGGTGTCATGCTTTATGTGATATTGAATGCATTTCTTCCTGTATTGCCATCAATTCAAATGGGAAAGGCAATGCTAATCTGTGTGAAGGATGGGTATATGCTGGGCTTTACGCTGTTGTTCGGACTGGTTAGTACAGTGCTTCCGTACATTTTGTATACAATCGGACTGACGGCAGTGGAAAATGGAAAGGCGTCTATTATTGCCTCCATAGAACCGGTAGTGGCTACGGTACTTGGTGTGGTGCTCTTTCATGAGAAGCTGACTTGGAATGGAATTCTTGGGATTCTATTGGTCTTAGGTGCTATTATAATGTGTAATACAAAGATAAAAAGTCAATCAATAAAATGTAAAAAAAATATGAAATAGTAACAACATGCATTGATTTTTTTCTAAAAAACATATATTATTAATAAGGCGAGAGAGTGATTCCCTCGCCCTTTCTTACATATGACACAGGTTCTGAAATCAGAGAGAGTGATAGTTTCAATTTATTTTAAGATTGTGTAAAGTAAAAAAGGCATCAGGACTCTGTCATCTGCGGTGACACCTCATGCCAAATTTCAAATAGGAGGTAGCAGATATGGAAAAAGTAAATGAGCAGGAAGAAGTAGCAGCATTGGCAAATGATATAACCCTCCAGTCTTATCGTTGGAATCAGGTAGACTTACATAAGTTATTTCACAATATGTCCTCTACGGATTATGCCGCCATGTGGATTATATCCAGACACATGGAAGGTGCAGAGGAAAACAAAAAGATTTATCTAAAAGATATTTCCGCACAGATGAAGCTGCCGATGTCCCGGGTATCTAAGATGGTGCAGAGATTACAGGAAAAAGGATTGGTATACTGGAAGCATGACGGAAAGGGTGAAGACGGCACTTACATTCAGATTACGGAGCATGGTATTCAACAGGCATTGGAACAGCAGGACATTTTACAGAAGTTCTATCATAAGGTTATTCAGCAATTTGGAAAAGAACGATTTATACAGTTATTGGGAGAAATGAAAGAGCTGGAAGATATTATGAATCAGGAAATTGAAAATCGAGGAAAGGAAGCATAATACTTTCAGTGCTGATTTGGTCTTTGATTTAAGAAAGATGAATAACGGGAAGCCAACTACGGTTACAGTACAACCGGTTGGCTTCCCGTTTTATTAAAAATGGAGATTGCAAAGCTCCATTTATATTTCCCCCTGCTGGCTTCCGATTTTTAGAATTCGGATATAGTGGTTGGCTTCCCGAAGCACATGGTCGGCAAGAAGCGGTAAAATGATAGATGCAATCTTGCAGTCCAGAATTCCTTCTGTTCCGGCAGCTTTGAACTTGCTGTATTCTATGGTCTTTTCAAGCGTTCGTTTGGTTAATTCTTCAGATGCTTCACAGTCTTTTTCCTTTGCCATCTCAAGGAGTTTTTTGTAATCCATGGCGAAATCATTTGCAGTATTGATTAACTGGCATTCGGTAGGATCTAACAGTCCCCGAATGAATAAAGCATGCTCCATCATAATCTGATTCCAGAAGGTTTCCGTACCCAGCAGGGCTTCATAGGTACAGGTACGATTTTGCTGTAAATTCATTATGGTATCCCGATAGAGCTTCGCTTCTCTGATGATATGCTGAATCAGCAGAGGGTAATTGGCATTGAATATTTTACAGTTGTTGACTCCCTGTAACAGACGCTCCTTGAAATCAATGAGACCATTCACCAATTGTAATGCGCGCTCATTTATACGTCGTACCTGCTGGAACAACATCCGGTCGTTGGGACAGGTAGAATGATTCCGATAGTTCATGTTACGATTCATATTTCGGTTTGTATTTCCGTTCATATGGTGGTTCAAGTTACGGTTTTCTCTGGCATGAAGCTCTTTGGTGTCACGGGTAATCTGTGTATCGATTGGGACACCGCTAAGGTTGGAGGTTCGTTCTTCTGCCGGAATGGTGAATTCTGTTGTCAGTTCGTCGGAACGAAGAACACTGGAGGTTACACGCTGGTCACTCATTCGCACCACGTCCCGCAGCAGGTCTTCGAACTGTTCACGGAACCAGTCAGCTTTCTTAATCCATGATTCATCCTTGCAAGGAAATCCTGCCATTAAGAACAGGGAATGTTCTTTCATGATTCTTGCAAAATACAGGTGGGTTTCTAATGATAAAACTGCATAATTTTCCATAGTGTCACATACCTTTTTAAATTAGGGTTCTGTATAGTATATGTGGAGAAGGGGAAAGGGGTGCCGGGGCTTGTATGGATGAAAATCTGCTTGTATTACGAAATATAGATGAGATAAAATACAATTTATAATACAATAAAACTCGAAGATGAAAGGAGGCTCGAAATGAAAGCCTTTGATGCAGTTATATTTGATATGGACGGAGTGATATTTGACTCCGAAAGATTAGTAATCCTGTGTTGGAAAGTGGTTGCCGAAAAATACGGGATAGAAAACATAGAAGAAGCTTGCAGGGAATGTCTGGGACTGAACCGGGAAGCCGCCAAAGAAAAAATGCTTCTCCGGTATGGAGCAGACTTCCCTTATGATACATACAAAAAGGAAATGTCAGATCTGTTTCACAGCCGTTACAGTGGAGGGCGGCTTCCGTTGAAGACCGGTGTAGTGGAATTGTTAACGTACTTGAAAGAACAGGGAATAGCAGTTGCACTGGCATCCTCTACACGAAGTGAGGTGGTGCTGGCAGAACTTCGGGACGGAGGAATTCTTCCCTTTTTTGACAAAGTGATATGTGGTGACATGGTGAAGCGGAGCAAACCGGCACCGGATATTTATCTAAAAGCCTGCGAAGAATTACAGGTGGAACCGGAACGGGCATATGCCATTGAGGATTCCTATAATGGGATTCGTTCTGCACATAGCGGTGGTCTGCGACCTATAATGGTGCCGGATTTGGCAGAACCAACAGAAGAAATGAGGGAGTTGGCAGAGGTGATTTTGCCGGACTTGGTGGAGGTGCGCAAGGTATTATAAATTATGGTTTTACCAGAGTAGATGTTCGGCGGATGAATATATATGCTTGAATGCAGACTCTAAAAGTACGTCGGTACTTGGATTGCGTCTTTTGCAATCCTACGTACCGCTACGTACTGACCGAAGCGGAAGCGCGTCTGCATCAAGTATATATATTCGAAGCCGAACACTAGTCAGTACACTAAACCA
>JAGAOO010000054.1 GCA_017623675.1 Lachnospiraceae bacterium
CGCTGGCTTTGCCAGCTACCCCTTTGTGGACTTGCCGCCCAGGAACGATTGCAAGCAATCATTCCTGGGCAACAAGTTTTAGAATGTTCATTGCAAATTCACATCTCCGTGGTAAAATAAAGAAAATGAAACTTTGAATTTCATGGAGTGTTGTTCGGAAAAATTTTATGAAAGATACGATAATAAATGTGTTATAAATTTTGAGGTGGTAAAAATAGAAACTCATAATTTATAACACTATTTTCATACTCTTTGTTCATGATATTTGCACATTTGATTTAAGATGTGTGAAACTATTTCCCACTGTTAATCGAATATATAAGTATAGGAAGGAGGAAGCCAGTGCAAAAGAATAGAGAACAACAAGAACAGAAATGGATTAAGAGAATAAAACTCTTTGGTTCAAAGAAAGATGCAGACCAATTAGTGCGTTCGTATTATGATGAAATATACATTTTTGTTTTAAGGCAGATAAATGATGCGGAAACTGCTCTTGATTTGACACAGGATATTTTTATTGCAGTGTTGCAATCAATTTCGGCATACAAAAAAGAAATGGCAGGCTTCCGTACCTGGGTTTATAGAATAGCAACAAATAAAGTCATTGATTACCGGAAAAAATATTCACCCATAGTTGTAGACATAGAAGAAATAGAGGTTATAGAGCAGTATGATTTTATAGAAAACTGGATGCAGGGGGAACTGTTAAAAAAGATAGAAGAGTTTGTTTGTAAGTATCAGGCATTGGTACAGCAGATATTCCGATTACACATATATGGAGGGTATACCTTTGCTGAGATTGGCGTGCTTTTGGATATTCCGGAAGCCACAGTAAAAACGAAATATTACCGGTTACTGAAAGATATTAGGAAGGAGTTTGCAGATGAGTATAGAGAATTTATCGAAGGATAGAAAAGAAAAATCAATCCATTATATTGTGCAGCAAGGTGTTGTGACTCCTGCTATGCATTACGAGAATTTTAAGAACAGAATGAAAATCTGCAACATGAAAACTGCTTTCTATGGAATCAGCGACTGTATTTTCCTTGGCATAGTGATAGGCACAATTTTTTGGTTAATGTTCCTGCAAATGGATACAGAGCTGATAGGATGTGGAGTTTATCTGTTGTCACCATTGGTCTATATTGTCATATATTCATTGGTGGTATGGAAGGAAATGATATTTAAGCTATATGAGATGAAAATGGTATGCAGATATAATCTACAACTTTTATCAACCTTTAGAATGTTGTATTTCAGTATGATAAATTTAGTGTGGAACAGTGTAGCCATACTGCTCATGCAACATATCGGAGCAGAAAGTGTTGATTTCGTAAAGTTATTGGGCATTTCGTTTTCAGCTACTTTTCTGTATGGAATTTTCATGATTTTCTTTCGTTGGACAAGGAAAACGGTGGTTTCTGGGCTGATGTGTTCCGTTGCTTGGCTGATAGCCAATGTCTTATTAATTTGCTTTGGCGGAGAGGCTTTTGAAAGATTTCTGATGGATTTGCCGATTTATCTTGTAATGGGTATTGTATGTGTCAGCGGTATGTTGTATTTGATTATGTTGCTTTTCAATGTGTCAAAAAGAATGGAAGGAGAAAAGGAATATGCTTTTCATTAACAATGTGACAAAAAAATATGGCAGTTTTACTGCTTTGGAAGAAATCAATCTGGAGTTAGAAAATGGTGTGTATGGATTGTTAGCACCGAATGGAGCAGGAAAGACAACCCTACTCAACATGATTGCAACACTGTCTTTTCCGACACATGGAGAAATCACATGGGGTGGAACTGATATTGTGGCTCTGGATGAAAAGTATAGGGATATATTAGGATTTTTGCCGCAGCAGTTTGGATATTACAAGAATTACACACCAAAACAGTTCTTAAAATATATGGCTACGCTAAAGGGGATTGAGAAGGATAAGATCAACACTTTGATCGATACTTTGCTGGAGAAGGTTTCCTTGTCGGATGTAAAGGATAAGAAAATGAAGAAATTTTCCGGTGGTATGATACAGAGAGTTGGTATTGCACAGGCACTCTTAAATGATCCCAAAATCTTAATTTTGGACGAGCCTACTGCGGGACTTGACCCGAAGGAAAGAGTGCGTTTTAGGAATATGATAAGAGAACTTTCCGGGGAGAGGATTGTAATACTCTCGACGCATATTGTATCAGACATAGAGACCATAGCAGATAAAATTATTATGATAAGAAATCATAAATTGTTCTGCTTTGATACTTTGGAAAATATCTGTAATACCTTGGACGGGAAAATATATGAATTGCCATTAGGCAGCAAAATAGATGAGGAGCATATCCTTTTATATGAAAGACAGTGTTCGGAAGGAACCATGCAGAGATTTTATTGTGAAAAGAACATAAGAAATGGGATACCCGTAAGACCAAATTTAGAAGATGTATTCTTGGTAGTATATCGGGATGAAAGGTAAAGGAATGTGTTGTATTAAAGAGGAAATACGAAAGCTTTCGTACAATAAAGTGTTGATTGCTTTTTTGACTATATGCTTGTTGTTTAATGCGGGAGTGATACTTGCGTCATCAAATACGAGCAGCGAGTTGAAAACGATTCTACAGGATTATCAGCCGCAGTCCGGCAAAGAAATTTTCAAGGATATTGACGGTAGTGGCTTAGGCTCTATGTATTATGATGAACGATATATAGATTCGCATATCCTTGTTGCATTGATGCATGAAAAATATCAAAAGTTAGAATTGCCGATAGAACAATTAGCCAAGGAACAGGCTGATTTGTCAACTTATGCAGGAGAATTGACACCATATGTGCATAGAGCATTATTTGAATATTTGACAAAGGCAATTATGATAGAGGGAATTCTTCTGTTTACATTCCTCGTGCTGGAAACATTTTTTATGGAACAGCATAATAAGACATTATATACGGTGTACAGCAGTTTGAGAGGGAGAAGAATTGTTTTTGACAAGATGTTTTCTGTGCTTTTGATTGGTATGCTGGGAATGGTAATATTAAGTTGTTTATCTTATTTTGCTTTCTTCCAGATTTGGGATTTTGAAAAAATATGGGACGCAAATGTGGCAAGCAGCTTTAATTATATTACAGATAGCGATGAGCCTTTTCTTTGGAAACCATTTATCACATGGACGAGCTTTACCGTGAAGCAATATTTTTGTGCAACGCTTGTTTTGATGGTAGGAATATGGCTTGCATGGTGGCTGCTCAGTATGATGACTGTGTTGGTGAATAAGAGAATCAGTGTGGCAATCGGTATCTTAGCAGGTGGCTTGATAATACCGTTTTTCGGATTGATTTTATTTAGACAACTGCCGGAATTGCCGGAATTATATTGTTTGAATACCTTTAGCATTACAGTTAATGTGTATTATAGTCATATGTGGTTTACTGACCAGGGATATCACACAATACTTCCATGGCAGGAAACTTTATCGGTTATTTTGCATTTAGTTTTGGGATTGCTCGGGGTATTCGTAGGATATCATGTGTTTCGGAGAAAGGATGTGTGTTAAATGGTCTTGCAGGAGCTTAAAAAAATATGGACGCCTATGCGTGTTATTTTGCTGATATTGGTATCGGTCTTAATGTATACTTCCTTTTTAAGTCCGAATGTACGAAGGTTTGATACAGGTGGTAATGGATTTGATGCTTTTCAGGAAAAGATGCGGATCTCAAAAGAATGGATTGAAAATTACGGAGACACCATAGAGCCGGAAGAATATTCTAAAATAGAAAAGGGGTTCGAGGAAATCATTGCCCAGATTAGTGTGAATATGTCACAAAAAGAGATATTTAACGAATGTGGTGTAGGAAGCTATGAAGAATTTCTCGTATATGAAACCAATGCA
The DNA here is from genome assembly GCA_017623675.1 of Lachnospiraceae bacterium. Taxonomy (GTDB): domain Bacteria; phylum Bacillota; class Clostridia; order Lachnospirales; family Lachnospiraceae; genus CAG-632. The sequence goes on from JAGAOO010000054.1 coordinate 3,874, forward strand.
GTAAATGGCAAAGAGGGATTTGATTATGAGAAATATAAAGAAATGCGAGAACAGCTTTTTGTAGATACTTCCTACAATTCTGTTTATTTGCAGGAATATCAAAAAATGATGGTGGATTATGAGAAAGCCGCAGTAGGAAATAACGCTATCCTGCCGTGGGAAGTATCCATTTATACCACAGATTTTCTGATGTACTTATCTCTGTGGTGTTTCATAACAGTATTGCTCATATCTGCACCGGTTATGGTGAATGATGTTGCAAGTAATATGAATAAAGAACAGTACAGCAGTAAGGTTGGAAGAAGAATATACAAGGTACAGTATTGGTGTACTATTGTTTCAGTATTATTTACGGAAATCATTGTAATAGTGGCTGGAATGGCGATATGGAGTACGACAGATACTTTTGTGTTTTCTGGGGCAGGGCTTAATTCGTTCATGAGTCTTAGAGAACCTTCTTTGAATATTTGGTACGCTGATTTATTCACTTTGTTTATTGTGATTGCTTTATTGCTTGGGATTGGTGTGGGCAGCATTACATTTTGCTTGTCTTCACGCAGTAGTAATGTGATCTCTATGCTGATGAAAGTGACACCTTTGGCTGTGGTGGCAGGAATGTATATCTTAGGCTTGGGAAATGCGTTCTATAAGAATAATGTGTTCTATGGTCTGGTGCATATACCGGGGATTGAGGTTATTATGGCAGGCGTCATTGCAGTGGTTGGTATAGTGGTGAATGTCGCCAATTATAAAGCTATTGCCAAGAGTAGAAACATGTAATTCTTTTATGGTATGGCATATTAGCTAACTTTCAATTGTATGGATTGGTTAAAGGCAACGGAAAATTTCAGGTTGTACCTGCTTTTACATCTACACAAAATGAACCCAAAAGACTATTACAGAAAATGTAGTAGTCTTTTTTATGAGGAGGAAAAATGCCTAAGTTAATTTTACGTTGCAACTATCTCAAGAATGCCCCTCCTTCACATCTTGCCAATTACATGAATTATATCAGCACCCGTGAAGGTGTGGAGAAGATAGATAATACCTGCGGTCTGCTTCCGGCTACGGTTAAGCAAAAGGAATTGATAGCAGACATCCTGTCAAAGATAGAGGATGCAGACCGCATGCATGAGTATTATGATTATCTCCAGAAGCCAACAAGAGAGAATGCAACAGAGTTTATCACGCAGGCATTGGAAAACAATCTGGATATTATTGCCAAGAAGAAAAATTACATAGATTACCTTGCAAACAGACCAAGAGTAGAAAGAATCGGGACTCATGGTCTGTTTTCTAATGAGGGGGAATCTATTGCGCTGTCCCGTGTGGCAGAGGAGGTGGCAAATCATCCGGGAGTGATATGGACCAATGTCATCAGCCTGCGGAGAGAGGATGCCGAAAGGCTTGGGTATGACAGTGCCGCACAGTGGCAGGCACTTCTACGGAGCAGGGTGGAACTTTTGTGTGAAAATTATAAGATAGACAGCAGAAACCTCAAATGGTATGCAGCATTCCATAATGAGTCCCATCACCCCCATGTACATCTGGTAGTATACTCCACGAATCCATCAGAAGGTTATCTATCGCCCAAAGGTATCGACACCATGAGGTCTACCTATGCCCATGACATTTTCAGGCAGGAGTTTATGAGTATTTATGAAAAGAGAACACAGCAAAGGGAACAGTTGAAAGAGCAGGCAAATAAAAGTCTGCTTTTTTTATTGCAGCAAATGCAGAGTGGAATCTGTCATAATGAAAAAATTGCAGAACAGATGCAGTTGTTATCCAAGCGGTTAATGAATACCGGAGGCAAGAAGGTATACGGATATCTGAAAGCAGATGTAAAGGCAATTGTTAATGGTATTGTGGATGAACTGGCAAAGGAAGAGAAAGTGGCAGAGTGCTACAAACAATGGCTGGAGAGCAAAAGTGAGATACTCCATTTTTACAAAGATGCGGATGCGGAGCAGCTTCCGTTGTCAGAGCAGAAGGAATTAAAAAGCATCAAAAACATGGTCATCCGGGAAGCAGTCCGTTACGGAGAAGGATATCTTTATACAGAGGATGAGGGACTGGAAGATTTGGAAACTGAAAGGGAAGAAGTCGATGGAGCAGACGATTTAGAAGTTGTAGAAGATATGGAGGAGGTTCCCATAGATTATTCCGATGAGGAGCGGGAAGCGGAAGAACCGGACGGTCAGGAGTTTTATGCCAAGTGGACGGATACCTATAAAGAGGCAAGGGAATATCTGTATGGCACGCAAGAGTGCGAGCCGGATGAGGAGGCAGCCTATGAAATCATGAAAGAGGAGGCTGAACAGGGAAATGCCTATGCAATGGCAGACATGGGAAAGATGTATGCACAGGGCATCTTTGTGGAAGCAGACCGGACAAAAGTACAGGAATGGTATGAAAAGTCCTTAAAGGCAATGCTTATCGTGGAAAGCAGAAAAGAAAACACTTATCTGGAATACCGCATCGGTAAAATGTATCAGTATGGATTGGGAACCGGGGAGAATCTGCAAGAGGCAGCTAAGTGGTTTTCAATAGCATCAGGTAAGGAACATAAGTACGCACTTTATTCCCTTGGCATGTTGTATCTGCATGGCAAAGGTGTGGAGCAGGACGAGGAGAAAGCCTGTCAGTTGTTTCAGCGTTCCCATAAAAAGGGCAATCCTTATGCATCCTTTGAGTTGGGGAAATTGTATGAAGCCGGAAGAGGAACGGAGAGGAATACGGATCTGGCAGAGAAGTGTTACCGGGTAGCGTTTCTTGGTTTTCTAAATTTGGAAAAGAAGTCCAGGGATGATACCTTATGGTGCCGCATTGGAACCATGTATTTGCAAGGCATTGGTACTGAAGCAGATGAAAAGGAAGCCGAAAAATATCTGCGTAAATCTGCGGACTATGGAAATACCCATGCAGCCTATCAACTGGCAAAGCTGTACATCCGTCAGGAAACGGAGAAACTAAAAAGCAACCCAGAAGAAATACCGGAC
>JAGAOO010000055.1 GCA_017623675.1 Lachnospiraceae bacterium
AGGAGGTGCATAGAATGCCGGAAATTCAATACAAAGTTGATTTACCGGCTTTTACAGGAAGGAATGTTCCAATTAAGGAGATAGCGAAGGCTATGGGGAAGGATGCTCAGTATGTAAGAGTTGGTATTCAGCAAGGGGTTCTCAAATTCGGTGTAGCAATAAAGATGGAAGATTCGAATGAATACAACTATTATTGCCCCGATAAAAAAGTTTGGGAAGAGATAGGTTACTTCAGAAGCGTTTCTGAAGCAGTATAGAAAGATTAGAGAAAGGATGTGATTACGATGGATTACTTAAATAAGGGTAGCGGTTAATATACACCGACCGGAGCTTGGCTCCCTGTCGGTGTAACCCTCGGAGAGCCCCCGCACTTTCGGCTTGACGAAAGTGCTAGGGGGTTATCATCTGTGGCAAAGCAAAGATGATAAGCAGCACTTCGTAGGGAAGACAGATAAGGAGGAAGTGTATGGAAGGAATATCATTTACAGCTCATGTGAGCAATAAGAAAAGTGCGATAACATCTAAATCGAAACTCGCAGGAGTGGCAAGACACAACTTAAGGAAATACAAATCAGAAGAATATAGTGCAGATAATATTTTTCTGATACACGGAACAGACAATCTTGTTCAGGATGTAAAAACTGTTTATCATCAGGAGTTTGATGATGCATTAAAAGTCTACAATAAAAATCAAAGTAGAGCAGATCGAAAGATTGAAAACTATTTTGAACATGTAGCAAATAAGGAACAGGATATGGCGGTAGAGATTATCATTCAGGTGGGAGACAGAGCCTATTGGCAGGAACATTGCGAGAATAAAGTTTTTATGAGGCGAATCTATAGGATGCTGTTAGAGGAGCTACAATATCAACTTCCACAGTTTGTGGTAGCCAATGCAGTAGTCCATATGGATGAGGACAGTCCGCATATGCATGTGGTAGGCGTTCCGGTAGGAATAGGCTACAAGAAGGGAATGTCCAAGCAAGTATCCAAACGAAAGGTATTTACCAAGGAAGTGCTTTCGATAGTTCTTCAGGACAAATTAAGAGCGTTTGCCAATCAGAAAGCGGAAATTGTTCTTGGGGAACAGATAAGAGAAAAGTCCAAAGGTCGCAATCATGATTTAGCGGTTATGGAATACAAAGTGTTAAAAGAGGAAATTCGTTACGACGAATTGAAGGAGCAGGCTGATGAAAAGCAGCAGGAGAATGAACTGTTGGAGCGTGAAAAGACACAGCTTGAGCAGGAGTATGACACTTTATCCATGCGGGTAGCGGTTAAGCAGATGGATTATGAGGAAGCTGACGAACGGTTAAAAGAGGCAAATGAGCGAGCTGACAGAATCGAGGCTTATATCAAAACCCAAAGCGATACTCTGGTGGATTTAGAGGAGAAGGCAACGAAGCTGGAGAGAAAAGCGGAGATTGCGGAGATGGTTTATGAAATGGCTAGAGGTTCCGGCGGCAATGAAGACTTGAGAGATAAACTTATAGATGTTATGTATGAGAATGAGCAATTAAAAACTGAAAACTCTAAACTTCGGGAAACACTGAATAAAGCATACGATTTCATGAAACAGTTTGTGGTGGATGGAAGGAATCTGCTGGAGAAGTTTCTGGAGAGTATTGGGCAGGTGGTTGAGAAGGTTAGGAGTGGGCTGAAAAGATAGCATTGTTGAGGGCACAGAGATGTGCTCTCAAGATTAATTTCATAAAAATATAACTAATTTGATGTGGAGAAAATCTACAAAATATGATAGAATTATTTTGGGATTTTTTATTCATTTTCATAGAATGAAATAGAAAATATGGAAGGAAATTTAGAATGACAATTAACGAATTATTAGATAAATATAACATATATTATAAGAAATTAAAGGCAGAAAAGGGTATTAGCTTATTTAGTGTAGGAAATACAAATGTTTTGTTTTGGATTAATGAAGGCAATGCCTTCAAAATGAAGCGAAGTTGGTTTGAACTTTTAGAGAAGAACTGCGAGAAATATACGTTATTTCTTTATGACAAAAAGGGTAAACAGTATTATTACATCAAATTTTTGAATAAGAATAATTGGCTTAGTGGAAGTTTTAATAACTGTGATAAGTCGGAGTTGTTCTTAGGAAAACAAGTACTAAATAGCTCAAGTACACTAGGCAATATACTTACAGACTTAAAGAAATGTAGTGTATAAAGTAACATTTATTACGGACGCATAAAGGGTAATGGAATGTTATGAGTACTGAATATTGGACAGATGCTTATATAAAATAAGAGCATCAGAAGATACTATGAAAAATAGATTTGAAGGTGGAATTACTATGAATAAAATCGCTGAATTTCGAATATTGGATTTGTTTTGTGGTGCTGGCGGTTTTTCTTATGGAATGCATAGAAACAAGCATTTTAAGACTGCAGTTGCGTTGGACTTTAATGCAAAGGCAGCAGATACATTTAAAAAGAATATGCCGGAAACAATTGTTGTTATAGGTGATATAACAGATGAAAAAATTAAGAAGGATATAATTGAAAAGTCAAAGGCAGAAAAGGTGAATATGATAATAGGCGGACCACCGTGCCAGGGATTTTCAATGAAGGGAAAGAAACTTGGATTGGATGATCCGAGAAATTTTCTTTTTAAAGAATACTTGCATATAGTTGAGGAGGTTCAACCGGAAGTGTTTGTCATAGAAAATGTAAAAAGTCTTTTGTCAACGGCTGGCGGTTGGTTTAAAGATGAAATTTTGGCTTACATAGAGCGGTTAGGCTATAATGTTTCGTATGGAATCTTGAATGCGAAAAGATTTGGAGTTCCACAAGCGAGAGAAAGAGCAATATTTATTTGTTCTAAGAGTAAAAACATTCCTTTGCCAGTTGGAACAGATGATATTGTTACTGTTAGGGATGCAATTTCAGATTTGGCATATCTTGCATCGGCAGAAGGTGATTTTGAACTTGATTATGTTACAGAGGCACAGACAGATTATCAGCGAATGATGCGAAGGAATAGCAAAAAATTGTATAATCATAAGGCATCTGCTCATTCAGATATTGCGTTACAAAAACTTGCTATGATACCACCGGAAAAGGGTAAAGAATATTTGCCTGAAGAAATGTGGGGTAAGCAAAAGTTCAATACAACTTGGGGAAGATTGGTATGGGATACAGTATCACCAACAATAGACACCAGATTTGATACACCTTCTAATGGAACCAATTCTCATCCGGAGTTAAATAGAGCAATAACACCGAGAGAAGCTGCTAGAATACAGAGTTTTGATGATAACTTTGTTTTTCATGGAAGTAAATTCTATATTAGAAGTCAGATTGGTAATGCAGTGCCACCATTGATGGCAGAGGCAATAGCAAATGAAATATGGGAGAATTATGATGAAGAAGAATAATTTATTTTCGGAAAATAGTTTATCATATGAGAATTCTTTGGATGAAGATTATAAGAAGAATAATGGTATATTCTATACTGATTTGGAGTTGGCAAATGCCATTATAGATTTTCTTAATATCCCAAAGAATGCATCAATTATAGATCCTAGTTGTGGAACTGGGAGTTTTTTACACTGTTTGGAACAAAAAGGATACACAGATATCACAGGATGCGATTTTGATTTAAAAACAGTTAGAAAATGTAAGGAATTGACAGGATTGGAACGCATTTACCGTATGGATACCTTGGGTAAATGTGGGCAGGAAGTTTTAAAGAAAGTTAAGAAAAAAGAATTTGATTATGTAATAGGTAATCCACCATATGCACCTTTGGGTAATGGGGTCGATATCGTTGCAACACCAGAATTCATGAAGACTGTTAAAGATTCAGGAAGCAATTTGTTTGTTGCAGCTATATACAGAGCATTTGAAATTGCAAAAGAAGAAGGATATATTTCGTTTATAATTCCTAAAAATTTATTACATATATCATCATATAAAACACTTAGAGAAAAGCTTCTTCAAGAAAAGAGACTAGTATCTGTTATAGAGCTTGGAATTCATTTTAAAACTGTTCGAGGAGAACAGATTGTTTTAACATTCCAAAATTGTTATGAAGAGAATAACAAAATCAAGTTTTATCAGTACAATAAGGGTAAGATTGATTTTATGTCAGAAGTTGCACAAGATTATTACACAAACGAAATTATTGTGTTCACAGATAACGAAGAGGTGCCTATTTATGATAAGTTAAAGGGTTCTTATGGTCAGTTAGGTGAAGTGTGTGCAGAAAACATTCGTAGAGGTCGTGATAAATCAAAAGATGCTATTCGCGGAAAGCAAATTCGTAAGTTTGGTTTTAAAGATTTAGAAGTTCCTGAAGAAGGAAATCAAATTTTTATTCAAAATATATTCAGTGCAGAAGCAGGTATTACAGCGAGCTTTGGGGGAAATTTGAAACCTTCCGAGACTGTAACTACAGTGAAGCTTGAAAATACCAAAATGTGTAAATATATTTTGGGATTGTTGCATTCACGAGTATGTAACTATTTCCTTATTCGTTTTGGTTTTAATAATTCACGATTAACGATTCATACAGATGCAAAGTATTTGAATGATATACCAATTGTTGTTGATGATGAAGCATTTGAGAAGGTTGTAGATATTGTCAACAAGATGGAAGAAGTGGAATATATGGATGCGGAATGGTTTAAGCTGAATGAAGAATTAAATGATATTGTTTACGAGATATATCAGCTTACTGTAAACGATAAAGAACATATTGAGAAAGAAATGAGAAAAATTAGTGCTAGCAAATGGTATGGAGAAGATCGTCGCTATGCATAAGTAACAATAACTGTATTGGGGAAAGAGGTGTTTTTATTGAGTAAGATTGAGTGGCCATCAGATGAGGATAAGTTTGAGGCAATAGGATATTTGGCAAAGCCGGGTGTGGTTGATACAATAGAGGCAACTGTGCCGGCAGATAAGCTTAAAAAATTTAAAGATGAATATCATAATAAATATTCAATAGAATTTCCTTATGTGACCAAAGCAGGAAGTAAGTTTGGATATCAGTTTCGTATTTACTTGAGTGATACAGAGGGGTGTCCGGATTTCTTAGCATCACAGTTAGACGAAAAATATAAGAATCGAATTAATGATACAAGCTTTATTGCTGAATTAGTTAATGAGTATGGTTTTAGATTCACTAAGAAAACACAGAATGAGGAACAGATACGAAATTTGGTTAGCGCAAAGGGTGCTAATCAGATTAGAAGTTTTGAAAAAGGGTTCAGAGTTTATTCGGACTTCCTATATGATCTTTCTGGTAAAATAATTGAGGGCGATTTGCCACAACCGTGCATTGTACAACCTAAAGTGGCTGCTAAGGCGAAAGGAAGAAAGCCTAAGAATAGTGGTGAAATGAAGAGTTCATTTACAAGAGAACAGCTTTTTAAACTAGGATGGCTTGGAGAAACATATATTTATAAAATGCTTGTTATTAAGGATGAATCATTACTTCAGATGCTGGGTATCAACTCTTCAGAAAGCTATAAAATAGAGTGGTTTAATGAAGGTGTACAAATCGGAGAAGAATGGGAAGATAAATCTGTCGGACAAGGTTGTGACATTGTTGTTTCGTTGGAAGATATGGATTTATATATTGAAGTGAAGGCAAGCAAAAGAAAAAATGGATTATTTACCATGACTTCGAAAGAGATGCAAAAAATGAGGGACGAAGCAGGAAAGTATTATTTGATAAAGATAGATTTTCTTGAAAGAATACTTAAAGGTGAAAGTCCTGAAGTGATGGTGTTTGATTCACCATATAATGTATTTTTCAAACCGGAAAAGATGAAGGAAGCTACATTTAAGGTAGAAGGTGATACGAATGAATAATGAAATGGCATACTTATTGGGAATGATAACTGGTAACGGGGAAGTACAGCGTGGTGCTAATGAGACAACGATTGTTGTTGAAATACCACATAAAAAGCTGGAAACAGAGTTTCAAAAGGATGTAGGCATATATGTAAAGGCTAGTGTGACAGATATTAGAGAAATTTTGGAGCCATTGTTGGGAACAGGATTGACATTCACACAAAATGCAAATGTGTCATATGTTTCATTTAGAAAGCTGAATGAAGATTATCTCGTGCGTGAAATATTGAGATATATCGGCGCAGCTACATCACATGATAATGTTCGAATTTCGTCAGAGGTGTATGATTTTACACTTGATGAAAGAAAGCAATTTATAAAAGGTTTTGCAGATGTTACGGGATATATTAGAAGAAGTAACTATGCATATACAGAACCACAGTATAGAGTATACTTTGAAATTCCACAAAACTGGGGATTGGTCGTAGATTTCTGTAATTTGTTAAAGAGTGTGGATATCCCGGTTCAGAACATTGACTGGGGACATCCTAATATGAGAGATGGTAATTTGAAAAAATATAATGAAGGCAAGCCGGATTTCTGGAAAAAGGAGCATCAGGTCAAGGTATGGGCACTTGAATACAATCCAATTGGCTTTGCGGTATTACATAAGCAAGAGGCGTTAGATTACTTTGCTAATGAGCATAAGGTATTTATTGAGAGACAAGGCAAAGAGCCTTCGGATGTGACGCATAGATATTATTGGGAGATTGTTAAAAGAAACAAGGAAAAGCCGATACATCCGGGTGAAGATGATGAATTTATTCCGGAAGAAATCCGTGGAAATCATTATGATTCATGGAAAGAGATTGCAAAGGATTTAGGTTATAAAGAGGATTAAGATGTTAGAAGAAGAATTATACGAGCCAATGAGAGCCTGGCTTGAACAGTATTTAACAGATAAATATAAAGGACATGAAATTATTGTTGTAGATACACATAGTGAGCGGTTGGACAGAGCATTGGCTAAATATGATATTGTCAATGAAATGGCGAATGGTGTGGATATACAGATTGATGTTCTTGGAATTGCAAGAAAGCAGGGAAAGGCAAAGTTGTTCTTTATTGAAGCAAAGAAAACAAAGTTGACATTGCGTGATTTGGGGCAGTTATGGTCGTACTGTAAACTTGTGGATCCAGAGGAAGCATTTCTCCTAACATCAGCAGATTTGGGAAGTTTGCGTAAGCTGTTGGTATCGTTTAAAAGAGAAGATTTGCTTGATTTTGGAGATGGTAAAAGGATTAAGAAGATGCGAGTTGGTAAATGGGATGTGCTAAAGGAAAGACCTGATTTGGGTTCTCTTTTACCAAAGATTTGAGGTGTATTGCAATGAGAAAAAAGAGTAGTGGCTACACATTTCTGAACTTGATTAAAGATGTAATGGAGATTGAAAAAAAGCCATTAACTGTTTCGCAGATATGGAAATGTGGTGAAAAACACGGATTGATAGATAAAGTAGGTAGCAAGGGGAAAACACCTATTAATACTCTTCAAGCAAGATTGTATCTTGATATTAGAGATAACGAAAATAGTATATTTGTACAAACATCAAAAAGACCATCGATGTTTTATCTAAAAGATATAGATGTGGAGAAAAGTGAATCTGAAGTGCAGGATGATGAGCCGAGCGGATATAATGAGCGAGATTTACATATTTTGTTATCTTCATATGTTTATGCGAGTCCGGATTTTCATTGTGTTACAAAAACGATATTTCATGAAAAAACAGGAAAGGCAAAGAAAGGATATAATCAATGGCTTCATCCTGATATTGTGGGGATTCATTTTCCTTTTGATGATTATTCTGACGAAACATTGAAATTACAGAGAATGGTAGGGAGTCGTCAGTATAAACTATATTCTTTTGAGATGAAAACTATATTAAATTTTTCTAATTTAAGAGAATTTTATTTTCAAGCTGTTTCAAATTCGAGCTGGGCTCATGAAGGATATCTTGTTGCTTTAGAAATTGACGAAGACGAAAGTTTTCGAGCTGAGTTAAAACGATTGAATAATGCTTTTGGAATAGGTGTCATAAAGCTGAACGCTGAGAATGTAAGTCAGAGTGAAGTCTTGCTGAATGCTAAACAAAATGTTAATTTAGATTGGGATACAATAGACAGGTTGTCTGAAAATCCAGATTTTAAACAGTTTATAAGTGATATTAAGGATGATGCTGAAGTAGGAAAGATAAAAAGTCAGTATGATAAAGTATATTACGATGATGAAACCGTAGCTGAATATGCAAAGAAAAAACATATTTATTAGACTAATAGAGTTGGGGAGAAAGTGAATTGAAAGTTTGTTCAGAAGTATTATTATAAGTTTAAAAAGGAGAATTTACAAATGACAGATACATACAAGAGATTAGTAAGATTTCATTATTATCAAGCGCTTATTGAAAGGGTAAACGAAAAAGGTCAATGGATTAGAGAGAGCCATTTTAATGTAGCGGATTGGTTGGCGAAATTATCAGATGAAGGAGATATTCGTCGCAATGTTGAATTGAGTGATTGTATTGCATATATTGAAAATGTCAAATTTGATAAGGAAAGTTTTTATTCGGTTAGATTTTTTAAATTGAGAGATATAAATATTCCATCTATAGTGAAAGAAGGGAAAAATTCAGAACCGATTCCATTAGAAGATGATGAATATATCGGAGAAGATATGAATATGTTGTATGATAAAAAACTTGGTGTATGTATGATACAAAGTAATCGTATGTCTTTGAGTGCAAGTAGGATTGGCGAGTGGATGTCAAAAAAATGCGAAAAGGGCTATAGAGTATCTTTGCTTCCAATTTATAATACTAAAAATCTGGCGAGTTTTAAAAAGAAAAAGATAAGTAATATCGATATTTCATTTGCTAATATTGAGGAAAATAATTCATTACAGAGTTTAGGTGATATAATTAAGGGAATGCGAAAATTTAATGGATTAACAGGACATCTTACTATTAGTGTAGGAAAAAGGACAACACAACAATTGGATAATGATGGTACGTTAGAATTAATAACTGAGTTGAGAGAAAATCGAGAAGTTGTAAAATCAGCAAAGGTAAAGATGAAGGATGATGACAAATCAAGAACAGAAATAGTAGATTTGTTCGATGATGTTTTACATGATTATATATCATTTGATGTAGAAGTGAAGAAAAATTTAGATTTTGATGAAGAGCGATTGGGCATGATACAAAGATACAAGGAAAGAGTTGATGAAATAACACAGGCATTAAATATGAAAGGATGATTAATGTGAACATAAGATATTATGTTGAAAGAATTTATCCATATGTAATTGCGCTAGTAGCGGTATGCTTTTTGATAAAATTTAAAATTAATTATGTTTCATCGGAAAATATGAATGATGCTATTGATGGTGTTATTACAATTACATCACTTATCATTGGATTTATAGGGGCTGTTTTGCCAATTGTTATGAGTATGAAGAATGATTCGAAGTTTGTACAATATGTTTTTGAAAAGGATGAAAACAAACTTTTTTTAAAATATATTAAGGTAACATTGTTTCATGGAATAGTACTCATACTTATATCCATAGTAATGTATTTTAAAGATGAATATATTGATACGATAATATATGGAAAAATTTTTTATGTATGGATTCTTTTTTTAATTTTATTCTTAATCTCAACATATAGGTGTACTTGTAATATGCTTAATTTGATATTTACGGATGGTAATAAAATTATAAAGAATGTTAATAATATTGATTTAGCGGAAACAGATAGAGAGAAGAAGTTTAGAGAAAGACTTGAAAAAGAAGAAAAATGATGGGGAGCCCTTAATTAAACTCCCCCATCGCCTCAACATACCCTTGCAACCCACCATCTCTAGATGCCAATTTGGCATACAGCCATGGTTCTTCTCTGGCAAGCCTTGTAAGATAAGCAATGTCAGAAGGCTCGTTCAGACGAACGGAAGCATTGCATTTTTGACAGCTAAAAGAGATATGGATTTCATCGTTGAGGCTAACCTCGACGCAGTCGGTTTCAGGGTTATACATTGCAAAGATTATTTTAGTCATAAGTAACTCCTTTCAATTAACGCTATACGCGAATTTGTAAGCACACAGAAGCCGTGGAACGTCCTGAGCAGTCTAACGTGTAAAACACGTATGCAACATTTGATGTAAGGAGTCCCTTGTTTTAGGGCTTTTCAAGCTATCAAAACGTTACCAAAGAGATAGTTTTGTTTTTCAGAGAGAGACGATTCATTACTCCTCAGTATGTTACGATACTGAGGAGTTTTTTCATTCTCTTAACGTTCTTCTCTGAGTGCTTATCATTGACAAGTGGTTATACCTAATATATTCTAATAGTAGCACGTTTTTGAATGAACTAGGGGGCATATAGCATGAGTTTGTTATACAGGGAAGAAGACGAACCGGTCATTTCTGTTTCCGATGATACATATAAGGACTTGGCGTTGCACGAATTGTGTAATGCAATATCTACGGATTCTTCGAATCAAGAACTGATACAATCGGTATTTTCAAAGATACCTACCGGATATGAGACAATTACATATCGACAGGCAATTTTGCAGGACTTTTTGGATAAGAAGGAAATGTGCGATGAACTGGAGATTATTCTAGAGAAGCTAAATACCTTAAAGGAATTTAAGTCCCATCGCAGAATGGATGCAGATCGCAAATCAAGCATCTGGGAATTGTTGGACTACTTGCAGGAGCTGGAAGTCTATACGGAAACGGTAGAAGATATGGATCGTGTCCTACAACTGTATGCACCAAAATCTCAAGGACTGACTGAGATTGCACAACGGGTACATAAGATCATTATTGATGGACAGCTGGAGGAGCTGCGGACAGCACTTTCCGGATTACGTGCAGATATATCAACGACGAAGAGTATGACCTTCGGCGTTAACTTTACACCGGATTTGTATCCGCAGGATGTCGTCATTATGGGATTTCATAATGCAAAGATTATGCCGAAAATGACACTCAAGGATCAGTATGATAACCGTTTTCTGAAAAATGGACAGTTTGGTATCAGAGATCCATTGCTTGATACGTTGACACGTGAAATTGAAGGGCATATGGCAAAGGAAATGCGGCGAATGAAGCGTGTATTTCGGGATTACATAAGTCTGGATGGATACTTCCTTGTAGAATTATGCTCAGAGCTTCAATACTACCTGTTAATGGCACGATTTGAACGCAAGTTAAAGGCAAGTGGCAATCCAATCTGCATGCCGGTATTATCGTATGATAGTCAGTCAGTGAATATGCAAGGCGTGTACAATATTCGACTTGCAATTGATGGTGAAGAACAAATTGTGCGAAATGATTTTGTATTTTCCAAGGAGGAGCGAATCTACATTCTGACCGGTCCGAATCGTGGTGGAAAGACGATGCTGACGCAGGGAATCGGTATTGCGGCCTTCATGGCATCGCAAGGACTATTTGTTGCGGCAGAGAAATATGAAGGTTTTCCTTTTGACCGAATTCTAACTCATTTTCCGGCAGACGAGAATGAAACAGTGAATTTTGGACGGTTGGGTGAGGAAGCCATTCGCATTCAGCAGATTGTGAAAGAAGCGGATGAGCATTCATTAGTATTGTTAAACGAGACGTATTCAACTACATGTGCATCCGACGGATTGTATTTGGCAAAGGATTTGGTACATGTATTAAAGAACCGAAATATTCCATGCATATATAATACCCACATTCATGCGTTGGCGCGGATGACAGATGAAATGAATCGGTGGGAAGGCACAAGTGCAGTCATTAGCATTATAATGGAGATTGTGGATAATGAGAATACATTCCGGGTATTGCGGAGTGAACCGGACACAAGCTCCTATGCCAGAAATGTTGCATTGGCGTATGGCATTACCTATGAGCAGATGATGGGCATAGAACAGCAGGGGGTAACATGAACGCAAAGAAGAGGTTTTTATTTAATTTCATATTGGTAGTGATATGCACACTCATTAATGTATTGTTGTATTCTGTGCTGGTTCGGGTAGACCGGACTGTGTTTTTGTCGCAAGTGTTTTCCATGATTCCATTTGCTACAATCTGTGCAGCCTTGATTGGAAGCGATTTGGCAGCTGTGCTTGTGGCTACATTTTCCGGAATTGCTGCCTACTATATTGATACAGCCATTTTACGTCCTGGGAATAGATTCATTTACTTGTGTTTCGGTCTAGCAGTTGCATTGATTTGTAGCCGAATGAAGAAAAATGGAATGCTTCGCAAGGTTGTACCGAACACTTTGCTTGCTATAATCATTAGTGCATTGGCTATACTTATGTATGGTTTGGCGGATAAAACATATTCCGGATATTGGTTTAAGAGCACCGAGGGAATATGGATTCGGATAGTGGTCGGAATTGTGGTTCCTCCAGTTCTTGTATTTGCCTGTTTTTTGATTACGCAGAAATATCGTGCTTCTTTTTTGAATGCGTTTTCTGATAAAGGAAATGAGTTACAGAATAGTTATCGTAAGAACTCTGTTAGTGCAAAAGTAACAGTAGCGATTGTATCTGTCGTTGTTTTGGTTATGCTAACGGTAGTAACCAGTAGTAGTATCACATATTTTAATCAGATTAAAGAAAGTAGTGAATCTTATCTTTGGAACATTGCTTATAGTGCTGACATGGATTCTTCTTTTGAACGAAATTGGAAGGAAGATGAGGAGAAAGCATTAGAACGTTTAGGAGACAGCTTAGCAAAGCTGGTACCTGCCGATAATAATATTTATGACGTAAAAAGCTTTTGCGTATATCTGGATTGTTCAGCAGAACAGGGAAATGTATATAAGATTGCTGAGTATACGTTCGAGAAGCATTGGGATGCGGATGCGAATCATTATATCCTGAATGTTTCCTACGAGCGAATGGATGAGAGCGTCGACATTGAAGAACTGATTGGATATGATAGAGCGGATAGCGGTGAACGGATAGGTACAACATATTGGGTGGGGGATCAGATTTGGTTTGCAACCCAAATGAGTAGCACGGCTATGAAATTGGTTCCGGCTTATGTATATCAACAGGTGATTCTTGGTGCGATTGTTGCTATGTTAATCGGATGTTTTGCAGTATGGTGGTTGGAACGACAGATAGTTCTCCCTATGAACCGTATGGCAACAACGGCCAACCGATTTGTGAAGGTCAATGATGAAGGCCGGGAACGGGCAAAGGAGCAGTTCGCTGCCCTAAATATTCATACTGGTGATGAGGTTGAGAATCTGTATGAATCATTCACAACGGCAATGAAGGATATGACAGAATATGTTGAAAATATCAAGATACAGACAGAGCATATTACACAGATTCAGCATAACGTAATTACGACCATGGCTGATATTGTTGAGAGCCGTGATGAGAATACCGGTGGACATATTAGACGGACGGCAAAGTATGTTGAAATTATTGCAAATGAATTGGTTCAGGAAGGAAAGTATCTGGATATACTGACCCCTCAATATATTTCGGATATGGTAGTGGCAGCACCATTGCATGATATGGGAAAGATTCACGTATCAGATCAGATACTGAATAAGAAGGGACGCCTGACCGATGAAGAGTATGCTGTCATGAAAACACATGCGGCTGCAGGCAGAGAATTGTTAGAAAAGGCAACGGAGAATCTGGGTAATTTTGAGTACCTGGATATGGCAATTGATATGGCAGGCATGCACCATGAATGGTGGAACGGAAAGGGATATCCGAATGGTTTGGCAGGTCAAGACATTCCGTTATGTGCAAGAATTATGGCAGTTGCAGATGTATTTGATGCCATTTTCTCGAAGCGCTGTTATAAAGAGGCAATGGAGTTTGAACAGGCCTTTGAAATGGTAGTAGGGGAGAGTGGTGAACATTTTGACCCTCAGATTATTGAGGCGTTTGTTGTAGCAAAAGAAAAAATAAGACAAGCAGCAACAGAGTAGTCTTTTTTTAATCAGTGGAATGTGGTATTATAAATCTGTATAAGCAATCATATAGTATAGGAGGATGGTATTGATGGAAAGATTAAAAGACAAAGTGGCAATTGTTACTGGCTCTACCAGTGGAATCGGTGTTGGTATTGCTAAATTATTTGCAGCAGAGGGCGCCAAGGTGGTTATCTGTGGGCGCCGGGAAGCAAAGGGACAGTCTGTAGTAGACAGTATTGCAGCAGAAGGCGGAGAAGCATGGTATCATTTTATGGATATTACAGCTACGGAGAGTATTGAACAGTTATTTGCTGACACAGTAGAGAAATTCGGGAAAATTGATATCTTAGTGAACAATGCTGCCAATGTAGGATTAAAGGATGGTCGTGTAGATGAATTGTCGTTAGAGATGTGGGATGCTGTATTCCAAAGCGATGTTCGCGGAACCTTCTATGCGACAAAGTGCGTACTTCCTTATATGCAGAAGAATGAGACGGGTGGTTCTATTATTAACATTGGTTCCATGGCATCTTGTGGTGGTGACTTAGGTTCTACAGCGTATGCTTGTGCAAAAGCCGGTGTAGATATGCTGACACAGTCCACTGCATTGCAGTATGGAAAGGATAATATCCGTTGCAACTGTGTGCGTCCGGGCCTGATTGTTACACCGGAAAATGAAGCATATGTGCCACAGGTATTGAAGGACATTTTCTTAAGTAATATCATGGTCAATCGGTATGGATGTCCGGCAGATATTGGACATATGTGTGTATATCTGGCTTCAGATGAAAGTGCTTATGTAACCGGACAGATTGTGAATGTAGATGGTGGTTTGAATTCTCATGTATCTACGGTTGCCCAGTTTAAAGAGTTGAATTCTCGTACATGGTAGAATTAAAGTGGAAATATTAAAGGAGAGGGGAGTCCTCCCCGAATTAAAAAATGGAAAAGAATAAAAGTAGAAATTCATTTACAGGCTCACTAGGGTTTGTATTGGCGGCAGCAGGTAGTGCGGTTGGCTTGGGTAATATTTGGCGATTTCCTTATCTTGCGGCTAAAGATGGTGGCGGATTGTTTCTGGTGATTTATGTAATATTGGCGTTGACATTTGGTTTTACGCTTCTTACTACTGAAATCGCAATTGGAAGAAAGACAAAGCAAAGTCCCTTGACTGCATATAGCAAGGTCAAGAAAGGCTGGGGATTTTTAGGTGTCATTGCCTGTCTGGTTCCGGTCATCATTATGCCGTATTATTGTGTCATAGGTGGCTGGGTAGTAAAGTATTTGATTGCCTTTCTTATTGGGGAAGGTGGAGCAGCAGCTCAGGATGGTTATTTTGAGGGCTTCATCACCAGTGATGTTCAACCCATTTTGTTGACCATAATTTTCCTTGGAATTGTTGCCTTTATCATCTTCCGAGGAGTAGAAAAGGGAATTGAATCTTCATCTAAGATTATTATGCCGATTTTGCTATTGCTGGTCGTTGGAATTGCTATATTTTCAATCACGATTCATCATACAGATGCGGATGGCATTACCAGAACCGGGTTAGAGGGGTTAAAGGTTTACTTAATTCCTAATTTGGAGGGCTTAACTGTGAAGGGCTTCTTTACAGTACTGTTAGATGCCATGGGTCAGTTGTTCTTCAGCCTAAGTGTTGCCATGGGTATTATGATTGCATATGGTTCGTACGTAAAAGATGATGCCAATCTGGTAAAATCTATCAACCAGATTGAGATTTTTGATACTCTGGTTGCATTTCTGGCAGGAGTAATGATTATTCC
Source organism: Lachnospiraceae bacterium (assembly GCA_017623675.1). Lineage (GTDB taxonomy): Bacteria > Bacillota > Clostridia > Lachnospirales > Lachnospiraceae > CAG-632. The sequence goes on from JAGAOO010000055.1 coordinate 15,604, forward strand.
GGCAGTCTTTACCTTTATGGGTACAGAAGGCATGCAGGCATCCGGACCGAGTCTGATGTTCGTCTCATTGCCAAAGGTGTTTGCGGCTATGGGAAAGGTCGGAAATATCGTGGGTTGTTTATTCTTTGCAATGGTATTGTTTGCAGCAATTACCAGTGCGGTATCTGTTATGGAAGCGGTGGTATCCAGTCTGATGGATAAATTCCATATATCCAGATTGAAAGCGACTGTAATAGAAACGACTATTGCTTTGCTTGGTGGCATTGTTGTATGTCTTGGTTATAGTAAGCCATATCTTGAAATTACGTTACCGAGTGGATCCGGTGCAACGATTTTGGATATCATGGATTTTACCAGCAATAATATTATGATGCCGTTGGTTGCAATTGGAACCTGTATTCTGATTGGTTGGGTTGTTAAGCCAAAAGAAGTGATTGACGAGGTAGAAAAGACCGGATGTAAATTCGGAAGAAAGGCACTTTACATTGTCATGATTAAGGTAATTGCACCTCTGCTTTTGATTATTTTGTTTCTGAAGTCGATAGGTATTTTAACATTTATTTAAGTGGTAATGATGCAATAATATGAAAAGAAATAATTAGATACGATTCATTAACTGGAAAAGTTAATTAGAAAAGAGCCATGTAGCTGATTTCCTTATAGGAAACTGCCTCATGACTCTTTTCTTATGAAAGCTATTTTTCTATGAACGATAATTCTCTGTGAAAGCTTACATTCTCCGTAAAGCTTCAATCGGACTGAGCTTTGCAGCTTTTCTGGCAGGATAGATTCCGAAGAATATACCAACTGCAGAAGAGAAGAGAGTGGTTATCAGGACGGCACCAACTCCGATAGAAGGTGTAAAGGCATAGGTCGGAGCTACCAGGCTGACAATCTGGGATATCAGGAAAGCTCCCACATAACCGCCGAGAATTCCAAGAATACCACCAACCATTGTTAAAAATGCCGATTCCGACAGGAATTGAAGCATGATGGAACTGGTTTTAGCACCTAGTGCCTTTCGAATACCAATTTCTCTGGTCCGCTCTGTTACGGATACCAACATAATGTTCATAACACCAACACCACCAACCAGAAGAGATATAGCAGCAACTAAGGAGATAAATAAGGTAATCATGTTAATAACCATATTAATAGTTGCCATATAATCGCTGAAGCTTTGAATCTGGAAGGTATCGGTTCCTTTACAATTGTGTCGGGATTCTAATATATTAATGACTTCATCACAAGTGCTTTTGGAATCAGCACCATCTGCCAGCATCAGGTTGGCAGCGTAGGTATCTTCCGGTAAGGAAAGCCCCAGAGCTGATTCAAAGGTAGTAAGCGGAACATTTAAGTAAATCGGTGCATTTTCATAGCTGTAGGAAACCAGAGAAGCATTGTCGGCAAAGGTAGTCAGTCCAATGATCCGATATTCTACAATTCTTCCCTGAATATTGATATCTACAGTCATTCCAATGACATCTGTATTGCCGAAGAGCTTAATTGCATCATCTTCACTGATGTAGCAGACCATTTTGCCATTTTCATAATCATCTTCTGAGAAATAAGCACCTTTGCTTAAAACACTATACTGTTCAAAAAGATAATTGTCAGCGTTGCAGCCGTATGCATAGGCATCAAAATCGCCCTTTGGAGTGGAAATTGTACCCTGTCTGCTGTCAGTAAATAAATATGACTGTATGCCTTCCACATTTTCTTTAATATACTCTAAATCGTCCAGTGTGATAAGATCTGTATCACTCATGGACATGATTGCAATCTGTCCGGTTCCGATACTATCCAACTGGGAGGTAATCATATTCTTAAAACCGTTTCCCAGTGACATAATCAGAATAACGGAAGAAATACCAATAATAATACCAAGCATGGTCAGCAGAGAACGAATTTTATTAGAGAGTATATTGAAAAATGCCATTTTTATATATTCTTTTAATTGTGACATTTGTATTCCCCCTAACTAGTTCTGTTTGGATTCGCTATCCTGCTGTTCATCTGATTCCGAGGTACCGGTTGCATCTTCCGGTAAATTTGGATTTACTGGTAATCCTTCTGTAATCATGGCTGTTACATTGGTGATAACCATGGTATCTGCATCAATGCCGGACAGGATTTCGCAGTTATCTACGTCACTGACACCGGTTTCTACATATTTCTTAACAACAAGATTATCTTCTACGGCATAGACAAATGTGCCCTCTGTATCTACATTAATCGCAAGATTTGGAACAGTCATAACATCTTCAACAGAAGCAGTATGAATGACAACCTTTGCATCCAGACCCAGAATAATATTTGCATCCGGATTCAGAATGGTGATCTCGGCCTCAATGTTAGTAGAACCGGTAGCAGTAGCTGTGGCGATTTTACTGATATAAGTAACTTCTCCATCATATTCGTGTCCAAGAAGAGTAACGGTTGCTGTCTGTCCAAGAGAAACGGTTTCCATATCCTTCTTTGACAATGGAACGGTTACTTTAATACTGTCTGCACTGGCAATGGTAAAGAGCTGCATGCCGGGAGCAGTAGTATAACCCTTGATGGCTTCAACGGACATAATGATACCGTTCTTATCAGCAACAATACCTGCCTTGCCTTCTTCTAAAGAAGTGGCAGCAGCTTCCTTTTGCAGATTGGCTAATTGATTCGAAATATTTATTTGTTCTCTCTGGGTAGAAGTCAGAATTCCTGCTTCTGCACTGTCAATCTGAGCTTGTTTCTGAACTAATTGGCTTTGTAAATCAGCTAATTGACTGGATTTAATAGAAATAGCTTCTGCAATTGTATTGCTTTCTGTTGGCATACTGTTCAGGATGTTTTCCAGGTTGGTAATAGAAGCATTCAAGGTATCCCGTTCACTGCATTTATTAATATAATCAGGATTGCTTTGTAATGGAGTACTTGCCGGATTGTTGTCGATTATGACTTGGATTTCATCCAGTACTGCCGCTAAGCGTGTACGTTTTTCTGCAATTGTGACTGCCAGGTCAAGATTAGGGTCTTCTGAAGTGCTGCTGTTTTGCAACTGGGTAATTTCATTTTCCAGAGCTGCAATCTGAGACTTTAATGAATCAGCGTCTTTTTTTGCCTGTGCCAAGTCAGAACTAATCTGATTGGATTGCTCAATGCTGGCCTGGTTCGACAATTGGTTGGAACGTGCGGTTAAAGATGCTTGATTATACTGATCCTCCAAGCTGGCAGTATCAAAGGTAATAAGAGTATCTCCCTTTTGAACGGTCTGACCGGCCCGAATATGTATTTCATCTATGGTAGCAGATACAGATGTTGTGTAGCTGGTAATGTCACCACTGGAAATAGTGCCACTTGTTGTGATAGAAGAAGATATATCGTTTTGTTCCGGTTGTGTAACTTCCACTGGTGTGCCAAAGTTGCTTGCCAGTTTAGATATTGCAATTCCACCGGCAATAATGACAATTGCCAAAAGTGCAACAACGGCAATAACAACAATAATTATGACCTTTTTGTTTGATTTCTTTTTTGTAGTTGTATTTTCAGACATTTTAATACCTCCATAAAATATATTTATTGTTCTTTGGTAAAATCAGATTCAATTTTACCATCCATAATCCGCACGACTCGTTTGGCATTTGCAGCAATTTCATCGTCATGGGTAATCAGAATAACGGTTCGTCCACTGTCATGGAGCTCATGTAGAATCTTCATAATTTCTTTGGTGGAACCGGAATCCAAGTTACCCGTTGGTTCATCTGCCAGAATGACCGGGGGTTTGGCGGCTATGGCACGTGCTATGGCAACTCTTTGCTGTTGACCGCCACTCATCTCTGACGGTTTATGATGGACTCGATGTTCCAGACCAACAATTTTAAGAGCTTCCAGAGAACATTCCCGCCGTTCTTTTGCAGGCATACCTCGATAAATTAATGGTAGTTCTACATTTTCTAATGCGGTAAGGTTAGAAATCAAATTAAAACCCTGAAAGATAAAACCGATTTGTTTGTTTCGAATATCAGATAATTGATTGTCTGATAAATGGGATACATCCTCTCCCGACAGAATATACTGACCGGAGGTAGGGGTATCCAGACATCCGAGCATATTCATAAGTGTTGACTTGCCGGAACCGGATTGCCCGATAATGGCAACGAACTCACCAGACTGTATGTCAAGTGATACATCGTCTAAAGCACGTACTTCATTTTCGCCCGGATTATAGATTTTCATAATATGTTCAATATGTATGAGTGAATCCATGTTTAACTCCCTTCTGTTAGTGTTACTTATGCGTTGGAAAAATTTAACGCATAAAAGCTTTTGTTATTATATAATGGGCGGATAGTATCCGCAACATTTAACACTGAATTGTTAATTTTTTGTAATAATACATAAAATAATTACTTAAATACCAGCCTAATTGTAAAGAATCTGAAAGAATTATTCTTTATTCTCAATTGCAAACCGAGATGAGTAGCCTTTGATAGTTACCGATTATAATCAAATAGAACCACTTATCGTAAATCAGATGACAGAGTGCTGTATTTTTTATATAGTGATACATGCAAGGAGGTGGTAAGGTGAAAATTGAAATTCAGTTAGACCCAAATCAGCAGGAAACAAAGGTAATTATCGTTACGGATGAAATTACGGAAAATGTAAAGGAGTTGATGAATAGATTATCTCAAGAGTATTCTCAAGTCATTGCGGGATTTATGCAGGAACGATTAGAAATTTTGGAGCCGCAATCCATTTACCGCATCTATGCTGCCAACCAAAAAGTGTTTGCAGTTACGGATAAGGGAGAATATGTATTACGTTCCAGATTATATGAGCTGGAGGAACAATTAGTACGGGAGAAGTTTATTCGTATATCCAATTCAGAGATTGTGAATCTCACACGAATTAAGAATTTTGATTTGAGTTATGCCGGAACCATAGGCGTAACCTTAACAAACGGAGAAACCACATTTGTATCCAGGCGGTATGTACCCAAAATCAAGCAGGCATTAGGTATTTGAAAAGGAGGTAGTAGATGATGAAAAAACAGATTTTATTTCGGAGTATGATAGGAATTTTTGTAGGAATCAGTATTAGTTATATGATTACGATTTTGATTTCCCTGTGCATGGGAGCCAATGAATATTATCCATGTGTACCAAGTCTGACCGAACAGTTTGGCACGGAAACTTATGCGGTAGGTGTTCAGGTGGTATTAAGTGCTTTGCTGGGAGCTGTTTTCGGAGGTATATCCGTTATATGGGAAATGGAAAACTGGAGTCTGGTAAAGCAGAGCTTGATTTACTTTTTGATTGCGTCAATAGCAATGCTGCCTATCGCTTATCTGGCACATTGGATGGAACATAGTTTGAAAGGTTTTTTAATGTATTTTGGAATCTATTTAGGTATATTTGTGGTTACATGGCTGACTCAATATATAATATGGAAGATAAAAATCAAAAAAATGAATCAAAAATTGAATGAATAAGCACGAATTGGTTTCTTGTCAAATCTTGACAATTGATAGCTGATATGCTAGCCTATTCTTTGCTTGAACCGTTTTCAGAAGGTAGTTTTAGATTGAAAACGGTTCATTATATGTAAGGAAGAAATAGGAGAGGGCGTTATGTGGTTGTCAATTGGTACATGGGTGAGTGAGTTAAGTGCGAAGTATGAAGCAGAGAGTGTACTGGAATTGATATGGATTTTGTTTAATCAATTCTTAGTTAAGGTAGATGATCTGGTCTGGGGAATTCCTTTGATTGTATTGATTTTAGTGGGTGGAATCTATTTGACCAGCCGATTAGGTCTGATTCAGATTCGAAAGCTTCCACTGGCACTAAAGTGGATGGTACAGAATGAAGAGGATGGAACGGGAGAGATATCTTCCTTCGGAGCACTATGTACTGCATTATCAGCGACTATTGGTACCGGTAATATTGTAGGTGTGGCAACTGCTATTGCGGCTGGTGGTCCGGGAGCCTTATTATGGATGGAGGTTGCAGCATTTTTTGGTATGGCAACTAAGTATGCAGAAGGTTTGTTGGCAGTGAAATACCGTGTGGTAGATGAAGACAATCATGCATTAGGCGGTCCGTTCTATTATATTGAACGGGGAATGGGTCAGAAATGGAAATGGCTGGCAAAGATGTTTGCTTTCTTTGGTGTATGTGTCGGTTTATTTGGTATCGGTACATTTTCACAGGTAAATGGTATCTCATCTGCTGTGAATAATTTCTTTGATCCGAATATGAATTGGACGGTTGAGATTCCGGGGCTTGGTACATATTCCTGGACTGTTATTATTGCATCGTTATTATTAAGTATCTGTGTGGCATTGGTATTAATTGGCGGTGTAAAGCGTATTTCTAAGGTTTCACAGGCAGTAGTGCCTTTTATGGCTATTATATATGTTGTTTTCTGTGTGGTTTTGTTAGTATGTAATATTAAGGCAATCCCGGCAGCTGTGGTAACAATTGTACAGGGTGCGTTTAATCCGAAGGCAGTAACCGGTGGTATTGTTGGTACAATGCTGATTGCTATGCAAAAGGGTATTGCAAGAGGTATCTTTTCAAATGAAGCAGGTCTGGGTTCTGCTCCAATTGCAGCAGCGGCAGCAAAGACGAAGGAACCGGTTCGCCAGGGACTTGTGTCTATGACAGGTACTTTTATTGATACGATTGTTATCTGTACGATGACTGGTTTGGCAATCGTTATTACCGGTGCATGGCAGGTGGAAGGCTTACAGGGAGTGCAGATTACGACTTATGCATTTAATAATGGTCTTCCAATTCCTGCTGTAGTTTCTTCATGTATATTGATGCTGTGTCTGGTGTTCTTTGCATTTACGACCATATTAGGTTGGGATTATTATTCTGAACGCTGTCTGGAGTATTTGTTTGGCGGCAAGCATAAGCTCATTATGGTGTATCGCTGGTTGTATATTTTTGCGGTATTCATCGGACCATATATGACAGTAGCAGCAGTATGGACAATTGCAGATATCTTTAATGGTTTGATGGCCCTTCCGAATATGATTGCATTGTTTGCCTTAGGTGGTGTGGTTGCCAAAGAAACCAGGGACTTTTTTAAACGGATATAAACTATGACAGAATTAGAAGAATATTATAATAAATTTAATGAAGAGAAAAGATTAAATTCCCGTTATGGACAGGTAGAGTTTCGAACCTCTATGAAATATATTCATAAGTATTTGGATAGCGTTGAAGCAGCAGGTAAAACCAAAGATGAGATTCGTATTTTAGATATTGGTGCGGGAACCGGTAAATACTCCGTTGCTTTGGCACAGGAGGGTTATGATGTAACGGCGGTAGAGCTGGTACGCTATAATCTTGGGATTCTAAAGCAAAAGGACAGTAGGGTAAAGGCAATGCAGGGCAATGCACTGAATCTGAAAAAGCTGGCTGATAATCAGTTTGATGTAACCCTGTTATTTGGACCAATGTATCATTTGTTTTCTTTTGAAGATAAGGTGAGAGCATTACAGGAAGCAAAACGGGTGACGAAGACTGGCGGAACGATTCTGGTGGCTTACTGTATGAATGAGTATTGTGTGCTGACGTACGCATTTAAGGAAAAGCATTTACAGGAATGTGTGGAGCAAAAGCGGTTGACAGAGGATTTTCACAGTGTTTCGGAAGCAAAAAATCTATATGATTATGTACGGATAGAAGATATTGATGCGTTAAATGAGGCAGCAGGCTTACGTCGTCTGCAGATTATTTCACCGGACGGACCGGCGAATTATATCCGTCCGACATTGAATGAAATGGATGATGAAACCTTTGAATGGTTTATGCGATATCATCTGGCAACCTGCGAGCGGCAGGATCTGATTGGTGCCGGTGCACATACGGTAGATATAGTTACGAAGTAGTAAGAAGGAGCGAAAGCTCCTTCTATGCATGTAGTAAAGGATAGTAGTATGAAACAGCAAGAAGAAGGAGAGATAAATATGCAGGATTCTGAAGGACAGGTGAAGCCGGCAGGAAAGCAATGGTTCATTCGGTGGTTGATTTATCTGGCAGGTATGGTGGTTCTGGCATTTGGTATCACCTTGAATACAAAAACCGGACTGGGTGTATCACCTATTATTTCCATTGCATATAGTGTGTCACAGATATGGGAGTTGAATTTTGGTAACACCACACTTGCTCTATACTGTCTGCTGGTGGTGGCACAATTTGTCATACGGAGAAAGAATCGCCGATGGACGGATTTGCTGCAGGTTCCGGTGGCACTGCTGGTTAGCCAATTGTTGAATTTGTTCGACTATTTGCTAGATATTCAGTTGGCGTCCTTTTGGTGGAATCTGTTATTGTTAATCGCTGCAATCTTACTGACTGGGTTAGGTGTTGTACTATCCGTAAATATGAGATTGGTACCCAATCCGGGAGACGGTATTGTACAGGCAATATCAGATGAAACCGGTAAAGGCTTGGGTTTAACCAAGAATCTGTTTGATGTTGGCTGTATTCTCTGCTCCGTTGCCATTGGACTCATATTTGCCGGAAAGCTGGTGGGGATTGGTCTTGGAACCATTCTTGCAGTACTCGGTGTAGGGAGGGCAGTTGCTTTATTTAATCGATTATTGAAAGAAAATATGCTGCGGGCAGCAGGATTGGAGAAAAAATGAACATTTACTTTGCCCCAATGGAGGGGATTACAGGTTATATATTTCGAAATGCCGTGCAACGTCATTTCCCTTATATAGATAAATACTATGCTCCGTTTATTCAACCGAATCCCAAACGGGTATTTGTGCCAAAGGAAGAACGGGACATTTTACCGGAGCATAATGAGGGTATACCATTAGTACCTCAGGTATTAACTTGTAGTGCAGATGGTTTTATACGGGCAGGACATGCGTTAGAAGACTATGGATATCAGGAAGTGAATCTGAATCTGGGCTGTCCTTCCGGCACTGTGGTTTCCAAAGGAAAAGGTGCGGGAATGTTGGCAGATAGTGAAAGGTTGAAAGCGTTCTTTGAGGAAGTGTTTTCAGCAGATTGGAAAGCAAAAATCACCGTAAAGACCAGGTTAGGCTTGACGGAGAAAGATGATTTTACTGAATTAATGGAGGTATTTCAATCCTTTCCCATTGATGAATTGACCATTCATGCCAGATATCGAACGGACTTTTATAAGGGTCAGCCCCGAATGGAAGAATTTAAATCTGCACTAGCGGTAGTGGAAGGTCGAAAGACAAACCCGGCATTAGAGAAAATGGTTTCATCCACAATGGGAATCTGTTACAATGGTAATATATTTACGAAAGCAGATTATAATCGGTTGATAGCTGATTATCAGAGTCCGGTATTCAAAAGCGTAATGCTGGGACGCGGTTTGCTGGCAAATCCCGCATTGGCACGGGAAATCAAGGGCGGTGCTGTATTGGAGAAAGAAGAGCTTCGTAGTTTTCATGATGATATCCTGGACAGTTACTGTCAATTGAACTTTGGGGAGAAAAATACAATTTTTAAAATGAAGGAATTATGGAATTATTGGGGAACTGTCTTTATGAATGTTCCGAAAGAATTAAAGAAAATTCGAAAAGCGGAACGGTTTTCAGAGTATATTCCGGCAGTTGATGCCTTGTTTCGGGATGGAGAATTAACAGAATCTCGAAGTTATCAGCCATGAGAAGAAGGAGAGGAAAGAACAAATGGTAAGTAATGAAAAGTTGAAGCCGAAGCTGTTTTCGGTAATGAAGAATTATTCCAAAGAACAATTTGGAAAAGATGTTGTAGCAGGAATCATAGTTGCGATTATAGCGCTACCGCTATCCATTGCACTGGCATTGGCATCCGGTGTTGGACCGGAGCAGGGTATTTATACCGCTATCATTGCCGGATTTCTGATTTCATTGCTGGGAGGCAGCCGGGTACAGATTGCCGGACCAACAGCGGCATTCGCAACCATTGTAGCAGGAATTGTTGCAAAAAATGGTATGGATGGACTGATACTGGCGACCATACTGGCTGGTGTAATGTTGATTATCATGGGACTTTGCCGGTTTGGTTCATTGATTAAGTATATTCCATATACCATTACGACAGGATTTACGGCAGGTATTGCAGTTACCATAGTGATTGGCCAGTTGAAGGATTTCTTTGGGGTAACCTATCCGGCGGATGTAAAACCAATCGAGACCATGGAGAAATTAGAAGCGTTATTTGAGAATTTCAGTACATGGAACTGGCAGGCAGTGGTAGTAGGTGTTGTTTGTCTGGCTATTCTGATTCTATGGCCATTTGTGACGGAAAAGATTCCCGGCTCTCTGATAGCCGTTTTAGTGGGAATTGGTATGGTGAAGCTGTTACATATGGATGTAAATACCATAGGTGACTTATATACCATTAGCAACAAATTGCCAAGCTTGCATATACCGAGCTTTACCTTTGCCAGTATAAAGGCGGTTTGGTCAGATGCCTTTACGATAGCTATTTTGGCAGCAATTGAATCCCTGTTATCTTGTGTCGTAGCAGACAGTATGGTGAATTCCAGACATCGTTCCAATATGGAATTGATTGCACAGGGGGTTGGTAATATAGGCTCCGCCTTGTTTGGTGGTATTCCTGCAACAGGAGCCATTGCAAGAACGGCAGCAAATGTAAAAAATGGTGGACGTACTCCCGTTTCAGGTATGGTTCATGCAATCGTACTGTTATTAATTCTGGTGATTTTAATGCCATATGCAGCATTAATTCCAATGCCGACCATTGCAGCGATTTTGTTTATGGTAGCTTATAATATGTGTCAGTGGAAACCATTCACCCATCTGTTAAAAACGGCACCAAAGAGTGATATCATTGTATTGGTACTTACCTTTGTTCTTACCATTGTATTTGACCTTGTAGTTGCCATTGAAGTAGGCATGTTGTTAGCTTGCGTTCTGTTCCTGAAACGGATGAGTGAAGAAGGAAATATAAAGAGCTGGAAATATGAAGATGAAGATGATGACCCGGACCGTTTGGAATTAAGACAAGTACCAAAGCAGGTACGGGTGTATGAAATCACAGGACCATTATTCTTCGGTGTGGCTGACCGCCTGACTGAATTGGTGGTACATCCTGACACGAAATGTCTGGTGCTTCGAATGAGAAGTGTTCCTGCTCTAGATGCTACGGCAATGCATACCATTGAGGATTTGTACGAAACATATCATAAGAAGGGTATTACAATGGTATTTTCTCATGTAAATGAACAGCCAATGCGTACCATGGAAAAAGCTAAGTTTGTAGAACGGGTGGGAAGGGAAAACTTCTGTGACCATATAGATTCCGCCTTGGAAAGAGCCAATGAAATCATTACGGAAAAGGCGGAGGATAATTAATTATCCTCCGTCTCCTTATTATCTGTGTCCGAAAACCGTTTGGAATTTAGATGCCAGAACATTCTTACATACATAAACAAGCTGCCCAGCAGACCTACACCACAAATAATCAATAAGATATTGATGGCAATAACCGGCATATTGGGGAATAGTACCAATGCAATGAAAACAACAAATACTATAGTTGTACAGACCTTGCCATACCATTGGGCAGAATCCCATATCTTTTTGTTTTTACGAAAGGTCCCGTATAAGGCCATGAACATCATACAGAGTTCTTTTACAACCAAAATCGCAAACACATATATCATTTGTGGTATTTTCCAACAAAGACAGAAACCAATGGTAATATGGGTCAGCTTGTCTGCTACCGGATCCAGTGCTTTTCCGAAATCAGAAATCATGTTGAACTTCCGGGCAATTTTGCCGTCAATTAAATCGGTAAGTGCAGAGACAGCCAGAACAAGCGTGGCTCTTAAATATTCCCAGTTTGAATCAGCATTTAAGTAAAGGATGACAAATGCTGGTAATAGTACGATTCGGAATATACTAAGTATATTGGGAATGGTTATAATTTTGTCTTTATATGGAGAATCCATATTGTCGTTATTCATATGCCCTCACGAATCCTTTATGAGTTATATTTCAACTGTTGTGCTTGAATTAATTCAGTATCATCAAAGTAATTAATGCGCATAGAAGCTTTTACCTCACTTAGTGTCTTGGCAGCTTCTTTTTGAGCAACAATACTGCCCTGACAAAGAATTTCATAGATAGCAGGAATATCCTGTTCTAATTCCTTTCTTCTTGCACGAATTGGTGCCAGTTCCTGTTGCAAAACAGCGTTCAGGAACCGTTTTACCTTCATATCGCCCAGACCACCACGTTGATAGTGGGCTTTTAATTCATCTAGGTTTTTATATTCCGGCAGAAATTCTGCGAAATGTTCATCAGTTGCAAAAGCATCCAGATAAATAAATACAGTATTTCCTTCTAAATTGCCGGGATCACTGACCTTAATATGATTTGGGTCTGTATACATGCTAAACACCTTCTGGCGTACATCTTCTTCAGAGTCAGACAAATAAATACAGTTTCCTAAAGACTTGCTCATTTTTGCCTTGCCATCGGTACCCGGCAGACGGGAACAAATGGTGTTTTCCGGAATTAAAGCTTCCGGTTCAACAAGAGTTTCACCATAAACAGAATTGAATTTACGGACGATTTCCCGTGTCTGCTCCAGCATTGGAAGCTGATCCTCTCCAACGGGAACAGTTGTTGCCTTAAAAGCGGTAATATCCGCTGCCTGGCTGATCGGATAGGTGAAGAAACCAACAGGAATACTGGTTTCAAAATTTCTCATTTGAATCTCAGATTTCACAGTTGGATTACGCTGTAAGCGGGATACGGTTACCAGATTCATATAATAAAAGGATAATTCTGTTAATTCCGGTACTTGTGACTGAATGAACAGATGAGACTTGGCAGGGTCTAAGCCGCAGGATAAATAATCCAGAGCAACCTCGATAATGTTTTCCCGAACCTTATCCGGATTATCTGCATTATCAGTCAATGCCTGTGCATCTGCAATCATAATAAAAATTTTATCATATTCGCCGGAGTTTTGTAATTCCACCCGTCGTTTTAAAGAACCCACATAATGTCCTAAGTGTAATTTGCCGGTTGGACGGTCGCCGGTCAGAATAATTTTATCCATAATTGAATAATTCCTCTCTTATCTTCATAATCTAACCTCGATTATAAAAGGTATCCCTTGGTATGTCAAGGAAAAGGGGTGGAAGATATTCCCTGTGGGAATGGGATACAGTTTCCTATATGATAGAAAAGAAAAGGAGTAAAAATAAAAAAAATATACATGATTTTTACAAAAAAATGATAGACATTTGTTTATAAAAAATTTATACTTACAGAAGAGGATAGAGAGACAGGCTTAAATTAGTTACATGGAGGAAATGACATGAGAAAGAAAAGCCATTGGAGATTAGCGGATTATTTAATGGGTGATAATGAAAAGCCGGCAATTGAATTGATGTTTAAGGTAGGAAGTGTGGCACCGGATTTTATGCTCCGTTCCATGATACAGGGTCACAGCTATGATACGACCAGTCATAGAGTGCATCGAAGAATTATAAAACTGGAGGAGCGAGGTCGGTGGAACCTGATTTCTGCCTATCGACTGGGATATGTAACTCATTATCTGGCAGATTATTTTACAGCACCACATAATATGCATGGGGAGTTTGGATTCAAAGCACACTGCTCCTTTGAAAAGCAGCAATCGCACATGCTGCGTGGACAATTAAGCCGACAAAGGGAATTAGCCAAGGAATATAATGAAGAATTGGATATAATGGAATATCTGGATGCCCTGCATGAGGAATATATGACACAGAGCCCGGAGGTGGAACGGGATTGTGATTATATTGTAAATGTTACAGAACAGGTGGTATATCATATGTTTACGCTGTTTAATGAGCGGCAACAGGAGCCGGAAGCTAAGTCATGGCTTCATCGTCTTACTGCTTAGATTTTATAATAAAAATATTTACAAATAATGTAAAGATGTGTATAATAAATGTACATGGATGAATTTCCAAAGTTTCAAGAAATCATTTTGTGCATTTATTATCACATCTTTTATTGTTTATACGATTATTCAAAGACTTTTTCCCAATTAACGATTAATATCTTTGTTTTCTGATGTAACAATGAAAAGTTTCATTCTTTTTCGGATATCCCGAATGATTCCCGGTACAGATAGTAGGCAGAATGATTTCAGAAGGAGTGATGCCTATGTTTGGTGATTAGCGGAGTGGAGAGTAAGGATAGAGAAATACAACGAAGAAGAAAGGAAATGAGATATGAGAAAAACAGAATTGTGGAAACAAGGAATGATTATGCTTGTAGGAATTTTGGTAATTATTTTTACTGCATTTGTATGTATGGTGCAAGTGTATGGGAAAGTGCCGGTAAAGACAGAAGGAGAGAAGCCAAGCCATCGGGTGGCTACGGGAGAACGGATTTCCTGCTTAAATATGTGGGCGGCAGATGGTACAGCTTCCTCTGCACCTATGCGGATTTATTATAGTGAGACAGATGGAGGAATCGAAGCACCACAGGTCATTTATGTAAGAGATTCCAATGTGAATACTGTCTTTTGTATCCGATATGGGTCGCAATTGTCAAGTGGTAACGGAATAGAAGCCTGTTCGGAAGCTGCATATCAGGGCTTAAACGATATGCAGAAAAAGGGAATTTCACAAGTACTTGGATGTGCAACCATGCGTTATGCTCCCAGAGATGGAGAAGGTGGGTATAATGTGATAAATACAGGAGCGTGTACCATGCAGAACTTCCGATTATATAATTCCACACAATTAATGATTTGGTATTACATTGACTTATATTCCGGTAATGTCGGTGGCGGTAATACAGGAGGAATTACGTGGGAAGGCGTGGTTCGTACCTGTCAGGCTGGCTGGGGAGACTTACAGGAATGTGAACGGATACGTGCTTCCATTGAAGGGCAGAAGGTCATCCCTTCTTTCTGTAGCGGGAATCAGGAAAATGCTTCTGCAATTGAATTAACTTATCATTCGGATACAGATACATATGAAATAGTGTTAACGGATATAAATGGAGTTTTGAATGGCTATAATAATATAGAAGGAAATGGTATAGAATGTATTCCTTGCAATGCGGATGGTACTTATAATCCATCGGGTAATTCTGTACTGCTTCGTACAGCCGGTGAGGTATCGGAAGAGGAAGCCGTAACAATGCATTGGCAACGAAGTTTCAACGGTGGCAGTGTACTATATCTTCGAAATCAATCAGAGCCACAGGACCTAGCATTTTTTCAGGGAACGGTTGAAGAAGAAGTTCATGGGTATTTGAAGGTTTTTACAGAGCATCGGCCAACTGTTGAGATAGTGAAACAGGATGGAGATACACAGGAACTATTGTCGGGAGTAGATTTGCAATTATGGGAGGAAGATACCTTGGTGGCAGAGTGGACAACAACCGCCGAGGCTTATAGCCTGCAACTACAAGTCGGACATACCTATCGCTTACATGAAGTAAGACCCGGGGAAGGCTATGAACAGGCAGAGGACATCATCTTCGCTGTTGCAGATTCAACCCGGGTTCAAAGCATCATTATGGAGAATTATAAGATTGAAATTCCGCCAACGACGGAAACACCGCCTACAACAGAGGAAGTCCCACCTACAACGGAGGAGGTGCCAACGACAGAAACGACAACAACGGAAGCACGTTTGAAAGAGGATGATTCTACAGAGATAACCACTGAAAGAGCCACAGCGGTAGCAGGTGCTTATATGGAAAGAGAAATGCAGACTCCGATAACCGGAGATTCGGCACTTCCATCTCTATGCTTTGCTGGTTTTCTTATCAGTGGAGTCTTATTTTCAACAATATGGAAAAAGAAATAAAAGAACAGATAAAAAATGAATAAAATCCGTAAGAAAAGAGTTGTGAGACTTGACAGACTTTACCATTGCGTGATAGCATTTCACACAGTTAATATTGTTTCAAGAATGAGAAAGGAAATTAGGCAATGATAATGAAAATTTTAGGTGGATTCCTGATGGCATTGGCGGATAGCGTGCCTGGGGTATCCGGGGGAACAATCGCATTTATATTAGGTTTATATGATGATTTTATTAATTCGCTGAATAATATTATCAGTAAAGATAAGGAAAAGCGAAAGAAAGCGTTTTTCTTTTTAGTAAAGCTTGGTATCGGATGGGTTGCTGGTATGGCACTGGCAGCAATTGTAATTACCAGTTTATTTGAACGGTATATTTATCAGATTAGTTCCTTATTTATTGGATTTATCCTGTTTGCCATTCCGTTAATTATTATGCAGGAAAAAGATTCCTTTAAGGGAAAATACATAAATAGTGTATTTTCCCTTTTGGGGATTGCTTTAGTAGTAGCGATTACTTATTTTTCCAAGCACGCATTTATGAAAGGAACTGTTGATCTTCGCATGTCAAACTTAACGGTTGGTTTGTGTATTTACTTGTTTGTAGCTGCCATGTGTGCGATTTCGGCTATGGTATTGCCGGGAATTTCCGGTTCAACATTGATGCTGGTTTTTGGAATTTATCAGCCGATTATGTTTGCAATTAAAGGATTTTTAACTATGGATTTTGCATATATACCGGCATTATGTATCTTTGGATGTGGTATCCTGGCAGGAATTTTTACGGTGGTAAAGGGCTTGCGATATGGTCTGGAAAAGCATCGTAGTGCCATGATGTATTTTATCGTAGGAATGATGATTGGTTCCTTCTATGCGATTATTATGGGACCAACTGCAATCAGTAATCCGGTAGAACCGCTGTCGTGGAAAACTTTTGGGTTTGTATTTTTTGTTGCAGGTGGTATTATTATTCTAGGTTTACAGGCATTACAGAATGTATTTGAAAAGAAAGAAAAGAAGGAAGTTACAAAGAAGGAAGAGTCAAAGTAACATTCCGGCAGTATAAGGAGGCGGATTTGATGACGATAACAGATGAAACAATTGAGTATGTTGGTATTCTTGCGAAGCTGGAGCTTTCGGATGAGGAGAAAGAGCAGGCTAAAAAGGATATGAGCGATATGCTGGCTTATGTAGGAAAGTTAAATGAATTAGATACAGATGGTGTTGAACCAATGAGTCATACCTTTGATGTTCACAATGTATTTCGAGAAGATGTAGTAACCAATGGGGATGACCGGGAGAATATGATTTTGAATGCACCGGAGAAGAAAGACGGATGCTACAAGGTTCCGAAGACATTTGACTAAGGAGGGAAAAGAATGGATTTAATGAGTTTAACTGCGGTAGAGCTGGGGAAAAAGATTGCAGCAGGCGAAGTGTCTGTTATGGAAGCAACTCAGGCAGCCCTTGACCGGATAGAAAAATTAGAGTCTGATTACAATTGTTTTGTGACAGTGGACAAAGAAGGAGCTTTGGCACAGGCAGAAGCGATTCAAAAAAAGATAGATAATGGAGAACTTACAGGCCCTTTGGCAGGTGTTCCGGTTGCCATTAAGGATAATATGTGTATAGATGGAATGTTAACCACCTGCAGCTCTAAGATATTGAGTAATTTTAAACCAACTTATACAGCAGAAGCAGTCCTTCAACTGCAAAAGGCAGGAGCAGTGATAATCGGCAAGACTAATATGGATGAGTTTGCTATGGGCTCAACAACAGAGACATCCTATTACGGTGAAACCAAGAATCCTTGGGATGTGACTCGGGTACCGGGCGGTTCTTCCGGTGGTTCCGCGGCAGCAGTTGCAGCAGAAGAGGTTCCATATGCCTTAGGTTCGGATACCGGTGGCTCTATTCGTCAGCCGGCAGCGTTCTGTGGTGTAACAGGTATTAAGCCGACATATGGAAGAGTATCCCGTTATGGTTTGATTGCTTATGGTTCTTCTTTAGACCAGATTGGACCTTTGGCAAAGGATGTGACGGATTGTGCAACGGTGTTAGAAATCATCAGTACCCATGACAGTAAGGATTCTACTTCTGTTGACAGACAGGATACAGATTTTACTTCTGCACTGGTAGATGACGTAAAGGGTATGAAGATTGGTATCCCAAGAGACTATTTTGGTGAGGGAATTGACCCGGATGTCAAGGAACAGGTGTTGGCAGCCGCAAAGGTACTTGAAGCCAAGGGAGCTGTGGTGGAAGAGTTTGATTTAAGTCTGGTGGAATATGCGATTCCGGCTTATTACATTATTGCTTCCGCAGAAGCCAGTTCCAATCTGGAACGGTTCGATGGTGTAAAATACGGCTATCGCACAGAGTCCTTTACGGACTTGCATAATATGTACAAAAAGACCCGTTCGGAAGGCTTTGGAGCAGAGGTGAAACGTAGAATTATGCTGGGTTCCTTTGTATTGAGCTCCGGTTATTTTGATGCATATTATATGAAAGCATTACGAACCAAGGCATTGATTAAGCAGGCATTTGATAAGGCATTTGAAAGCTATGATGTAATTCTGGGACCGGTAGCACCGACAACAGCATTGAAGCTGGGAGAAAGCTTATCGGACCCTTTGAAAATGTATTTAGGTGATATTTATACGGTATCTGTCAATCTGGCAGGCTTACCGGGTATTTCCCTGCCATGTGGCTATGATAAAGATGGAATGCCGGTAGGAATGCAGTTGTTAGGAAAAGCATTTGATGAAAAGACCATACTTCGGGCTGCGTATACCTTTGAACAGACAAAGAGTTATAAACGTCCGACTGCATTAACGGAAAGGGGGTTATAATATGAGTAAAGCATATGAAACAGTCATTGGATTGGAAGTCCATGTGGAATTAGCTACAAAAACGAAGATTTTCTGTGGCTGTAGTACCGCCTTTGGTGGAGCACCCAATACTCATACTTGTCCGGTTTGCACCGGTATGCCAGGTTCCCTTCCGGTATTGAATAAAGGTGTTGTAGAAAAAGCCATTGCAGTAGGACTGGCTACGAATTGTACCATTACCAAGAATTGTAAGTTTGACCGTAAGAATTATTTCTATCCGGATAACCCACAGAATTATCAGATTTCACAATTGTATTACCCAATCTGTAGAGATGGTAAAGTCGAGATAGAGGTAGATGGTAAGAAAAAGTTTGTAGGGATTCATGAGATTCATATGGAAGAGGATGCCGGGAAACTGGTACATGACCCTTATGATGATTCTTCGCTGGTTGACTTTAACCGTTCCGGTGTACCGTTAATTGAAATTGTGTCAGAGCCGGATATGCGTTCTGCCGAGGAGGTAATTGCTTATCTGGATAAGCTTCGTCTGATTATTCAGTATCTTGGAGCATCCGATTGTAAGTTGAATGAAGGTTCTATGCGTGCAGATGTGAATCTGTCCATTCGGGAAGTGGGTACGGAGGAATTCGGTACCCGTACGGAAATGAAGAACCTGAACTCTTTTAAGGCAATTGCAAGAGCCATTGAGAATGAACGGGAACGTCAGATAGATTTGTTAGAGGAAGGTAAGCAGGTAATTCAGGAAACCCGACGCTGGGATGATACCAAGGGATATTCTTATGCAATGCGTTCCAAGGAGGATGCACAGGATTATCGTTATTTCCCTGACCCGGATTTGGTTCCGATTATTATTAGTGATGAATGGTTAGAAGAAATTCGTGCAAAACAGCCGGAATTACGGGCAGAGAAGCAGGCACGTTATAAAGAGGAATATGATATTCCGGAATATGATATTGATATTTTGACATCATCTAAGAAAATGGCAGACATATTCGAGGAAACCATTGCCTTAGGCGCCGCACCAAAGAAGGTATCCAACTGGTTAATGGTGGAAACCATGCGTTTACTGAAGGAGCATGAAATGGAGGCAGATGAACTTGCTTTTTCTGCCGCTAATCTTGCTAAGTTGATTCAACTGGTAGAAACCAAGGCAATTAATGGTACTGTTGCAAAGGAAGTGTTTGAAAAGGTATTTGCTGAGGACATTGATCCGGAACAGTATGTAGAGGAACATGGCTTGAAGTCTGTTAATGACGAAGGTGCCTTAAGGAAGGTAGTGGAGGAAGTGATTGCCGCCAATCCACAGTCGGTAGCAGATTATCGCAATGGAAAAGAAAAAGCCATTGGGTTCTTGGTAGGACAGACCATGAAAGCAATGAAGGGAAAGGCTGACCCTGGTACGGTCAATCAGATGTTAAAGGAATTGTTATAGTCAGTAGTAAGAAAATGGATAGGAATCATACTATGCGAAAGCTTCAACGAAATATAATTGCTTCTTTCTTATGTGGACTCATGTTGTTGACAGGATGTATGAAACAGGAGGAGACGATTGTTACGTTTACTAAAACGGAAGATATGAAACTGTTGCCAGAGGAATATGTGATTCCTACACAGGAGAAATTGTTACAGGATTATCTGGCATCCATGACCTTAGAAGAAAAGGTGGGACAGATGTTTTATGTTACCATTGGTAATTTGTCTCAGCCGGACTTGGAAATATCCAATAGTATTTTGAATCTGACGGAAACAGAGATTGGAGTATTACAGGAATATCATCCCGGAGGAGTCATTCTGATGGGCGGTAATATTCAAACGGATGCACAGGTATTGGAATTGACAACTGCATTACAGCAGAATACTGAGACCCCTTTATTCATTGGCGTGGATGAAGAAGGTGGCATGGTAAGCCGACTGGGAAGTGCAGAAGGTATTACTATGGCAGATGTGGGAACCATGCAAAGCATTGGCAGCCAAGGAGATGTTCAGGAGGCTTATGCGGTTGGAACGACCTTGGCAGGTGGTCTGTCAACACTTGGGTTTAATATGGATTTTGCACCGGTAGCGGATGTGCTTACCAATCCGTATAATTATGAAATTGGTTCCCGTTCCTTTGGTTCGGATGCCAATCAGGTGTCTGGTATGGTGTCTTCAGAGATTCAAGGGCTGCAGGAACATGGGGTAAGTGCGGTGACCAAGCATTTTCCGGGACATGGTGGTGTGATAGGAAACAGTCATATGAATCTGCAATATGTGGATACGCCACTGGAAGCATTAAGACAGCAGGAATTCTTACCGTTTCAATCGGCAATTGAGACAAAGACAGATGCGATATTAGTTTCTCATCTGGTATTGCAATCGGTGGATGCTGAAACTCCCTCTACATTATCGAAGCCGGTTGTGACCGGATTACTGAGGGAAGAGTTAGGATATGATGGTATTATAATGACAGATTCTTTTCAGATGGGTTCTATTACAGAAAACTATGAACAATCAGAGGCAGCAGTGTCGGCAGTACAGGCAGGCTGTGATATGATATTAATGCCATTGGAATATGAAGCCTGTTATCGTGGCGTATTAGAAGCGGTACGGGATGGAAGAATTTCAGAAGAGCAGATTGATGCTGCATGCATGCGGATATTGAAAGCGAAAGCAGAACGAGGAATCCTTACGTTGGAGTAGGATTCCTCGTTTTTTCATGAATAAAACTATATTGGATGAAATATGGAGCTATTCTTCTGTCTGGAGCGTTGTTTCATACTGGTCAAATAAATAGTCATAGATGCTGGCAAAGCCAACGAACTCACATCCATACAGGTATTCACCATTTTCTAAAACTTCAGTACGAATGACCTTGACTACATATTTTAAGCAGTCGCCGGAATCATCAAAATGGATAGTGGCATTGAAGTAATACTCCAACGGGATTTTAGTGGTTGTGGTAAATCCGATTCCTACTTTCGATATATCGAATACATTAAATTCTGCATTTCCAATACTGACCTCTTCATTCTGGTTGAACAGGGATGAAACCTCAAGAGTAAGGGTAATTGGAAGACGTTGAAATCTTCTTTTCTCAGACATTGTAACTCCTCCTTAACATAAGCATTTTCATTATTATAACAAATAAGAAAATGATATGCTAGGGCAAATTGTATAAATGCGACACATCTTGTCAGAACCATTGACATAGAAAATAAAAAAAGCACATAATAGTCATGTATATACAATGAATATCAAGGAAGACAAGGAGAACGGACATGTCGGAACAGGTAATGGATTCTACATATGACGAGGAGGAACTACACGAAGAATGTGGAGTGTTCGGCGCATATGATTTTGACGGGGAGGATGTAGCACCTTCTATTTATTATGGTTTGTTTGCACTGCAACACCGGGGACAGGAAAGCTGCGGTATTGCTGTATCGGATACCCAAGGGCCGAAGGGCAAGGTGTTGTCCTATAAGGGTATGGGTCTGGTAAATGAAGTGTTTGAACCGGAAGATTTGGAAAAACTAAAGGGGAATATTGGTGTGGGACACGTACGGTATTCTACAGCCGGTGCCAGTACCAGAGAAAATGCACAGCCTTTAGTATTGAATTATGTGAAAGGAACCCTTGCTCTGGCACATAATGGAAACCTGACTAATGCACCACAGCTTCGACGGGAACTGGAATATACAGGTGCTATCTTTCAGACAACCATTGATTCAGAGGTCATTGCCTATCATATAGCAAGAGAACGTTTGAATAGTGAAAGTGTAGAGGAAGCAGTTGGACGGGCAATGAAAAAGCTGGAAGGTGCCTACTCCTTAGTGATTATGAGTCCCAGAAAACTGATTGGAGCCAGAGATCCTTTTGGATTCCGTCCGTTATGCATTGGAAAACGTGGGAATACGTATTTTCTGGCATCTGAAAGCTGTGCGTTAGATACAGTAGGAGCAGAATTTGTCCGAGATGTGGAACCGGGCGAAATTGTTACCATTTCGCCGGAACAGGGAATACAATCCTATAAAAATATGTGTCAGGAAAAACATGCCCGTTGCATTTTTGAATATATTTATTTTGCCAGACCGGACAGCCGGATTGACCAAATGGGTGTTTATGAGTCCAGAATTATTGCGGGACGCTGTCTGGCGAAGGATCATCCGGTAGAAGCAGATTTAGTGGTTGGTGTACCGGAATCCGGCAATGCAGCAGCTTTGGGATTTGCTATGGAATCCGGGATTCCATATGGAACTGCATTTATTAAGAATACCTATGTGGGAAGAACCTTTATTAAACCAAAACAGAGCCAGAGAGAATCCAGTGTAAATGTGAAGCTGAATGTGTTGAAGGAAGTTGTAAAGGGAAAGCGGGTAGTTATGATAGACGATTCCATTGTGCGGGGAACCACCAGTGACCGAATCGTAGGTATGCTAAAGGATGCCGGGGCAACAGAGGTGCACGTGAGAATCAGTTCTCCCCCATTTTTACATCCTTGTTATTTTGGAACCGATATTCCGGATGAAGACCAATTGATTGCACATAATAAGACGGTAGATGAAATATGCAAGATTATCGGTGCAGATTCCTTAGGATATCTGGAATTGAACCGTCTGCCGGAGCTGATTCATGGAAGCTGTGGATACTGTGATGCCTGCTTTAGTGGTAATTATCCGATTCAGCCACCAACAGAAGATATTCGTGGGGAACATGAAACATTTGAACGAGGCAGAAAAATGTAGTATAATCGAAAATGGAATGAAAAGCTGTTTTGGCTTGGAGGCCGAAACAGCTTTTGTAATACAAGGAGGAAAATCATGAGTAACAACAATATTTACCAGAGTCCATTGTCAGCAAGATATGCAAGCAAAGAAATGCAGTACATTTTTTCGCCGGATATGAAGTTCAAAACATGGAGAAAATTGTGGATTGCATTGGCAGAAACGGAATTGGAGTTAGGCTTAAGTGAGAATGGAAAGCCGGTAATCACCCAGGAGCAGATTGATGAATTAAAAGCGCATGCAGATGATATCAACTATGAAGTGGCACAGGAACGGGAAAAATTAGTTCGGCATGATGTTATGAGTCATGTATATGCATATGGACAACAGTGCCCAAATGCGGCAGGTATTATTCATTTAGGTGCTACCAGCTGCTATGTAGGGGATAATACCGATGTGATTGTAATGACAGAAGCTATGAAGCTGGTACGGAAGAAGTTGATTAATGTAATCAATGAATTAGCCAAGTTTGCAGATACTTATAAGGATTTGCCAACACTGGCATTTACCCATTTCCAGCCGGCACAGCCAACTACAGTTGGAAAGCGGGCTACACTTTGGATGCAGGAATTATTGTTGGATTTGAATGATTTGGAATATATGATTAGCCAGCAGAAGCTGTTGGGGTCAAAGGGAACCACCGGTACGCAGGCAAGCTTTTTGGAATTGTTTAATGGTGACCATGAAAAGGTACGTCAGATTGATAAGAAGATTGCAGAGAAGATGGGATTCGCAGAATGTTATCCGGTATCCGGACAAACTTATTCCCGTAAAGTGGATTCCAGAATACTAAATGTATTATCCGGTATCGCTCAGAGTGCACATAAGTTCTCTAACGATATTCGATTGTTACAGCATTTAAAAGAAATTGAAGAACCGTTTGAAAAGAATCAGATTGGTTCCTCTGCTATGGCATATAAGCGGAATCCGATGCGGAGTGAACGAATTGCATCATTGGCAAATTATGTGATTGCAGATGCAGTCAATCCGGCTATCACAGCAGCAACCCAGTGGTTTGAAAGAACCTTGGATGATTCGGCAAACAAGCGGATTTCTATACCGGAAGCCTTTCTTGCCATCGATGGAATTCTGGATTTGTATCTGAATGTAGTAGATGGTCTTGTGGTATACGATAAAGTAATTTATCAGAGATTCATGAAGGAGATTCCGTTTATGGCAACGGAAAATATCATGATGGATGCAGTGAAACGTGGAGGAAACCGTCAGGATCTGCATGAGAAGATTCGGGAACACTCTATGGCAGCAGGAGCAGTGGTTAAGAAGGAAGGCAAAGAGAATGACTTGGTTGACCGAATTGCGGCAGACCCTGCCTTCGGTATGACGAAGGAAGAAATCGAAGCCTTGTTAGAACCAAAGAACTTCGTTGGACGGGCACCGGAGCAGACCGCCGAATTCTTAGCAGAAGTAGTACAGCCGATTCTGGATGCAAACAAAGATATTCTTGGTTTGACAGCAGAGATTAATGTATAATTTAGAATCATAGAACGAATCAAAATGAATGTAAATCTGGAATATTATAAAATCTTTTATCATGTGGCACAATGTCAAAGTATTACTGGAGCGGCTGGGGAATTATGTATTTCCCAGCCTGCAGTCAGTCAGGCATTAAAGCAATTGGAGCAGAGCCTTGGAGCAAAACTGTTCATGCGGACAGCAAAAGGTGTAACCCTTACTAATGAAGGTCAGACCTTGTTCTCTTATGTGAAAAATGGGTATGAACAGATTCAGCTTGGAGAGCAGAAGCTGCAGGAAATGCTGGATATGAAGCGGGGGGAAATCCGAATTGGTGCCAGTGATATGACTCTGCAATTCTATTTGCTTCCATATCTTCGAAAATATCATCATTTATATCCGGACATTAAGGTGACCGTAACCAATGCACCTACTCCTCAGACCATTGAACATCTACGGGCCGGGCGGATTGATTTTGGTATTGTAAGTCAGCCGTTTCCGGAAGAAGCACATTTGCGTATTCTTCCGGTGAGGGAGATTCAGGATGTATTTGTTGCAGGTGCTAAGTTTTGGAATTATAAGAAGCAGATGCTCCGCTATGAGGAATTGATGAAGATGCCTATCATTTGTCTGGAATCCGATACCAGTACTCGAACATATGTGGATACGTTCCTTGCGGAAAACGGGGTGCGGCTGGAACCGGAATTCGAATTGGCAACCAGTGATATTATTGTACAATTTGTTTTGCAGAACCTTGGAATCGGTTGTGTGGTGCAGGACTTTGCACAGCGCTACATTGATACAGATGAGTTGTTTGTATTGCAGTTTGATAAGCAGATTCCAAAGCGACAGATTTGTGTTGTGAATGACGAACGTCTGCCTTTATCCGTTGCAGCAGGTAAATTAATGGAATTACTGAAATGAATTTCAATGGAATTACCTTCAACAAAATTTATATAATTATAAGCTATTCTTATGTCTAGCATAAACAATATTGATTTTACTTATAATGCATAGTAATATATACTAAAAAAGCACTGTGCTTCAATGGAACATAGTGTAATAAATGATTCCAAGTGGAATTTTAGGAGGATTACAATGGTTAAAGCAATCGTGGGAGCCAATTGGGGCGACGAAGGAAAAGGAAAAATAACAGATACATTAGCAAAGGAATCGGATATCATTGTGCGGTTTCAGGGTGGTGCCAATGCAGGACATACAATTGTAAATGATTATGGTAAATTTGCATTGCATACATTACCTTCCGGTGTGTTTTATAATCATACCACCAGCATTATTGGCAATGGTGTAGCTTTGGATATTCCCAAATTAGTAGGAGAAATTAATGAAATTGTTTCAAGAGGAGTTCCAAAGCCAAAGATTTTAGTATCGAACCGGGCACAGATAGTAATGCCATATCATATTTTATTTGATACGTATGAAGAGGCACGTTTGGCAGGAAAATCATTTGGTTCCACCAAATCCGGTATTGCACCGTTTTATTCTGATAAATATGCCAAGATTGGTTTTCAGGTAAGTGAACTGTTTGATGAAGAAGCATTAAAAGAGAAGATTGAACGGGTTCTGGTACAAAAGAATGTACTGCTGGAGCATTTATATCATCAGCCGTTGTTAAAGGCAGAAGAAGTGTTTGCTACATTAATGGAATATAAGGAAATGATAGAACCATATGTCTGTGATACATCTGCCTATCTGTATCAGGCAATTCAGGATGGCAAGAATATCCTGTTGGAGGGACAGCTGGGTTCCTTAAAAGACCCGGATCATGGTATTTATCCAATGGTTACATCTTCCTCTACCTTAGCAGGTTATGGAGCCATCGGAGCCGGTATTCCACCATATGAGATTAAGAAGGTTATTACCGTATGTAAGGCTTACTCAAGTGCAGTTGGTGCAGGTGCTTTTGTTAGTGAAATCTTCGGAGACGAAGCGGATGAGTTAAGAAGACGTGGCGGTGACGGTGGAGAATATGGTGCGACTACAGGTCGTCCAAGACGTATGGGCTGGTTTGACTGTGTAGCCTCTAAGTATGGCTGCCGGATTCAGGGAACTACGGATGTAGCATTTACCGTATTAGATGTATTAGGATATCTGGATGAGATACCCGTATGTACCGGATATGAAATTGACGGTAAGGTGACTACAGATTTCCCAACCACCACTTTACTGGAAAAGGCAAAACCGGTGTTGGAAGTATTACCGGGCTGGAAAACAGATATTCGTGGAATAAAGAAATTTGAAGACTTACCGGAAAATTGCCGGAAGTATATTGAATTCGTAGAGGAGCATATTGGATTCCCGATTACAATGATTTCTAATGGACCGGGTCGAGAGGATATCATTTATCGATAAGGGACAGCCGAAAAGAGGTATTATATGGGCTTAACATATACGGTTAAAAAAAGTAAAGCAGGAAGATTGGGATATCGGATTACCGGAATTGTTTTTTTAATCTTAGGAATACTGGGTATGATTCTGGTTTGGAAGATACCATCTATGCAATTTCTGGTAATTGCAGTTGCATTGGTGGCTGCCTTTTATGGCATTTATCTGATTCGGGCATCCCTACGGCAGCAGGCATATGATATCACCTATGAATTTACGGAAGAGCATATTAAACTGAAACTTCATAACGGAGAACGAATCCTGCCCTATGACGAGGTGACCGGGGTACAATGGATTGAACCAAGTCCGGATATTGATTATTTCATGATTCAGATTCGAACCGCAAAAAAGCAGTACGTATTGCATTTCACGCAGAAACGGGCATACGGAGAGAAGATATATGCATATCTGAATGAACGGATATCCCAGGATAATGCATAATTATGCATAGAAAGTGATTTTTTCGTTGAAATGCAGTGAAAAATATAATATAATAGTACGCAGGACAAAGGCGTCTAATAATCCCTGAAACGTTGTTTGTTTCAGGGATTTTATTGCTTATTAGGAAATTGGTAGAAAATGTGAACCGCGACCTCATGATTTTACTGCCAATAAAGTAACAGTAAGCGGATGCCAATTCGTTCCAGGAGTATTTTTTTAAGGAGGAATTTGAGATGTCATATGTTGATGACGTGCTTGCATTGGTACACAAGAAAAATGCAAGTGAACCAGAATTTTTACAGGCTGTAGACGAGGTGTTGAATACTCTTCGTCCGGTAATCGAAGCAAATGAAGAGGCGTTCAAGAAGGATGCATTGTTAGAGCGTCTGTGTGAGCCGGAACGTCAGATTAAGTTCCGTGTACCTTGGGTAGACGATAAGGGACAGGTTCAGGTAAATACCGGTTATCGTGTACAGTTCAACTCAGCAATCGGACCTTATAAGGGTGGTTTGAGACTTCACCCATCTGTAAACCTTGGTATTATTAAGTTCTTAGGTTTCGAGCAGATTTTCAAGAATTCTTTAACCGGTCTTCCAATTGGTGGCGGTAAAGGTGGTTCTGATTTTGATCCTAAGGGCAAATCAGATAGAGAAGTTATGGCATTCTGCCAGAGCTTTATGACAGAATTGTGCAAGTACATTGGTGCTGATACCGACGTTCCTGCCGGTGACATCGGAACCGGTGCAAGAGAAATCGGTTATATGTATGGTCAGTACAAGAGAATTCGTGGCTTATACGAAGGTGTATTGACAGGTAAGGGCTTATCTTATGGTGGTTCTTTAGCAAGAACAGAAGCTACCGGTTATGGTCTGTTATATTTAACCAGAGAAATGTTAAAGTGCAATGGTCATGATATTGCAGGTAAGACAGTATGCATTTCCGGTTCCGGTAATGTAGCAATTTACGCAGCTCAAAAGGCTCAGCAGATGGGTGCAAAGGTTGTAACCGTTTCTGATTCTACCGGCTGGGTATATGATCCGGAAGGAATTGATGTAGCATTATTGAAAGAAGTGAAGGAAGTAAAGCGTGCTCGTTTGACAGAATATGCAGCAGCTCGTCCAAGTGCACAGTATCATGAAGGACGTGGTGTATGGGCAATTAAGTGTGATATCGCTCTTCCATGTGCAACTCAGAACGAATTGTTAATTGATGATGCGAAACAGTTAGTAGCAAATGGCTGTATTGCCGTTGCAGAAGGTGCTAACATGCCTACTACTTTAGATGCAACCAAGTATTTACAGGAGAATGGAATTCTGTTCGCACCTGGTAAGGCTGCTAATGCCGGTGGTGTTGCTACTTCTGCATTAGAGATGAGCCAGAACAGTGAAAGACTTTCATGGACATTCGAAGAAGTTGATGCTAAGTTACAGAATATTATGGAGAATATCTTCCACAATATTGATGATGCAGCTAAGAAGTATGCAACTGCAGGTGATTATGTAGCCGGTGCTAACATTGCCGGATTCCTGAAGGTTGTAGATGCTATGAATGCTCAGGGTATTGTATAGCGAGGAACAAAAACAAAACTAAAATTGCATAGATTTATATAATCTGGGTGTGCTGACACCTTAAAAAACTGACATTTTAGCCGGTTCGTAGGCTGGCAAGTTGAGGAGCAACAGAAAAACTCCACAGTTAAACCGTGTGTAGAAGAACGGTTAGTTGGCAGACAACAGAAAAATCAGCGTTAAAGAAAATGGAGAAGGTTGTCCGAAAGGGCAACCTTTTTGTGGCTAAGGAGAATGAATGGCAAAATACAATAAGAAATCTGCATTGCAAATTCTACATATGACAGGAGTTGACTCGAAATAGTGCTTCCCTACCTTTCAGAATTATTATACAATAATTATATGATTGGAAATTTTATTAATAGTGGTGATTCATAAATTATCAGTATCGGAAGATATGAAAAAACTGATACAGGTAGAACAAAATATGTAAATTTGAGTCTATAAACTTTGATAGAATTTTCAATATAGAATGTCATGAAATGAAAAGGATGAAAGTTATGAACCTTGCAGTGATTTTTACCGGTGGTACCATTGGTAGCCGAACAGGAACGGATGGATGGATTGCTCCCAATAAGGAACAACCCTATGCTATATTGGAGCAGTACCGAAAAGAATATGAGAATAAAGCAAAAGAGATTGGGTTCGACTGCGTCATGCCGTATCAAATCTTAAGTGAGAATTTGAATGCCGAGCACTTGATGCTGTTGATTGATACCATACAGGAAAAGGTGCAAAAGAATAGGTATGACGGCATAATCGTCTGCCATGGAACAGATACCCTTCAGTATACGGCGGCAATTCTGGATTATGTATTCGCAGATATTACGATTCCGTTGTTTTTGGTATCCAGCAATTATCCCTTAGAAGATACCCGTGCCAATGGTCTGGCAAATTTCTATTATGCGGTTGAAAGTGTTCCCAAGAAGCTGCGGGGAGTGTTTGCGGTTTATCAGAATTCGGATGGAAAGACCTATATTCATAGAGGAAGCAGGATGTTGGCACACCAGACATTTGAAGATAATTTGTTTAGTATTCATCATAGGTTTGCTGGCTGTTATGATGAACATGGAACTTGGATAGAGGGTGAAGGTCTGGCAGAAAAGCCGGAAAAAGTACCGTATCATGGATTGGCTTCCGTTACAGATTCCATTTTGTGGCTTCGGGCATATCCGGGAATGGCATATCCGGAATTATCTTCAGCAGTAAAAGCAATCGTGTTGGAAAGCTATCATTCCGGTACCATAGCAATTAATTCCGAATTAGAGAGATTGGCAGAGATGGCGAAAAGGCAAGAAACTCCAATCTATCTGGTGGGTGCAGTTAGTAGTAGCAGTGGTTATGAAACGAAACAAAATTATGCGAGATTAGGAATTCATGTATTAGAAAATCAGACCCCTATTGGTGTGTATTGCCGATTATGGTTGGAAATGAGTGCGTGGGAAACGGAAAGTCAGGAGTAAGATGGTAAAAGGAAATGAACGGATTTCAGGAGCAGAAAAACGTTGGAGTCAATACCGCCAGGAAATTACCGATTATATACAAAAAGAATGTCAAAGTGACGGCAGGCTATTGATTCTTGGAGCCGGTGCCTGTGATGATATCGATTTGGAAGAATTATCAGACAACAAAAGAGAAATATGGCTGGCGGATATTAATCAGGAAGCACTGGAAGCGGCGGTAAGTAAAATTGAAAAGAAACAGCCCGAGGCTGTATCCTGTCTGCGTATTGTGGAGACTGACTTGGTGTGCATTGCGGAACAGGATTATGAAGAGTATGAAAAAGCATTGCATCAGGGAATGAAAGCAATCCATCAGTGGTGGGAGGATTATTTTAAAAGGCTTCAGGAATCTTACGGTTTTTTACGGGATATTCGTAACGCCATGAGACAGGAAGAGATAGAACGGATAGATAGTGCCGTCTGTCTGGGACTGCATAGTCAGCTTTATATGGAGTTGGTACTGCGAACCAGAAAGCTTCAAACACAACTGGCTTCTGACGTCTATGCCGAAGCTCTTCGATTAATTCAAGAAGCAAACTGTAAAATGGCAGAAGGGTTCATAGAGGAAATTCGAGGGATTACGAAAAAACTAATCTTGGGATTGGAATACACAACGATTTTTCGAGAAGAAACGGCACTGGAGGAAGCAATATTGCAAACTTTGATGACAACGGGAACTTCAGGTTTACAGGCCATGCAGTTATCCAGAGTAGAAGGTGCTTTTCAATTGGAACAGGAATTGGGAAGCTGTTGTCAGCAGAATAAAGTAAGGCTTATGGACTTTCAGTATTTTTGGTGGCCATTTTTAGAAGAAAAGAGCTATCTTATGGTTATTTTTTCTATTCTGTGTTATAATTAGAAAACATTAGGAAGAAAATATCGGAGATTACGGAAGAAATGATAGAAGATAATGAAATCAAGCAAGTGCTGGAGGACGCGAATCAAAAAATCAGTCAGGATTATGAACCGGATTCCGGTATTGACGAGGCGGAACACAAAGAGGACAGACTTCAGGAAATAATAAAATCATACGTTTTGCCGGTGCTGTGGGGGATTTTGGCTGCCTTGATTCTGACCCAGGTAATGTTCTTTCTTGCAGTCGTTCCTACCGGTTCTATGGAAACCACCATTTTGACCGGAGACCGGATTGTGGGAAACCGCATGGTTTACTGGTTTCAAGAACCAACTTATGGTGAGATTGTTGTATTTTGGAGTGCGGAATACAATGAATTCATGGTGAAACGTGTGATAGGATGCCCGGGAGATACAGTGGAAATCATGGCAGACGGAGTTTATGTAAATGGCAGAAAAATATCCGATGCATATACACAGGGAAGAACCACCGAGCTGCATATAGGACAGTCTGTGTGGCAGGTGCCCGAAGATTCGTATTTCTTACTGGGTGATAATCGGGAGAATTCTGCCGATTCCCGCTACTGGAATCAGCCGTATGTGCCGGATGAAGAAATCTACGCCCGATACATGTTCCGATATTCGTTAGGAAAAAATGGCTGGTATCTGGATTGGAATGACCCGATTTCATTCTGGGAAGAGAGTGAAGAATAAACCGAAAGGGAAGGAAAGACGATGTATCAGGAAAATGTTATATTGTGTGTGTCCTCAAAGTATGAGGAAAAATATTATTTAAATGAAGATTTTGAAAATCTTCCATCTTCAATCCAACGGGAATTGCAAATCATGTGTGTATTGTACACGGAGGATATCGGAGGAATTCTGACGTTGGAATTTGATTCGAAAGGAAATTTGAATTTTATTACCGCCGCAAATGAAGGTGATTTATTATATGATGAAATCGGTAGTGCATTGATGATTAAGAAAATGCGGGAAGAACGAAAGGAATTATTGGAAGCACTGGAAATGTACTATAAAGTATTCTTTTTAGGGCAGACCATGGAAGAAGAATAAATAATTTAGAAATGAAAGGAGAATGAGTATGATACGTCATGCTGTTACGTTTGGAATTCAAGGAACAGGAGAATTAACACCAACCCAGGAGGCAGAGAGACTAGGGGAATTACTGAAGGCTTTACCGGAACAGATACCATTTTTAAAGAAAATGGAGGTAGGTGTAAACTGTGAGAGTGCACCGGAGGACAATGCTCAGCTTATTCTGATTGCTGACTTTGATACAATAGAGGATTGTGCTATGTATACCATCCATCCGGCACATGTTGCAGTGGCACAGGAAATCGGAAAAGTTAAGACAAGCCGGTGCTGTGTAGATTATGAAATTTGATAATCTGTCTTTCATGAAGCATAAGAAGACAAAATGACCGCGATATAAGGAGATTAGTAATAGATGTTAGTAACAATAGATGTAGGAAATTCCAATATTACCATTGGCTTGTTTAAGGGAGATTCCATTAAAGGAACCTTTCGTATGACGACTAAGATACCCCGTACATCAGATGAATATGGTATTTTCTTTACAGACTTATTGACGGCAAGGAATATTCAGGTGAAAGAAGTTCAGGCAGTTATCATTGCATCCGTAGTGCCGGATGTAATGCATTCTTTGACCAGTGGCATCTGGAAGTATTTGCATGTAAAGCCGATTATTGTCGGGCCGGGAATCAAGACCGGTATCAAACTGGCAACTGAGAACCCTCGAGAGATGGGTGCAGACCGTATTGTAGATGCAGTTGCAGCTTATGAGTTGTACGGTGGTCCGGTGCTGGTCATCGATTTTGGTACGGCAACGACCCACGATTTGGTGTTGGGCGACGGAAGTCTGGTGGCAGGAGTAACCTCACCGGGTATTCGTATTTCGGCAAATGCTCTGTGGAATAATGCTGCTAAGCTTCCTGAAATTGAAATCCGCAAGCCGGATAGTATTCTGGCAAAGAACACAGTAACCAGTATGCAGGCTGGTTTAATCTATGGCTGCATCGGACAGACAGAATATATTATCCGAAAGATGCAGGAGGAAGCCGGATTAGAGGAAATGAAGGTTGTAGCAACGGGAGGTCTTGGTAAAATTATTTCGAAAGAAACAACTGCCATCCATGAATATGATCCGGATTTGACATTAAAAGGCTTAAAGCTGATTTATGAAAAACAGGGGAAATAGATATGGAAGCCAGAATGGGAACCATTGATATTCAGGATAAATTAATATTGGCACCAATGGCAGGCATTACGGATTTACCATTTCGACTGCTTTGTAAGGAACAGGGGTGTGACATTCTGTATACGGAAATGGTAAGTGCAAAGGCGATGTTTTATAAGAATAAGAATACCATTCCTTTGCTGGCATTAGATAAAAGAGAACAACCCATAGGGTTACAGTTGTTTGGCTCCGAACCTCAGCTAATGGCAGAAATGGCAAAACAAGTGGAAGCAATTGGATTTGATTTTATTGATGTGAATATGGGTTGCCCCGTGCCAAAGGTGTTTAACAATGGAGAAGGTTCGGCATTGATGAAGAACCCGAAGCTGGTAGGAGAAATTGTTTCGGCAATGAGCCGGGCAGTATCGGTGCCGGTCACCATTAAAATCCGTAAGGGCATTGATGAAGAACATGTAAATGCAGTGGAAATTGCAAGAATCGCTGAAGAAAATGGTGCGGCAGCAGTTGCAGTACACGGAAGAACACGTACCCAATATTATGCAGGAGAAGCAGATTGGAATATTATCCGACAGGTGAAGGAGGCAGTTTCTATACCGGTAATCGGGAATGGGGATATCCTGACAGCAGAAGATGCTTTGCGGATGAAAAAAGAAACCGGTTGCGATGCATTTATGATAGGCAGGGGAGCCAAAGGGAATCCGTGGATATTTCATCAGATTAAGCAGGCATTGAAGACAGGGGTTGTAGAAGAAAAACCTCCGGTTTCGGAAGTGGTAGCCATGATTCTTCAACATTTGGATATGATGATTGCATTTAAAGGAGAATATACCGGTGTGCATGAGATGAGAAAACATGTGTCCTGGTATACAACCGGATATCCTAACTCTACTAAAATCCGTGGAAAAGTAAATGAAATCGAAACCAGAGAAGAACTGGAAGCTGTTCTGATGCAATGGCAGGAGCAAAGCAAAAACGAAAGGGAAGAAAGGGGAAGATAGCATGGAAGCAATCGAATGTATTAAGACAAGAAGAAGCTGTAGAAAGTTTAAGGAGGAAGCAGTTCCTCATGAGATTTTAGAGGAAGTGGTAGGTACAGCCACCTATGCACCTTCCTGGAAGAATACACAGATTACCCGTTATATTGTGGTTGAGGATAAAGAAAAATTACAGAAGATTGCCTCTGATTGTGTATTGAACTTTGAATATAATATGAAAACCATCAGCCGGTGTCCTGTTTTAGTAGTGGTTACTATGGTGAAGAATCGGTCTGGATTTGAAAAGGATGGTTCCTATACCACATCTAAGGAAGATCGTTGGGAGATGTTTGATGCCGGAATTGCAACCCAAACCTTCTGCCTTGCAGCACATGAAAAAGGTCTGGGTTCTGTCATTATGGGAATCTTTGATGAAGCAAAGATTGCAGAAGTTGTGAATATTCCGGAAGGACAGCAGGTTGCTGCATTGGTAGCAATTGGTTATCCGATATTCCAGCCGGAAGCACCAAAGCGGAAAGAAGTATCCGAATTATTATCCTTTCAATAATGAAAGATAACTTATTGCTGACTGGCAAGTTGGAACAGAGTGTCCACATACTCCCAGTTAATTAACTGAAACCAGTTTGCAACGTAGTCAGCTCTACGATTTTGATATTGCAGATAATAAGCATGTTCCCAGACATCAATGCATAGAATTGGTTTCTGGGAATTTGTAATTGGGGTATCCTGATTAGCAGTGGTGACTACGGAAAGCTTTCCACCCTTCCATACCAGCCAGGCATAACCGGAGCCGAATAACTTGATGGCTGCATTGGTCAGAACCCGGTTAAAATTATCAAAGGATTCAAAATCCCGATGGATGGCATTGGCTAATTCTCCATCCGGCATGGAAAAACCGTTTCCCTGCATACAGCGAAAATACAATTGGTGATTGTAAACACCACCACCATTGTTCCGAATTCCGGTTTGGATGGTTTCCGGCAAATCTTCGATATGAGTCAAAAGATCTTCTAGAGTTTTGTCTTGTAATTTGGGGAAATCCGCCAGAATTCCATTTAAATTATCAACATAGGTTTTATAATGCTTATCGTGATGGAATTCCAGGATTTCTCTGCATAATTCCGGTTCTAACGCATCATATGGATAGGGTAGAGGTTCTACCTGAAAGGGAAATGTTTCATTCATTAACAATGTCCTCGCTTTCTGTGAAATATCTTTGCTGGTATTATATGCATTTTAGATTTGAATATACCAATGGGATTTGGTATACTGAAACGGTAACTATGATTTTATAAAAACAAATGTAATTGAGATAGGGATATGAACATTATGAGAAGAGAGATGTCAATGAAAAAACAGGAATTAATAAAGGCATTTATTATGGTTGCTGTTGGAAGCGTAATTGTATTGATTTGTTCTATTTTGCTATCGAAACAGGTTGGGGCTTCCAAACGATATAACAGCAGTGCTGTTGCCGGCATCGCCTATGATGTAGACAATTATATAGAGAATTTATCCGATGATGAGCTGGGAATTACAGTTGATACTTCTCAGATATTAGGAGAAGCTGTACCGGAAGCAGGAAGCTATCCGGAATATGCCGGTAAATGTATGGCAGTTGTGGATAATGCGTTGAATGTCCGGGAGATACCAAGTACAGACGGCGCAATTGTTGGTAAAATGGTGGTTGGTTCTTTGGCAGATGTTGTGGAACGTGGAGAAGGATGGTCAAAGATACATTCCGGCAATGTAGATGGATATGTCAGCAATGATTATTTGGTGTTTGATGATGAAGCCGGTGCTTATGCCCAACAGGTTTGCACGACAGTTGCAACTGTTAATGCAGATGTGTTGATGGTGCGGGAAACTCCTTCAACGGAATCGTCTATCTTGGAACGAGTGGTACAGAATCAGGATTTGACGGTTTTAGAAGAATTAGAGGGCTGGGTGAAGATATCCTTAGAGGATGGTACGGAAGGATATGTTTCTGCGGATTATGTAACGGTTCATTTTGGAACCAAGACAGCATATACCATAGATGAACTGGCATCCACAAAACGTATGCAGATTGTAAATTATGGATTGCAGTTTGTAGGAAATTCCTATGTATGGGGAGGAACCAGTTTGACAAATGGTACAGACTGCTCCGGTTTTACCATGCGGGTATATGAACATTTCGGGTATACGATTAATCGTTCCTCCAGAGCACAGTTCAGCAATGGTGTGCCGGTGGAAATCAGTAATTTACAGCCGGGTGATTTGGTGTTTTATGCATATAGCAACGGAACTATACACCATGTGGCACTTTATATTGGAAATGGACAGATTGTACATGCCTGTGATTCCAGAACCGGAATCATAGTGTCAAGTGTTTATTACGATACCCCTTATGGTGCAAGACGTATTATTACAGATTAAAAGCAGGAGAAGCAGACATGGAATGGAATCAATTGCTCTGCCCAAGAAGAAGGATGACATATACGGTGAATTCTACCGGAGGGCGGGACTTGAGAACTGAATACGAAAAGGACTATCAGAAGATTATCGGAAGTGCATCTTTTCGAAGACTACAGGATAAGACACAGGTGTTTCCATTGGATAAAAGTGATTTTATTCGAACAAGGCTTACACATTCCTTAGAGGTTTCATCCTTTGCACGTTCTTTGGGACAAAATATTGGCAAGAATCTGATTGCATCCAAGAAAGACCCGAATTTTAATTGGCGGATTGCAGAGGATATGTGCATCGTGCTTCAATGTGCCGGTCTGATACATGATATAGGGAATCC
The DNA here is from genome assembly GCA_017623675.1 of Lachnospiraceae bacterium. Taxonomy (GTDB): domain Bacteria; phylum Bacillota; class Clostridia; order Lachnospirales; family Lachnospiraceae; genus CAG-632. Next base: position 53,304 of record JAGAOO010000055.1, read on the forward strand.
ACCCTTTGGACATTTTGGCGAAACTGCCATCAGACAGTGGTTTGTAGAACGTTTACCGGAATTGAAGTATTATGACCGTAAAATAGAAGATATGCTAACGGAACAGATGAAGCAGGATTTTTATCAATTTGAAGGTAATGCTCAGGCATTGCGCCTAGTGAGTAAACTTCATTTCTTTTCTGACGAGTATGGTATGAATCTGACATATGCACTGTTGAGTACGATTATTAAGTATCCGAATTCCTCTTTGGAATCGAATCCGGAATCGGAGGATATTAAGTATAAAAAAATGGGATACTTTTATGCGGATAGAGATGTATTTTCAGAGATTCAGGAAGCAGCCGGAACCAATGGGTGTCGTAATCCTATGACATTTATCTTAGAGGCAGCAGATGATATTGCATATAAGACAGCAGATATTGAAGATGCTGTGAAAAAAGGCTGTATTACTTATGGAATGCTGGAGAGGGAATTGATGCAACTGAATAAGAATACACCTGTGTGGGCAACGAATTATTTTAATCCACTGGAGGAATTGCGGTATCAATACCAAAAAGCATTGAATCGGGAGTATGGCAATCCTGAGTTTTATGCAGTACAGAATTGGGCAGTGAATGTACAGAACTATCTGATTAAGTGTGCAACTCATGGTTTTATTTCTAATTACGAAGCGATTATGAATGGAACCTATGGGCATGATTTATTCTATGGAACTTATGCAGAAGGATTAATGGAAGCGATGGGTGCCATTGCTTATCGTAATGCATTTATCTCAGAACCGATTTACAAACTGGAAATAGCGGCAGGTCATATGTTGGAATTCCTGCTGGATAAATTCGTTAAGGCAGCAATCTACTTTGATACAGATAAACAGTTAGGAACCATTGATGAAAAAGTGGTTACATTAATATCTGACAATTATATGGAACGGTATTACGTAGATTCTGTGGGAAAGAGCGAAGAAGAAAAGCTGTATCTGCGTCTCCTCTTGGTGACAGACCTGGTATGTGGTATGACAGATAGTTATGCCAGAAGCTTATATCAGGAATTAAATGGCATTTAGCTTTCCTTTAAGACAGAACGACGCTTGTGAGATTTGTTCTCATATAAAGCGTCATCTGCTTTCTTTATAAGCGATTGAATATCCAAGGTTTCTTCACATACAAAATCTACAATACCAATACTCGCTTCAATGTAATATGGTTTGTCACAGTTTCGATTCATGATTTCTAATTTGTTGCGAATTCGGTTGGAAAGGGTATCAGCTGATTGCTGACTACCCAGGATGGCAAATGCAACAAATTCGTCACCACCAATACGCCCGATAATATCATTGCCACGCAAACTGGTTTTCAAGGCAGTTGCAATTGTGCGTAAGGCAAAGTCTCCATCCTCATGTCCAAACATATCATTTACCATTTTCAAATTATCCATATCGGCAAAAAGCAGGATTGCATGTTGTCCCTTATTGATAGAAGAGGAAATGACAGTCTGTGTCTCGGTTAAAAATCCTCTCCGGTTTTTCAATCCGGTTAATTCATCAATGGTAGATATCTTACTGAGCTGTCGATTCTTTTCATGCAGTACAGATAAGGTATATTCCAATTGCTGGTTGGTCTGCTGTTGTTCATCGTACATTTTCAAGAACTTTAAGGTGGTTCCAAGCTCTAAGCTGATAGAATAAATGTGGTGGAAATACGCAATATCCACTTCACAAACGAACAGCCCATGATGAACCTCACTGGTGAAAATTGGCGTTACTACCATGGTATACCGTCTCTTCTGTGGCATATAAGGATTACGGAATAAATCCTTAACGGAAACCAGATATTCTGCCTTAGTGAGGGGTACAGTCACTTGGTCCTTGTTATATACCTGTAATTGAAGTTGCTCCGGTATATGCCAGGTTCCGTCTGAATCCAGATGCACAGCATCCGATGGCATGGTGTAAATGTAAGAACTAATCATATCCAAGCGTTGCATCTTATCGCCCATTTGATTATAGACTAATTCGACATTATTACTATTGGTCATAGTGTCCCGTATAATATAGCTGGAAGTCCAGATGTTCAGTTTATATTCATGCTTTTCGTTATAACGGAAGCTGGACTCAGCACTTAACAGCTGCATGGATACCGCATTAGAGGCAATGCAGAAAGCGACCTTCTTACTCTCGTCAGTAATTAAGGATAATACCAGCTTTTCAATGGTATGGAAACAGTAATTTAATTGCACAATGGAGTAATACAATGGAATATCCGATTTAATATATTCCTTGGCAATATCCTTTAATGTTTCTATCGGGAAATCATTAGCATCCGGGTCTAATACAACATTCAAAATAAGCGAAACATACTTGGTAATTAAGGCGGATATTCGATTATAGATAAAGGTTTCTTTATCGTTGATAAATACGGTATCAATAATAAAATCAAGTAAGTCCTGTTTTCGTCTTTCCGGTAATGCCATCTTCTTTGGATGAATCAAAAGAATTCATAACATTGGAACAGCCACAGGATTCCCGAATAATCATTGCAGAATTTAAACGGGAAGTAGTGGTTTTTCCGGTTTTAATCAGTGAAATAGTTTCATAAACCGAACGGTAACCAAGCTCACAGGCATTTGCACGTACGGTTGTCAATGCCGGTTCCAATGCCATGGCGAGGGGTACATCATCGAAACCGGTGACAGCGATATCCTTGCCAATTTCAATCCCCCTGCGTTTTAAAACATTATATCCGCCAAGTGCCATCTGGTCATTTGCAAAACAAAGAGCATCTATTTCCGGATGGGAGTCTAATAAAGCTTCAACCAAATCCTCGCAGTACTCTGAGAAATTACCATATACAATTAAATCCTCCTGAACCGGAAGACCGGCTTCTTCCAGGGTTGATTTATAGACCTCTAAACGTTCCTCTGCATCTGAGTTACCTTGGCGTCCACTGATAAAGCCGATATGCTTTTTATGATGTTCATATATCAGGTGGTTAATTACATCTTTTAATCCCCGGGTACTGTCAATGATTAGGGAAGGGTAGCCGGGATATTCGGATTCCAGGGTTAGAATTGGTATGTCCTTAAAACGGTCAAGAAATGCAATGGTGTCGGCATCATCTAAGAAGGTACCAATGGTACCGATAGAAATGATTAACGCATCAATAGACTCTGGCTTTGCGTAATAAAAGACAGAGTTATACTGATAGTCATATTTTGCATTTGCCGGATCGTTGTATGCTGCGTCGATATACATTCCGGGAAAAATCACCAGATTAACATCTAATTCCTTTGCAGCGTAGTCAACACCTTTACAGATGTCATAGGCATAATCATTATCTAAGTGACAGATAAATAAACCGATTGTAAAACGCTTGTCTGACATTTAGCCACCTCCCCAAGTATCTCCAAGTAATAACTATTCCTATTTTATCATAACTTTGTAAAGAAATATACATTATTTTATGAAAAAACCTAAAATTCACAAAAAAGTTACAAAATAGAACAGAAAGCATAAAAAACATTCATATGAGGATAAAGTCTTATTCTTTACAAATGAGAATTCATAATCTATAATAAACGAGGAATCGACATATCAGTAAGGTCGGAACATAAGAATGTAAAAGTATAATGAGAGTTGCAGGAGGAACAAAACATGGATTATAAAAAGGCTGGCGTTGATATTGAGGCAGGTTATAAATCAGTAGAATTGATGAAGAAATATGTTAAGGAAACAGTAAGACCGGAAGTAATGGGTGGCCTTGGCGGTTTCTCAGGTGCGTTTTCCTTAAAGGCAATCAAAGATATGGAGAATCCTGTTTTGTTATCCGGCACGGATGGTTGTGGAACAAAGGTAAAACTGGCTTTCATTATGGATAAGCATGATACCATTGGTATTGATTGTGTGGCTATGTGTGTCAATGATATTGTTTGTGCAGGTGCAGAACCTTTATTTTTCCTGGACTATATTGCCTGTGGTAAGAATTATCCGGAAAAAATTGCAACCATTGTTTCCGGTGTTGCAGAAGGTTGTAAGCAGTCTGGCGCAGCTTTGATTGGCGGTGAAACTGCAGAGCATCCGGGACTTATGCCGGAGGATGAATATGATCTTGCAGGCTTTGCTGTTGGTGTTGCAGATGAGAAGGATTTAATTACCGGAGCTAATATTAAAGCCGGCGATACATTAATTGGTATCGCTTCCAGTGGTGTACATAGTAACGGCTTTTCACTGGTACGTAAGATTTTTGAAATGACAGAGGAATCTCTGAATACCTACTATGATGAATTGGGTAAGACATTAGGAGAAGCCTTATTGGCTCCAACGAAGATATATGTAAAGGCACTTCGCTCCGTAAAGGAAGCAGGGGTTACAGTTAAGGGCTGCAGCCACATCACCGGAGGCGGTTTCTATGAGAATATTCCAAGAATGTTACCGGAAGGTGTACGGGCTGTTGTTAAGAAGGATTCTTATCCGGTTCTGCCTATTTTCACTTTGATGCAGAAGGTAGGTAATGTAGAAGAAAAGATGATGTATAATACTTACAACATGGGTCTTGGAATGATACTTGCTGTTGACCCTGCAGATGCAGATAAGACCCTGGAGGCATTAAAGGCAGCCGGAGAAGATGCGTATGTTGTAGGTCAGATTGAAGCAGGAGAAAAAGGAGTAACCTTATGCTAAGAGTTGCAGTTATGGTATCCGGTGGAGGAACCAATTTGCAGGCAATTATTGACCGTGTTGCAGATGGAACCATTACCAATACTGAAATAGCGGTTGTCATCAGTAACAATTATGGAGTAAAGGCATTAGAGCGGGCTGAAAAAGCTGGAATACCGGGAATATGTGTATCCCCAAAGGACTATTCTGACCGGGAAGCATTTAACCAGGCGTTGCTGGATACGGTTAATTCTTACAATGTAGATTTAATTGTTTTGGCAGGTTTTTTGGTGGTGATTCCGGAACAAATGATAGACGAATACGAGAATCGTATTATTAATATTCACCCATCCTTGATACCGGCATTTTGCGGAACCGGTTATTATGGCTTGAAGGTACATGAAGCAGCATTGGAACGGGGAGTAAAGGTGGTAGGAGCAACCGTTCATTTTGTTGATAAAGGTACGGACACAGGTCCTATTATTCTGCAAAAGGCAGTAGAAGTGCAACAGGGAGATACGCCTAAGGTATTGCAGCAACGAGTGATGGAACAGGCAGAATGGAAGCTGCTTCCTCAGGCGATTGATATGATTGCAAATGGGAAAGTATGCGTTGTAGATGGAAAAACTGTAATTCAGGAATAGAAATAAAATCCAAGGAGGAAATAACATGAAGGTCTTAATCGTTGGTAGCGGTGGAAGAGAGCATGCAATTGCACAGAAGGTAAGTGAAAGCCCAAAGGTAGATAAGATATATTGTGCACCTGGAAATGCAGGCATTTCTCAATTGGCAGAGTGTGTAGATATTAAGGCAATGGAATTCGATAAGTTAGTTGCTTTTGCGAAGGAGCAGGCAATTGATTTGACAATTATTGGTATGGATGACCCATTGGTAGGTGGAATTGTAGACGAGTTTGAAAAGGAAGGTCTACGGGTATTCGGACCGAGAAAGAATGCCGCCATTATTGAAGGTTCCAAAGCATTTTCCAAGGATTTGATGAAAAAGTACCAGATTCCAACAGCAGCTTATGAGACATTTGAGGATGCGGATGCAGCGATCCAGTATTTGGAAACAAAAGCAGATTTTCCAATCGTATTAAAAGCAGATGGGCTTGCGTTGGGAAAAGGTGTATTAATCTGTAATACATTAGAAGAAGCAAAAGCCGGAGTAAAGTCTATCATGCTGGATAAACAGTTTGGCAGTGCCGGAAATAAGATGGTAATTGAAGAGTTTATGACCGGACGGGAAGTGTCTGTACTGGCATTTTGTGATGGTACCCATATTAAAACTATGACCTCGGCACAGGACCACAAACGTGCAAAAGACGGGGATCAGGGTTTGAATACCGGTGGAATGGGGACCTTTTCTCCAAGCCCATTTTATACAGAGGAAATCGATGCATTTTGCCAGAAGGAAGTATATGAAAAGACTATGGCTGCCATGAAAGCAGAGGGCAGAGATTTTGTTGGTATTCTATTCTGTGGTTTAATGATTACACCAAAGGGAACCAAGGTGTTGGAATACAATGCCCGGTTTGGTGACCCGGAGGCACAGGTGGTTCTTCCTAGAATGAAGAATGACATTATCGAAGTTATGGAAGCTTGTATTGATGGAACCTTAGATCAGATTGATTTGCAATTTGAAGACAATGCAGCAGTTTGTGTTGTGTTGGCATCTGACGGTTATCCGGTATCATATGAAAAAGGCTTTGAAATGAAAGGCTTGGATGCTTTCAAAGATAAAGACGGATACTATGCGTTTCATGCAGGAACCGCATGGAAGGATGGTAAGATTGTAACCAATGGCGGACGTGTAATAGGAATTACCGCAAAGGGAGCGAATCTGAAGGAAGCCAGAGCCAATGCTTATAAGGCGACAGAATGGGTGGAATTCGACAATAAGTATATGCGTCATGATATTGGAAAAGCAATTGATGAAGCATAGAATTTCCAGAAATTAGAAAAAATATGAAGTTTTTGTGAAAGATTATCGTATCTTGAAACAAAAACTTCTTTTTTTGATTATATTGTGGTAAAATTAGATTGACTATGGAATATATTGTGGTTTACATAAGAATGGAGTGAATACCAATTATGACGATAAAGAAAAGAGGGAAGAAATGGCTGGCAGTCTTGCTGAGTGTGGTCATTGCTGTTTCCTTTACTCAACTGGGAAATTTTTCAGGTGATGCCAATGTTGTTATGGCGGCAACACTTGCCCAGGTGATACCCGGAACAACGAATTTGAATGTGCGTGAAGCGGCAAGTACGAGCTCGAACAGAGTTACACAGATTCAGGGCGGGCAGATGATGACCGTTTTGGATCAGCCAAACAGTCAGTGGTATCATGTATCTTTTACGAAGGATGGTACCGGTGAAACCTATACCGGATATGTTCATGCAGACTTTGTCAGGATTGTGAATAGCGAAGCTTCGAATCCAACGGATACAGACTTTGAAGCATATATGACTGCGCAAGGCTTCCCGGAAAGCTATAAGCCGTATCTTCGAGAACTTCATGCTCTTCATCCGAATTGGAAATTTACTGCCGTACAGACCGGACTGGATTGGAATACGGTAATTGAAAATGAACGAAACAAGCAAGGGCAGATTAAGAATTTGATTCAGGGTACCAGTTCGGCTCCCCATTATAATTGGCGGGAAACAGAAGTTGGATATAACTGGGCAACAGATACTTGGTCCCCTTATGATGGCACTACATGGTTCGCGGCATCAGAGGAAATTGTTGCATATTACATAGACCCACGAACCTATATGGATGAAATGTACATATTTGCATTTGAACAATTGTCTTATGATAGCAGTATTCATGGAGTTTCCGGTGTGGAAGCAATTCTGGTGGGTACATTTATGTATAATAGCTGCCCGGCAGGAGAAACTCGTAAATTTTCAGATGAGATTATGGAAGCGGCAGCAACCTATAATGTAAGTCCGTATCATCTGGCATCCCGAATGCGACAGGAAATGGGAACCACTGCCGGTGTAAATGCCACCGGACAAAGTCCTAATTATCCGGGCATTTTTAACTTTTTTAATGTGGGTTCCGTAGATTCTGCCGGTGGCGGAGCAGTGAATAAAGGATTGGCATGGGCATCCTTAACCGGTTCCTATGGAAGACCATGGAACAGTGCTTACAAAGCGATTATGGGTGGTGCCCAATTTATTGGAGCTTCCTATATAAATCGGGGACAGGATACCCTCTATACACAGAAGTTTAATGTTACATATAGAGATAATTTGTACGGACATCAGTATATGAGTAATGTGCAGGCTCCGGCATCGGAAGCACGTACTATTTACAATGCATATCGCAGCAATGGATTAATTAATGCAGCTTTGGTTTTTAAGATTCCGGTTTATAACAATATGCCGGCACAGGCAGTTACAAAGCCTGCTGATTCCGGAAGTCCGAATCATTGGTTAAGTAGTCTTACAGTATCCGGATGTACTCTGACCCCATCCTTTAGTGGTGGAACAACGGAATACTCAATTATTGTAGGAAATGAAATTAGTAGTGTTACTGTTTCGGCGACAACTGTGAATAGTAAGGCAGGTATTTCCGGTACAGGAACAGTGAACCTGTCGGTAGGAACGAATACTGTACCAATTACGGTAACAGCGCAGAATGGAGATAAGAGGACATATACCATCACAATCGTTCGGAAGGATAATAATGGGAATATGTCGGGAGGAACAGAGAACACCCCGACAATCAGTACGAATTATAAAGTTGATAATAATCAAATATCCGGTATTACAGTAGGAACAGATGTCCAGACCTTATTAAGTAGCATTACAACAAATGGCGGAACTGTGTCTGTTTATCAGGCAGATGGAGTGACAGCGAAGACGGGAACGGTTGGTACCGGTGATATTGTCAGAGTCACAAATGATTCTGCAACAATAAACTTTACAGTGATTATCTATGGTGATGTTTCCGGTGATGGTATAATCAATGCACTGGATTTGCTAAAAGTTCAGAAACATTTAATTGGAGCAAGTCCGTTGTCAGGTGCTTATCTGGAGGCAGCAAATGTAAAAAAGAGTGGTTCGGTGTCAGCCTTAGATTTGCTAAAAATACAAAAGCAGATAATTGGATCCGCACCAATACAGCAATAGCTATCTGGAGGAAATAAAATGAAAAAACTTATGAAAAATGTTGGGATTGTATTATTGGCATTTCTGATGTGTGTTTTGAGTATTCAGGAACCGGCATATGCAGCCGGCGCAAGTGTTACAATTGCAGTTTCAAACAGTAATCTTAAGATTGGCGATACTATATCAGTGACAGTGAATGTTTCTACGGAAGGAGCGATTGGCTCTTATTCAATGGCCGTTACTTATGATTCATCCGTTTTAGAATATACGGGTGGAAGTGGAAATGGTGGTGGTGGAACTGTTATGATTGCCGGGTATGGGGATGGTTCTCAGAGTCGGTTATCTGCCACTTTGAATTTCAAGGCAGTTGGTAATGGAAGTACAGCAATTTCCACCAGTGGTGGGGAAGCTTATGCTTGGGACGAAAGTGTATTACCAATTTCCCATGCCGGAGCAACCGTAACCGTGTCGGCACCTCAAGCACCTAGTGGTGGAGGCGGAAACGGTGGCAATAATGGGAACAATGGCGGTAATGGTGAAGCACCATTAACCGGTTCAGATGACAATTACTTAAAGAGTCTGGAAATTTCACCGGGGACCTTGAATCCGGCATTCCAGTCCGGAACTACTTCTTATACTGTAGAACTGCCGGAGGATACAACCTCGATAGTTGTAAGTGCTGTTCCAAGAGATAGCAAAGCGAAAGTGGCTGTATCCCATAATAATGATTTGGAGCCGGGAGCAAACAAAACATATATTGTAGTTACTGCAGAAAATGGAACCCAGAGAACCTATGTTTTAAATATTAATTGTGGAGAGGTAGAAGACGAAAAGGAATTACCGCCTGTCACGATAGATGGGGCGGAGTATACATTTGCCACAGCAGAGCAAATGGAAGGTGTTACGGTTCCGGAGGGATTTCAAACAGCAGAGGAAACCTATGATGAGCAGTCGATTACTGTATATAATAGCCCGAATCAGTTGATTCAGATTGTGTATTTGTTAAATCCAGAAGGAAACGGGCAATGGTTTATATATAATAAGGAGAATTCTTCCTTTGTTCCATATATTGAGTTTCAGGCAAATGTGAACCGTTACCTGATTCTGACGGCGGATGCTTCTGTTGCAATTCCTGCCGGATATGAAGCAACAGAAATTGAAATTCAAGGACAGAAGGTAACAGGATATATAAAAGATGGAAATGATGAATTTGTTTTGGTGTATGCTATGAATATTCAAGGAGAAACCGGATTTTATCTCTATGATACGAAAGAGGGAACTTATCAGAGATATGTTGAACCGGAAATGATAGAGGAACCGGCATCCACAGAGGAACCATCTACAGAATCTGTTATTGTGACGGAGGATGAAAAAGTACAAAATCTGCAAGTGATACTTTATGTATTGTCAGGTGTTTCAGTCATTTTATTGGGTGGTATCATTGGAATCGTAATATATTTCAAAAAGAAGGCATAAGGCGAAGAGGCTCTGTATAAAGCAGGGCTTCTTCTGTGTATAAACGAATTTTGCAGTTAGTTCGACCTTGACATAACATACCTTCTGTTATAGCATAGATATAACAGAAGATAAATGAGGTGGTACTATGTTGATAGAAATAGATTTTAATAGTAATGAAGCCTTATACATACAACTACGAAACCAGATTATTCTGGGAATTGCGAAAGATATGTTGAGGGATGGAGACTCATTACCATCGGTTCGGCAGATGGCAAATGAACTGGGTGTGAATATGCATACAGTAAATAAAGCGTATGCATTATTACGTCAGGATGGATATGTGAAACTGGACCGCAGAAATGGTGCAGTGATTTCTGTTAGTATGGAAAATAAGAGTCATCACGTAGAGAATATACATTCTAATATGGAAATGATAGTTGCACAGGCAGTCTGTAAGAATATTACGCTGGAAGAAATGCAGAAATTGGTAGAGGATATGTATGATACCTTTTCATCGGCAAGACCACAGATTGACATTATAGTGGAAGAGAAGGAGTAGAAATATGAATAATCAATATACGAAGGCAGCGGATGCATCCATAAAAGCGGCAGCAAAAGCTGCAAAACGAATGCAGCATGACTGTATCGGCAGTGAACATCTGTTATTAGGAATTTTAGAAGAGGCTGAAAATGTTGCGGCTAAGATTTTGGAATCACATGGAATTCAAAAGGAGCGAATTGAAAAGCTGATTGAGAACAGCATTGTAGGCAATGGAAACTTGGCAACCAAAAGTAAATACCAATATACGGTTATGTATCAGAAGGTTATGGAGCAAAGTAAGGCAGAAGCTCTTCGGACACATAGTGATTTGGTTGGAACGGAACACCTGTTATTGGCGATGATTCATATACCGGAGTGTATTGCCATGAAGGTGTTGACCAGTATTGGGATTGATATACAGAAGCTGTATATTGATATCCGGGTTGCGATGGGAGTGGATTCATCAGTTGCCCGTAATGAATATGTAGGAAATAAAGGAAAGAAGAAAGCAAAGTCCTCAACTCCTATGTTAGAAAAGTATAGTCGGGATTTGACAAAACAGGCAAAAGAAGGAAAATTGGACCCTGTTGTGGGAAGAACCGATGAAATTGAACGGGTAGTGCAGATATTAAGCCGGCGCATGAAGAACAATCCTTGTCTGGTGGGAGAGCCTGGTGTGGGTAAAACTGCCATTGTAGAAGGCTTGGCAAATATGATTTCTGTGGGAACCGTCCCGGATACTATTAAGGATAAAAGGTTGCTTTCTTTGGATTTGTCCGGCATGGTAGCAGGTTCCAAGTATCGTGGTGAATTTGAAGAGCGGATTAAGCGGATTATTGAAGAGGTTACACAGGATGGTAATGTAATATTATTTGTAGACGAACTTCATACCCTGATTGGTGCCGGTGGCGCTGAGGGTGCCATTGATGCTTCCAATATTTTAAAGCCTGCTTTGTCTCGTGGAGAAATACAGATGATAGGCGCTACAACCACAGTGGAGTATCGTAAGTACATTGAAAAGGATGCTGCTTTAGAACGTAGATTCCAACCGGTCAATGTTGAAGAACCAAATAAAGAACAGGCAATTGATATTCTGAAAGGACTTCGCCCTTGCTATGAAGAACATCATGGCATTCAGATTGAGGATAGTGCAATCGAAGCAGCAGTTACTCTGTCAGAACGGTATATTAATGACCGCTATCTTCCGGATAAAGCCATTGACTTAATTGACGAAGCTTGTTCAAGAAAACGTCTGGCATCCATGAATCGTTCTCCAAAATATTTAGGACTGGAGCAGGCTATACGTGAGAAATCCGTTGAAATGGAATCCTGTCTAATGGAAGATGATTTAGAGGGTGCAAAGAATAAAAAGCAGGAAATTGCAGAATTACAGAAGAAGCAGGAACGCTTAAGAAAACGAGAAGAAAAAGACCGGTTTAAGGAAACGAATTCCATTCAGGATCGTGATGTTGCAGAAGTGGTTTCGGCATGGACGAAAATTCCGTTAAGCCGTCTGGAGGAAGAAGAAACGAAACGCCTTCGGGAATTGGATAAGACATTGCATCAGCGTGTGATTGGACAAGAGGAAGCGGTAGAAGCAGTGGCAAAGGCTATCCGTAGAGGACGGGTAGGATTGAAGGACCCGAATCGGCCAATTGGTTCTTTCCTGTTTTTAGGTCCGACCGGTGTAGGAAAGACAGAATTGTCAAAGGCATTGGCTGAGGCGATGTTTGGAGATGAAGATGCTTTGATACGGGTGGATATGTCAGAATACATGGAAAAGCATAGTGTATCAAAACTCATTGGTTCGCCACCGGGATATGTAGGCTTTGAAGAAGGTGGACAGCTCAGTGAGAAGGTTCGGCGTAATCCGTATTCCGTAATCTTGTTTGATGAAGTGGAGAAAGCAGACGGGGACATTTTTAATGTGCTGTTACAGGTGCTGGATGACGGTCATATTACGGATTCTCAAGGTAGAAAGGTAGACTTTAAGAATACAGTGATTATTATGACTTCCAATGCAGGTGCCGGTCGTATTATGGAACCAAAGCAGTTGGGATTTTTCTCATCAGCAGATGAGAAGCGGGATCATGAGCAGATGAAATCCGGTGTTATGGAGGAAGTAAAACGGATATTCAAGCCGGAATTTATCAATCGTATTGATGATATTATTGTGTTCCATGCACTTCAGGAGAATGAGATTCATCAGATTATTGATTTGCTGTTAAAGCAGCTTAGTAAACGGGTAAAAGAGCAGATGGATATTACCTTAAAATATGATGTTCATTTGAAGGAATACATTTTCCAAAAAGGTTATGATAAAAAGTACGGTGCAAGACCATTACGCCGGGCAATCCAGTCCTATGTAGAGGATGGTCTGGCAGAAGCAATTCTGAATGGAGAAGTGAAGAATGGTGATTTTGTACGCATAACGGTTCGAAAGGAAAAACTTCATTTTCAGGCAAAGCAGCAGTCAGATATTTCGAAGAAACAAATGTGAAATAGACTAGCCAAAATGTCAGGGACATGATATGATAATACTATGATATCAACCGCAGATACGGAAGAAAAAGCGGGTGAATAGACAGCAGGTATAGACATTCAGGTGCAGTGGATTATTCGCATGGCGAGTGGGCAATACGTTATAGGAGGATAAGGAAATGTCAGTAATTAACGAATTAATTCGCAAAGAGGAAAATGGGACTTTAAGCTTCGGAAACACAGAACTGCCGGCAAAGGCAAAACTGGATGGTTTTGAACATAACGGAGATTTATACAAAATAAAGACCTTTAAAGAAATTACGAAACTGGAGAAGAATGGTACTATGGTTTATGAGTCAGTACCGGGTACCGTTGTTCATGATTTGAAAATCTCTGACCGGAAAGTAACCTTTGGTGTAGAAGGCAGTGAGGATGCGCAGATTACCTTAGAGTTAGAAGCTGGTAAGGAATATAAGATTTATGTAGATGATACTAACTTGGGTAAGATGAAAACCAATTTAGGCGGTAAGTTAAGCTTTAGTGTAGAGCTGACCCCAAATGAAATTGCAAAGGTAAAAATCGATAAGCTGTAAAAGGAGTAGACAAATGGCGAAAGCAAAGCAACTGTTTTTTTGCCAGGAGTGTGGATTTGAATCAGCTAAGTGGATGGGACAATGTCCCGGCTGCAAGGCTTGGAATACATTTGTAGAAGAAAAAGTAGTGACAGGCGCCAAGAAGCATACAGCAAGAGCTGTAACCTCGGCGCCTGCCAGTATTTTAGAGGTTACAACGGGAGAAGAAACACGAATTGGCACAGGAATGAAAGAATTGGACCGGGTACTGGGAGGCGGAATTGTAAAAGGCTCCCTGATTCTGATTGGTGGTGACCCGGGAATCGGAAAATCTACATTATTGTTACAGGTATGCAGGAATCTGACGTCCAATGGGCATAAGGTATTGTATGTTTCCGGGGAAGAGTCTTTGCAGCAGATTAAAATGCGGGCAGAGCGATTGGGTGAATTTCAAAAGGATATGTATCTGCATTGCGAAACAGATTTAGATGTGATTGCATCTGCAATGGAGCGTGTGGCTCCGGAGGTGATGGTGGTTGATTCCATTCAAACCATGATGCTGGAGGAAGTATCCAATGCAGCCGGAAGTGTGTCACAAGTAAGGGAAGTTACCAATCGTTTACTACAGATTGCAAAGCAGAATAATATTGCTATATTTATTGTCGGACACGTAACAAAGGAAGGAACGGTAGCAGGGCCTAGAACTTTAGAGCATATGGTAGATACTGTATTATATTTCGAAGGTGAACGAAGCTCTAATTATCGTATTCTGCGAGGCGTGAAAAATCGTTTTGGTGCAACCAATGAGCTTGGTGTATTTGAAATGAAGAACAATGGATTATTCGAAGTCAAGAATCCGTCTGAAGTTATGCTGGAAGGAAGGCCGGTTGATGCGGCAGGCTCCACAGTTGTATGTTCTATGGAAGGAACCCGTCCACTGTTAATTGAAATTCAGGCACTGGTAGCACAGACTAATTTCCAGATGCCAAGAAGGACAACGGTGGGAATGGACTTTAATCGGGTCAATCTGCTGATGGCTGTGTTAGAAAAGCGGGCAGGTATTCATTTGGGAACCTGTGATGCATATGTCAATCTGACAGGTGGTATTCGATTATCGGAACCGGCAATTGATCTGGGGATTGTTTTGGCATTGGTGTCCAGTTATCGTAATCGACCGGTAGACGAGCATACAATCATCTTTGGTGAAGTCGGCTTGACCGGGGAGGTACGTGGTGTCAACATGGCTGAACAGCGTGTGAAAGAAGCAGCAAAGTTGGGATTTACGACTTGTATTCTGCCGGCATCCAATGCAGCTAATATTAGAGATATAAAAGGAATGAAATTAATCGGCGTATCTAATGTAAAGGAAGCAATTGATTTGATTTAAGCATTACGGAGTTATGGGATTTGCAACGTGGATAATTAGTCATAAATTGTGGAGAACACAAGCTCAAAATGTGAATATGTGTACAAACATACGATAAATGTGGATAAGTTGTTCTTAATTGTGTATACAATATATACAAATTCGGTAAATAAACTTTCTTTAAATTTACCCCTTGACGAATGAAAATGTGGGTGATATTATAAGATTCGTTGACGCGGTAAAATACGTCAAGAAAGAACAAAGAACCTTGATAATTAAACAATAAGACAACCCTGAAAATTCTAAAGAATTTCAGAAAACGGACCGTATGGGAACGGTCATGTGTGAAGGAAACGAAGCACATGAAACCAACCATACAACCTTAAAAACAGTAAAAGGAAAT